>NC_009937.1:5050000-5369772 GCF_000010525.1 Azorhizobium caulinodans ORS 571 | reverse complement strand
ATGCGTCAGGCCGGCCGCTACCTGCCGGAATATCGCGAGGTGCGCGCCAAGGCGGGCGACTTCCTCACGCTCTGCTACACACCCGAGCTCGCCGCCGAGGTGACGCTCCAGCCGATCCGCCGCTTCGGTTTCGATGCGGCCATCATCTTTTCCGACATTCTCGTGGTGCCCCACGCGCTCGGCGTCGACGTGCGCTTCGAGGCGGGCGAGGGACCGCGCCTTGCACCCGTCACCGACAAGGCCGGGCTCGACGGCCTGCGGCGCCTGCTGGATCCAGCCCGCGTGCAGCCGGTCTATGAGGCCATCACCAGGGTCTCGTCGGAACTGCCCCGCGAGACGGCCCTCATCGGCTTCTGCGGCGCACCCTGGACGGTCGCGACCTACATGATCGCCGGCCAGGGGACGGACGATCAGGCGCCGGCGCGGCTGATGGCCCTGCGGGACCCGGATTTCTTCCAGGAACTGATCGACCGGCTGGTGGATGCTTCCATCCACCACCTGCGGGCCCAGATCGAAGCCGGCTGTGATGTCGTTCAGATTTTCGACACCTGGGCCGGTGTGCTCGATCCCCATTCCTTCGAGCGCTGGTGCGTGCGCCCCCTGCGCCGGATTGTCTCGGCCGTGAAGGCCAGCCACCGCAACGCCCGCATCATCGCCTTCCCGCGTGGGGCGTCGCTCGAGGGGCTGGAAAAGATCGCCGCTCTGCCCCTGAACGGCATCAGCGTGGACTGGACGATCGATCGTGAAGCCGCCAGGGCCCGCCTTGGGGATAAGGTCGCCATTCAGGGCAATCTCGACCCCCTGCGGCTGATCGCCGGCGGGCCGCAGCTGGATGAGGAAATCCTCTCGATCCGCAAGGATTTCGACGGCATCCGCCACATCTTCAATCTGGGTCACGGCATCAAGCCGGAGACCCCGATCGCACATGTGGAAAAGCTTGTGGAAAAGGTGCGGGAAACCCTCTGACCCTCGGGCCGCTGGCGCATATCGACGCGAGGTGGCGCTGCGGGCATAACGGGGATGGCGCAGCCCCTCCCCTTTCGCGGATCAGTGGCCTGTGGCTTCCTCTGGGCGCTCGGGAACGCGGCGGCCCCGCGCTCTCACGGCTGGAACCAGCGCATGTATGAATGGATCAAGGCCCTGCACATCATGGCGGTCATCTCCTGGATGGCCGCGATGCTCTATCTGCCGCGCCTGTTCGTGTATCACGCCGATGCGGAGACCGGGTCCGTGCAGTCCGAGACCTTCAAGGTCATGGAGCGGCGCCTGCTGAAGGGCATCTGCAATCCGGCGATGATCGTCACCTGGCTGGCCGGGATTTACCTCATCTATGAGGGCGGCTGGATCCGCTCCGGCTGGTTGCATGGCAAGCTGGCGCTGGTGCTGCTGCTCTCCGCGTTCCACGGTTTCATTGTGCGCTGGTGGAAGGCGTTCGCGGCCGACAAGAATGTGCACAGCAGCCGTTTCTTCCGCATGGTCAACGAAATCCCGGCCCTGCTGATGGTGGGGATCGTGCTGTTGGTCGTGCTCAAGCCCTTCTGATTGCTTGAAAAGATCGGGCTTGAAGCCGGCAAGATGAGGGGACTTGCGCGAGGCCAGCGTGTTCCTGTATTGTCCTCTTGTTTCCTCAAACGCAGGCAGCGCGCTTTTGTATGTCGGTCACGTCATGAGACCGGCTCAGCGCGACAGGTGAAACCAAAGCTCGCCTGAAGACCTGCGATCCCCTCCCCTCCCTGCTGTCCGAACGTCCCGCGCGCGGAGTTCGCAGCACCATCATAGATTTTGAGGCTTTCCCCTATGCGGGAAGTGAAACTCCAGGACCTCAAGTCCAAGACTCCGGTCGAACTGCTCGCCTTCGCTGAAGAGAACCAGGTCGAGAACGCCAGCACGCTGCGCAAGCAGGAACTGATGTTCGCCATTCTCAAGCAGCTCGCAGCGACCGAGACCGACATCATCGGGACGGGCGTTGTTGAAGTGCTGCAGGACGGCTTCGGCTTCCTGCGTTCGCCCGACGCCAATTATCTCCCCGGCCCCGACGACATTTACGTCTCTCCCTCCCAGATCCGCCGCTTCGGCCTGCGCACCGGCGACACGGTCGAGGGACAGATCCGCAGCCCCAAGGAGGGCGAGCGCTATTTCGCGCTTCTCAAGGTCAATACGATCAATTTCGAAGACCCTGAGAAGACCAAGCACAAGATCAATTTCGACAACCTCACCCCGCTCTATCCCGATGAGCGGCTGAAGCTCGAGGTTGAGGACACGACCGGGACCAAGAAGGACTTCTCGGCCCGCATCATCGATACGGTGTCGCCCATCGGCAAGGGCCAGCGCGGCCTGATCGTGGCGCCGCCCCGCACCGGCAAGACGGTGCTGCTGCAGAACATCGCCAAGTCCATCACCGCGAATCACCCTGAGTGCTTCCTCATCGTGCTGCTCATCGACGAGCGCCCGGAGGAAGTGACGGACATGCAGCGCTCGGTGAAGGGTGAGGTCATCTCCTCCACCTTCGACGAGCCGGCCTCGCGTCACGTGCAGGTGGCCGAGATGGTGATCGAGAAGGCCAAGCGCCTCGTGGAGCATGGCCGCGACGTGGTCATCCTGCTGGATTCGATCACCCGCCTCGGCCGCGCCTACAACACGGTGGTCCCCTCCTCCGGCAAGGTGCTGACCGGCGGTGTGGACGCCAACGCCCTCCAGCGTCCCAAGCGCTTCTTCGGCGCCGCCCGCAATATCGAGGAAGGCGGATCGCTCACCATCATCGCGACGGCGCTCATCGACACCGGGTCGCGCATGGACGAAGTGATCTTCGAAGAGTTCAAGGGCACGGGTAACTCGGAAGTCATCCTCGACCGCAAGGTCTCGGACAAGCGCGTGTTCCCGGCCATCGACATCACCCGCTCGGGCACCCGCAAGGAGGAACTCCTGGTTCCGGCGGACGTGCTCAAGAAGATGTATGTGCTGCGCCGCATCCTCAATCCCATGGGCACGGTGGACGCCATCGAGTTCCTCATGGACAAGCTGCGCCAGACGAAGACCAATCAGGACTTCTTCGACAGCATGAACACCTGACGGCGGAGGCCTCTTCGCAGGCTTTGCTGCGCAAAAAGAAAGCGCGCCCCGGTCCACCGGCGGCGCGCTTTTTCGTTCGGCCTCGTGTCACACGGGCCACGCTGCCACGATCCCGTCGCCTCAGTCGTCGGCCGCGTCCCGCAGCATGGCTTTGAGCCGGTAGAGCGCATCGAGAGCGGCGCGCGGTGTCAGGGCATCGGGGTCGAGCCGGTCCAGTTCCTCCAACACCGGTTCGGCCGGATGCGGGCCGGTGGGCGCCGCGAGCGTGGGCGCAGGCCGGGCCGCTGCGGCGAAGAGTGGCAGTTCGTCCAGCAGGCGCTGAGCGGGCGAGACGCGCTCGGCCGCCTCCAGCTCCGTCAGCACCGCCTTGGCGCGGGCGATGACCATCTTGGGCAGGCCGGCGAGCTTGGCCACCTGGATACCATAGGAGCGATCCGCTGCCCCAGGGATGACCTCGTGCAGGAACACCACATCGCCCTGCCACTCGGTCACCTTCACGGTCGCGTTGGCGAGCCTCTGGCAGCGTTGGGTGAGTGCGGTGAGTTCGTGGAAATGGGTGGCGAACAGCGCCCGGCAGCGGTTTACTTCATGCAGATGCTCAAGGCTCGCCCAGGCGATGGACATACCATCGAAGGTGGAGGTGCCGCGCCCGATCTCGTCGAGAATGACCAGCGACCGGCGCGTGGCCTGATTAAGGATCGCTGCCGTCTCCACCATCTCCACCATGAAGGTGGAGCGCCCGCGCGCCAGGTCATCGGCCGCACCGACGCGCGAGAACAGCCGGTCCACGACGCCCAGCCGTGCGGCGCGCGCGGGCACGAAGGCGCCGGCCTGCGCCAGCACGGCGATGAGCGCGTTCTGGCGCAGGAAGGTGGACTTACCGGCCATGTTGGGACCGGTGACCAGCCAGATGCGCGCGTCCTGTGCCGTCTCGGGTGGGGACAGATCGCAGTCATTGGCGACGAACGGCCCACCGCCCCGCGCCAGCGCCTGCTCCACCACCGGGTGGCGGCCGCCCGAGATGGCGAAGTCCACCCCTTCCGTCATTTCGGGGCGAACATAGCGTTCGTCCACCGCCAGCCGCGCCAGAGCGGTGAGTACGTCCAGCTCCGCCAGCGCTTCCGCAGCTTCCCGGATGGGGCGGGAGGCTTCGATGACGGCTGCGGCAAGGCGGTCGAAGATGGTCTGTTCCAGCGCCAGAGCGCGTTCGCCCGCGCTGGCGATGCGGCTCTCGAGGTCGCCCAACTCCACAGAGGTGAAGCGTACCGCCCCCGCCATGGTCTGGCGGTGGACGAAGGTGGCGTTGAAGGGGGCTTCCCTCAGGCGATCGGCATTCTGTGCCGTCACTTCGACGAAATAGCCGAGCACGGCGTTGTGCCGGATCTTCAGCGACTTGATGCCGGTTTCGTCCACATAGCGCCGCTCCAGCGCGGCGACCACACGGCGGCTTTCGTCGCGAAGGGCGCGGGTGGAATCGAGATCGAGATCATAGCCCTGCCGGACAAAGCCGCCGTCCCGCCGGTTGAGCGGCAGTTCGTCGGCAAGGGCTGCGGTGAGTTCCTCCGCCAGCCATGGCTCCACGGCTGCCAGCAGGCGGGCGCAGCGGGCGATGTCGCGCGGCGTCTCCGGTCCGAAGGCGGACGAGATGGCGAGGCCTTCCTTCAGCCCCGCCGCGATGGCCCCCAGATCGCGGGGGCTGCCGCGCCCCAGAGAGATGCGCGAGAGCGCACGGGCAAGGTCCGGCGCGGCGGCGAGGCGCTTGCGCAGAGCTTCGCGCAGCTCGGTCTCTTCCACCAGGAAGCCCACCGCATCATGGCGCGCGCGGATGGCAGCGATGTCCGTGAGGGGTTCAGCGAGGCGCCGGGCCAGCAGACGGGCGCCGGCCGCCGTCACCGTGCGGTCGATCGCCGCCAGCAGCGAGCCGCGCCGCTCGCCGGAGGTCGTACGGATCAGTTCGAGGTTCACCCGCGTGCCCGCGTCGATCAGCATGGAGCCGCCGTCCGCCTCGCGCTGGGGCGGAGCGAGGGCCGGGCGGGCGCCGAGCTGGGTGCGCTCGATATAGGCGACGACGGCGGCGGCGGCGATCAGCTCCGCTCGCGCAAAGCTGCCAAAGGAATCCGCCGTGGCCACGCCGAAAAAGGCGGCGAGGCGCTTCTCGGCCTGCGGGCCATCAAAGCTCTGCTTCGGCAGCGGCGTGACGGGTGTGGACAGGCCGCGCCAGAAGTCCCGCAGTTCCTCGTCGTCATAAACCGCGTCGGAGACGAGGATTTCCGCCGGATCAATGCGGGCGAGGTCCGCCGCCAGCATGTCGCCATCGCTCGCCACCACGCGGAAGGAGCCGGTGGAGACATCGGTGAAGGCGAGCGCGTAATCATAGGCGCCCTCCCCGCTCGCGCGGGTGCGGGCCACCGCCAGCAGCACGTTCTCGCGCTTGGCATCGAGAAGGGAATCCTCGGTGATGGTGCCGGGCGTGACGAGGCGGATGACATCCCGCTTCACCACGCTTTTCGAGCCGCGCTTCTTGGCTTCGGCCGGGTCTTCCAACTGGTCGCAGACCGCCACCCGGTGGCCGAGCGCGATGAGCTTGTGGAGATATTCTTCCGACCGCGTCAGGGGCACGCCGCACATGGGGATGTCTTCGCCCAGATGCTTGCCGCGCTTGGTGAGGACGATGCCGAGCGCCTGCGAGGCGATTTCCGCGTCCTCGAAGAACAGCTCGTAGAAATCGCCCATGCGGTAGAACAGCAGGCTGCCCGGATTGGCGGCCTTGATCTCCACATACTGCGCCATCATCGGCGAGACGCGGTTCGCGTCCTTGTCTGCCTTGGCGGTGCGGTCGATTCCGGCAGGCGCGGCAAGTTCGTCTTCGGCCGCGTCGGCTTCGGCGCGGGCGGGCATCGCGGTGTCGTCCATCATGGCCTAGAGGCTAAAGCCGGAAGCCCGGCGAGGGAATCGATTGTGTGCCGCAATCCCCCGTCCCGTCGGGGATCAGAAGACCTGCCGCAGCAGGGCATAGAGCACACCGGAAAGCAGGATGGCCACGGGCAGAGTCAGCACCCAGGCAAGCGCGAGGTTGCGGACGGTGCCCCACTGTAGGCCGGAGCGGTTCGCCGCCATGGTGCCAGCGACGCCGGACGACAGCACGTGGGTCGTGGAAACCGGCAGCCCGAAGGCATCGGCGGCCAGAATGGTGCCCATGGCCACGGTCTCAGCCGCACCACCCTGCGCATAAGTGAGATGGGATTTGCCGATGCGCGAGCCCACCGTCACTACGATGCGCTTCCAACCGACCATGGTGCCGAGCCCGAGCGCGATCGCCACGGCCACCTTGACCCAGAGAGGAATGAATTTCGTGGCCTGATCGAGAGCCCGCTTGAAGGCGACGAGGGTCGACCGTGTGCTTGGCGTGATGGTGGCGTCCGGCTGGCGCAGCAAGAGGCGGATGGTCTCCGAAGCGAGATACATGTCGTTGCGCATGTTGCTCACCGCTGCGGCGGGTACTTGCGCGAGGCTCGCGTGGCGGGCGACGGCCTCGCCGATCTCATCCGTGATCCGGGCCAGCGCCGGCAGCGTGTCGGCTGTCCGGCGACGATCGCGCACATAGTCGCTCAGGATCCTGCGCGGGTCCGAAATCCGGACGCCGGGCGGCACGATCTGCGTCAGCACCTGAGCCGCTTCACGGGACAGTGCACGGAACTGGGCCACGTCGACCGGGTCCACCGCCCGGTTCAGCGCATAAGTGGTTGGCACGATGCCAATGAGGATGAGCATGATGAGGCCCATCCCCTTCTGACCGTCGTTGGAGCCGTGGGCGAAGGAGACACCCGTGCAGGTGAGCACCAGAAGGCCGCGGATCCACCAGGGCGGGGCGGTCCCAGGCTTGGGTTCGCGATAGAGCTCCGGCTGCTTGACCAGCGCCTTGAGAGACAGCAGCAGCAGCCCCGCGCCCATAAAGCCGACAACGGGAGACAGGAGAAGAGCATAGCCGACGCTGGAGGCCTGCTCCCAGTCCACGCCGGAAAAGCCGTTGCGATCCTGCAGCAGCTGGTTGGCGATGCCGACACCGACGATGGAGCCGATCAGTGTGTGCGAGGAGGAGGCCGGCAGGCCCAGGAACCACGTGCCGAGGTTCCAGATGATGGCCGCGAGCAGCAGGGCGAAGACCATGGCGAGGCCGGCGCCGGAACCCACATGGAGGATCAGTTCCACCGGCAGCAGGGAGACAACGCTGAAGGCGACCGTGCCAGTGGAAACGAGCACGCCAATGAAATTCCAGACACCCGACCAGATGACGGCGAAATGCGGCGGCAGGGAGTGGGTGTAGATCACGGTGGCGACCGCATTGGCCGTATCGTGAAAGCCGTTCACGAACTCGAAGCCGAGCGCGATCACGAGCGCCAGCGCCAGCAGCAGGAAGGGAGCGAGTGTCAGGGAGCCCGGCGCTGCCTGCTGCACATCGCTCCAGATCGACCAGAAGACATAAGCGAGGCCGCCAAACAGGGCCGCGAAGAAGAGCGCGATGTCGCGCGGCCGGGGGGCGCGATCAAGCGCCACTGGCGCCGTCCGTAAAGGGGCGGCGGTCGGGTGTGGCACGGTTCGGCTCAAGATCCTCTCCGGGAGCGCTCATCGGGTCCTTGGGCGCACCGGGCCGAAGGCGGAGATCATCCGCGACATGGGCAGCCGGTAGCGTTGTTTTGCCGACTTCATAAGACAAAAGCGCGAAAACAACACCCGCAAGATGTCGCGCAACACCCTTCATGCGCCGGGAAGATCACCAACCCGGCGCGCTATTCGACGCCCAGTCTCCGGCAGAGCTGGTCCAACTGCTCAAGATCGGTATAGCGGATGCGCAGCTCGCCCGCTTCACCCTTGCTCTGGAGCTGGACGGCGAGGCCGAGCACATCGCCCAGCCGCTTTTCGAGCGCCTTGGTGTCGGCATCCTTCTGCAGCGGCGCGCCGGCCTTCTCCGTGAGCGCCTTCTTGGTCTTGGTCAGGGCTTCGACATCGCGCACGGAGAGCCGCTTTTCCACCACGGCGCGCACCAGCCGCTCCGGGTCGTCATGCGCCAGCAGCGCGCGGGCGTGGCCAGCGGAAAGGCGACCGTCCGCCAGATAGGCCTTCACGCTCTCCGGCAGTTTCAGCAGGCGGATGGTGTTGGCGATGTGCGGACGGCTCTTGCCGATGACCTTGGCGAGGTCGCCCTGCGTGTACTCGAACTGCGCCATGAGGGCTTCATAGCCCTGCGCCTCTTCCAGCGCGTTCAGGTCCGAGCGCTGGACGTTCTCGATGATGGCGATCTCCAGCGCCTCGCGGTCGTTGAGCTCGACCACCACCACCGGCACTTCGTGCAGGCTGGCGCGCTGGGCCGCCCGCCAGCGGCGCTCGCCGGCAACGATCTCGAAACGGTCCGTTCCCATGGGCCGGACGACGATGGGCTGGATGATGCCCTTCTCGCGGATGGAGGCGGCCAGCTCGTCGAGCCCTTCTTCCACGAAGGTCCGACGGGGATTGCGGGCGCTCGGCTGCACCTGCTCGATGGGCAGCTTGCGCGTGCCGCCCGCCTTGGGCGCGGGCGCATTGGCGCGGCTGGGCGCATCCGCCTCGCCCATGTCGCCGATGAGAGCCGCGAGCCCACGGCCCAGACGCGAGCGACCTTCTTCCGCCATCGGTTCCTCGTTCCTTCACAGCGGCGGACAGCCGAGGCTGCCCGCATCCCGTTCCGATTTCAGGCGGCCGCGCGGGCCGCGCGCTCGCGCTGGATCACTTCCGACGCAAGCCGCAGATAGGCCTGCGAGCCCGCGCATTTCAGATCGTAAAGCAGCACCGGCTTGCCATAGGACGGTGCCTCGGACACCCGCACATTGCGCGGGATCACCGTCTCATAGACCTTTTCACCCATGAACTGGCGCACATCCTCCACCACCTGATCGGAGAGGTTGTTGCGCGCATCATACATGGTGAGCACGATGCCGTGGATGGAGAGGCCGGGGTTGAGGCCCGTGCGCACCTGCTCCACCGTCTTCAGCAATTGGGAGAGACCTTCCAGTGCGAAGAACTCGCACTGAAGCGGCACCACGATGGCGTGGGCCGCCGCCATGGCATTCACCGTGATGAGCGAGAGCGACGGTGGGCAATCGATCAGCACATACGTGAACTGCACCCCCTCGCCGTCCGCAGCGAGCGCCTTGAGCGCGTTTCGGAGCCGAAAGGCGCGATCACGCTCGCTGGCGATCTCGAGCTCCAGACCGGAGAGATCGAGCGTCGAGGGCGCCACATAAAGCTGTGGCACGCCGGTTTCCTGGATCGCCTCCCGCAGCGTCGCCTCATTGCTGAGGACGTCATAGGTGGACAGTTTGCGTGCACGCCGGTCGATGCCGAGACCGGTGGAGGCATTGCCCTGCGGGTCGAGGTCGATCACCAGCACGGTTTCGCCGATGGCGGCGAGCGCGGTGCCGAGATTGATGGCGGTGGTCGTCTTGCCCACCCCACCCTTCTGGTTGGCGAGGGCGAGGATGCGCGGTACGGGCCCGCCGGAGAGCGGGGCGCGCACGAAGGGATCTTCGGCGACGGTCATGGGGTTTTCCCCTTCGCGGTCCGCGGGCGGGCGGAGGCCGCGCCGGCGGTGGATGGTTGGCCACCGGAAAGGGAGCCGGCGGAAGGTGCCGCCCGCTCCGCGCGCGTGATCGCCAGGATGCGTCCGTAGGGATCCGCGACACTGCGGTGGAGGTTGAGATCGAGTGTCCAGCCTTTGCGGGCGTCGGTCAATTCGCGTTCCCAGTCACGACCCTTCGGGAACACACCCAATGCGCCGGCCTGAAGGAATGGCTCGGTAAGGTCGAGCAGCTTCGGCAACGGCGCCAGTGCGCGGGCGGACACCACCTGCATTCCAGCTGCAAGCCGTTGGGAAGCCTGCTCAATCCGCTCTGGAACGATGCGCGTGGGAAGCGCGGCGGCGCGGCTCGCTTCCCGCAGGAAGGCGGCTTTGCGGGTGTCGCTTTCCACGAGCGTCACGTGCGCGCCCTCGCGCTCCGCAAGCACCGCTGCGACCACGAGACCCGGAAATCCGCCACCGGATCCGAGATCGGCCCAGTTGAGAACGGTCTCCGGCACAAGCCATACGAGCTGGAGCGAGTCGGCGATATGGCGGTGCCAAAGGTCCGGCAGCGTGTTGGGCGCCACGAGGTTAATGGTCTTCTGCCAACGGGTTAGCTGCTCGGCGATGGTGTCGAGCCGAGCCAGTGTTTCACGTGAAACGAGCGCCGCCACCTGACTGCGGCCGCCATCGAGAGCCGAAGATCTGTCTGCTTTCGCCACTGCTCTTCCCGTTGCTGAACAGGCCCTCATCACCGATGACGGGGCTAACTGGCCGAATAGGCGGTGGGATGAAGCCATCCCCAATATTCACATCGCGCAGTGCTGCCGAACTCTAAGCCGGTGCGGCTACGTCTGACCGGTCGGTCTCGTCGCTGAAGGCGGAGCATGCCGCCCCGGCTCCAGAACCGCTAATGCGATTCGCTCCTTTGGTGGAGTCGACTCAGGCGGTCCGGACCTCGTCCTTTTTCGAACCCGTGCGACGGGCATAGGTGACGAGCAGTGCCAGCGCGGCCGGCGTCATCCCCTCCATGCGCCCGGCCTGCCCGATGGTACGGGGGCGGACGCGAGTGAGCTTCGCCTTCAACTCATTGGAGAGGCCCGGCAGGCCGTCATAACCCAGCTCGTCCGGCAGGACGAGATCTTCGTCCCGGCGCAGGGTGGCGATATCCGCTGCCTGACGGTCGAGATAGACGGCGTATTTCGCGTCGATCTCCAACTGGGCGCCGATGGCAGGCTCCAGCGCGCCGAACTCCGGCCAAATGCCGGCCAGCGTCTCCAGCGTGATATCCGGATAGGCCAGCAGATCGAAGGCGCTGCGCCGCTGCCCGTCCTTATTGAGGGCAAGACCGTGCTTCGCGGCTTCATTGGGCGTGATGTTCAGCGTCCGCGCCCGCTCCCGCGCTGCATCCAG
This sequence comes from Azorhizobium caulinodans ORS 571, assembly GCF_000010525.1. Taxonomy (GTDB): domain Bacteria; phylum Pseudomonadota; class Alphaproteobacteria; order Rhizobiales; family Xanthobacteraceae; genus Azorhizobium; species Azorhizobium caulinodans. The sequence goes on along the minus strand of NC_009937.1, from coordinate 5,358,698 downwards.
CGCCGCCATGCGGCGGCCGAAGACAGCGGCGCGTTCCGTGCCGACGAGGCCGAGATCGAGACCTCGCTGCGTCAGCCGTTGGTCCGCATTGTCGGCACGCAGGGTGAGTCGATATTCGGCCCGCGAGGTGAACATGCGATAGGGCTCGCTCACGCCGCGGGTCACGAGGTCGTCCACCATCACGCCGATATAGCCCTCGGCCCGGTCGATGACGACGCCCTCCCCTCCCCCGGCGCGGCGGGCAGCATTCAGCCCCGCGAGCAGGCCCTGTGCGGCGGCTTCCTCATAACCAGTTGTGCCGTTGATCTGGCCGGCCAGGAACAGGCCGGGCGCCCGCTTGGCTTCCAGCGTCGGCTCCAGTTCGCGCGGGTCCACATGGTCATATTCGATGGCGTAGCCGGGGCGGGACATCACCACCCGCTCCAGCCCTGGAATGGTGGCCAGAACGGCAAGTTGCACATCCTCGGGCAGCGAGGTGGAGATGCCGTTCGGATAGACGGTGGGGTCGTCTAGCCCTTCCGGCTCCAGAAAGATCTGGTGGCCGTCGCGATCGCCGAAGCGCACCACCTTGTCCTCGATGGAGGGGCAGTAACGCGGGCCCGTGCTCTCGATGCGGCCAGAGTACATAGCCGACCGAGAGAGGTTGGCGCGGATCACGTCGTGCGTCGCCTGTGTGGTGCGGGTGATGCCGCACGACACCTGAGGGTTGGGCAAGGCGGTTGTGAGAGCCGAGAAGGGCTCGGGGTCGTCGTCGCCCGGCTGCATCTCAAGGCTTGCCCAATCAATGGTCCGCCCATCGAGGCGCGGCGGCGTGCCGGTCTTGAGGCGCCCGAGGGTGAGGCCCAGACGCGCCAGCGTGCCGGAGAGCCCCCGGGCCGGCGCCTCGCCAATGCGCCCCGCCGGGATCTGCACCTCGCCCATATGGATCAGGCCATTGAGAAACGTGCCGGTGGTGAGCACAACGGCGCCGCAGCCAAAGGTGCGACCGTCCGTCAGAGCGAGGCCGGTGATGCGGCCTTCGGTGACGAGAAGGTCGTCCGCCTCCCCTTCCACGATCTCGAGGTTGGGCTGGGCGGCGAGCGCGACCTGCATGGCGCGGGCATAAAGCTTGCGGTCCGCCTGCGCGCGGGGGCCGCGCACGGCCGGGCCCTTGCGACGGTTGAGCAGCCGGAACTGGATGCCGCCCTGATCCGCCACACGCCCCATGAGACCATCCAGAGCATCGATCTCGCGCACCAGATGCCCCTTGCCCAGCCCGCCGATGGCCGGATTGCAGGACATGGCGCCGATGGTGTCGGCGCGGTGGGTGACAAGAGCCGTGCGTGCGCCAAGCCGCGCCGCTGCCGCTGCCGCTTCGCAGCCAGCATGGCCACCGCCCACCACCATCACATCGAATGCTTTGCTCATGATCGTCTGCCTGACGCGCTCACGCGCGAGTATCTCGCCGGGCTCCGTAGGCCGCGCGGCTTTGGCCGCCTAGGAACGGTAGTTTCCCGGTGCGGTCAAGGTGGATGAAACGCAGAGGTGCCGTGACGTGTGTTTCACGTGAAACAGATCCGGCCGAAAGCGCCGGCCCTCCGCTGTTGTTTCACGTGAAACAAGGGTCACTTTCCGATGCAGAACGTGCGGAAGAGGGACTCCAGAACGTCCTCCACATCCACCCGCCCGACCACCTGATCGAGAGCGCGAGCCGCGAGACGCAGGTGCTCGGCCATGAGGTCTTCGTCGTGGGTCTGGATCGCGAGGGCAGCGTCGAGTTCGTAGAGCGCGTCGGAGAGGGCGTGGCGCTGCCGCTCTCGCGTCACCAACGCTGGCTCGCCTCCACCCATCTCGCCGAGGCGGCGTTCCATCTCGGCGATGAGGGTGTTTATGCCGGCGCCCGTCTGAGCAGAGATGACGATTTCATCTTCCTCCCCTTCTGCGCCAGTCACATCCGCTTTGGTGCGCACGCGCAGCGGCGCTGGCATGTCGGTGGGCGGCGCCGTGCCATCATCGGACAGCCAGAGGACGAGATCAGAACCCTCGGCGCGGACGCGGGCGCGGCGGACGCCCTCCGCTTCCACCAGATCGTCGGTCTCCCGCAGGCCGGCCGTGTCCACCAGCGTGACCGCCTGCCCGGCAAGATGCAGATGCACCTCCAGCACGTCCCGCGTGGTGCCAGGCACGGGCGAAACGATGGCCGCCTCCCGCCCCGCCAGGCGGTTCAGCAAGGTGGACTTGCCCGCGTTGGGCGGGCCGGCGATGGCGATGATGAAGCCGTCGCGCACCCGCTCACCCCGATCCGCGTCGGCGAGCGCCGTGGTGAGCTCCGTGCAAAGGGCTGCGGCCTCGGCGCGCGCAGGGCCGGTGAGGTCATCCGGCACATCGCCCTCGTCCGAGAAGTCGATGGTGGCTTCCACCAGCGCAAGCGCGCGGATAAGGCGTTCGCGCCAGCCTGCCACGGCGCGGGACAGGGCACCGGAGGACTGGGCCAGAGCCTGCCGGCGCTGCGCCTCGCTCTCCGCCACGATGAGGTCGGCGAGCCCCTCCACTTCGGCGAGGTCCATCTTGCCATTGGCATGGGCGCGGCGAGTGAACTCACCGGCGGCCGCGGGCCGGAACCCCGGCAGCTTCACCAGCGTTCGCAGAACGGCAGTCACGACGGCAGGCCCGCCATGCAGGTGCAGTTCCAGCGTGTCCTCACCGGTGGCGCTGCGCGGGCCCGGGAAGAAGAGGATGAGACCTCGGTCGAGCAGGTCGCCGGTGCCGGGTTCGCGCAGGGCCACATAGCGGGCAACACGGGGCGGCGGAACCAGGCCGGCCAGGGCGAGACCCGCTTCCCGCGCGCGAGGCCCGGAAGCGCGCACGACCGCAACGCCCGAGGGCACGCGTCCGCTGGACAGGGCGAAGATGGTGTCCGATGAACGCGTCATCGCGAATGCCTCACCTTTGAGATCGACAGAACGGAGCCGGATGATGAGCGAAAACCGCCTCGGGGCCGAGACCAGCCCCTACCTGCTCCAGCATAAGGACAATCCGGTCCATTGGTGGCCCTGGGGACCGGAAGCGTTGGCGGAGGCCAAGCGAAGCGGTCGCCCTGTGCTGCTCTCCGTCGGCTACGCCGCGTGCCACTGGTGCCATGTCATGGCCCACGAGAGCTTCGAGGATGCCGAGACGGCGGACCTCATGAACGCTCTGTTCGTGAACATCAAGGTGGATCGGGAGGAGCGGCCCGACGTCGACCAGATCTACATGAACGCGCTGCATGAACTGGGCGAGCAGGGCGGCTGGCCGCTGACCATGTTCCTCAATGCGGACGGCGCGCCCTTCTGGGGCGGCACCTATTTTCCGAAGACCGCAAGCTATGGCCGGCCCGGATTCAAGGATGTGCTGTGGCAGGTCTCGCAGGCTTATCGCGAGACGCCGGAGAAGGTCGCGCACAATACCGATGCCATCCTCTCCCGCCTCGCGGCGGCGGCGAAGCCGGCGGGCGGCGTCGCCCTGACGCTCGCGGATCTCGACAAGGCGGCGCAGCAGATTGCCGGCCTGTTCGATCGCGCCCATGGCGGCCTGCGGGGCGCGCCCAAGTTTCCGCAGGCGGGGCTGCTGGAGCTGCTGTGGCGCGCGGGGGACCGCACGGGGGATCCTCAGCTCAAGGCCGTCGTGGCCTTCACGCTCAACCGCATGTGCGAGGGCGGCATCTATGACCATGTGGGCGGCGGCTTCTCGCGCTACAGCGTCGATGAGCGTTGGCTCGTGCCACATTTCGAGAAGATGCTCTATGACAATGCGCAACTTCTGGAACTGCTCGCCCTCGCCTATCAGGAGACGGGCGACGAACTCTTCCTCCTGCGGGCCCGCGAGACCGTGAGCTGGCTGAAGCGGGAGATGGTGACGGCCGACGGCGCCTTTGCCGCCAGCCTCGATGCCGACAGCGAAGGCCATGAGGGCAAGTTCTATGTCTGGACGGCGGACGAGATCGTCGCCGTACTTGGCAAGGAGGATGCCGCCGAATTCGCCGCTTTCTATGACGTGACGGACGAGGGCAATTGGGAAGGCCAAACCATTCTCAATCGCACCAGCTTCGGCGATGTGAGCATGGTGGAGGAAGCCCGCCTCCGGCCGATGAAGGAGAAGCTGCTGGCGGCCCGCGCGCAGCGGGTGCGGCCGGGCCTCGACGACAAGGTGCTGGCGGACTGGAATGGCCTGATGATCGCCGCCCTCGCTCGCGCCGGCGCGCTGCTCGATGAGCCGGAATGGGTCGATCTTGCCGCAACGGCCTTCGACGCGGTGGTGCGCCTGATGGTGAAGGACGGCCGCCTTGGCCATTCTTATCGGGAGGGGCGTCTCGTGCTGCCCGGTCTGGCGTCGGACCTTGCCGCCATGGCCCGTGCCGGCATTGCGCTGCATGAGGCAGCGGGGGATGAGGCCCCGCTCGCTCATGCGGAGGATTTCCTGAACCGGCTGGAGGCGGACTATCTCGATCCGCAGTCGGGCGCCTATTTCCTCACTGCCGCCGATGCGCCGGCCCTCGTGATGCGACCGCTCTCGTCGCTCGACGAGGCACTGCCCAACTACAATTCGGTGGCAGCGGATGCCCTCATCCGCCTCGCCGCGCTCACGGGGCAGGACGGTCTGCGCGCGCGGGCCGATCGGCTCATCGGTGCGCTCACGGGCGCTGCGGCGCAGAATCCCCTCGCCCACCCGAGCCTCCTCAATGCGCTCGACACCCGCCTGCGTCTGGCGGAGATCGTGGCAGTCGGAGCGCGAAGCGTTCGCGACCGCCGCGCTCCGACTGCCCTTCCTGACGCGGGTGGTGGCCCGCGCTGCCGATGGGGCCGCCCTGAGAAAGGGCAGCCTGGCCCGCGCCCAAGCGCAGAGTGCGCCGCCGGACGGCGCGGCATTCATCTGCGTGGCAGAGCGCTGCTCCCTTCCCGTGACGAATCCTGACGATCTTGTGGGGGCCGTGCGGGATTTCGCGCGCTGATCGAAAAACGGCTGTGCCGCGGTGCGGCGAAAAAACGGAGCGCCCGCCAGATGCCCTAGGAAGGCTGCTGGCGGGCGTTTGGTTTCCGATAGAGAAACTATCGTCCCACCATAAGAATTGCCGCTACGAGCGATTTATGGGGTTCGATTTTTCAGAGGTGTCCGGCGGAATTTTGCATCTATAGGTTGTTTCTATCGCTGGAGATCCGTTCAGGACGCCTTGCTCACGCCATCAGCCCACTCCGCGGCCACAACCTCGAAGATGCCGGCGACGGCGACGGCGCCCGGGTCGGGCAGGCCAGTGAGATCCTGCGACGAGAGATACGCGGCCCGCCCCGCTCTCGCCTTCGCCATGCCGGCGGTGGCGTCTGCTCCGGCGCGTGCCGCGCGGGCGGCTGCGGCAATACCATCCGATCCGAGCGCGCGCAGGCCCGGTTCCAACGCGTCCACCAGCGTGCGGGCGCCGGGTGTCGCTCCGCCATAGAAGGTCACGCGCTCCAGCCCGGCCCGCAGCGCCGTGGGCACATCGCTCCCCTCCCCCAGCGCTTTGGCGGCGGCGGTGAAGAAGATGGACATCAGGACGCCGCTGGAGCCGCCCATGTCGGTGCCGAGGATGTGGCCGATCTCCGCGAAGGTGGCCGAAAGGTCCGCCTGTGGCAGATGCGGAATGCGGGCAGAGACGGCGCGTGCGGCGGTGGCGAAGGTGGTGCCGGTGTCGCCGTCGCCGATGCGGGCATCGAGCCGGTTCAATTCCGCTTCCTGAGCGGCGAGATGGGCGCAGACGGCGCCGAGGACGCGTTCCACCGTGGCATTGCTGCTGGCGCTCGCGGCCTGTGCGTCGTCCGCTCCCTTCGGCGCTGGCAGAACAACGATGTCATGTGTCTCCACGGGCTCGACCCATGAGGTCGGTTCCACCGGAGCGCGCAGGGCCGCCTCGCGTGCGGCATCGAGCTTGATGAGCGAGAGCGAAAAGCCGTTCATGTTCAGCGCAGTCATGAGGGCGCGGGGGCCGATGACCAGCTTCACGTGATGGGCGAGGGGAGAGGTGAGCACCGCATCAGCAATGAGGCTCATCTCCAGCGGCGGCACGGCCCCGAGATTATTGATCAGCAACGCATGGGGCGCGGCGACATCGAGGCGGGCGGCCAGCCGCTCGGTCATGGTGGCGATCAGCGCATCGGCGGACTGGACCGCGATGCGCTCGACGCCCGGCTCGCCATGGATGCCGAGCCCGAGTTCCGCTTCTGCTTCGCCCAGCCGCTCTTCATGGGCCTGGCCGGGGATGGAGCAGGTGGAGAGCGACATGCCCAGCGAAACGATGTCCCGTGCCGCCGCCTGCGCGGTGGCAGTCACTTCGGCGAGGCTCGCGCCGCTCTCGGCCGCATGGCCGGCGATCTTGTGCACGAACAGCGTGCCGGCGACGCCCCGGGGCTGGGCGATGTCCGGCAAAGCGATGTCGTCACCGACGATCACCATTTCCACCTTGAAGCCCTCGACCCGGGCTTTCTCTGCCGCGAGGCCGAAATTGAGCCGGTCGCCGGTGTAATTCTTCACCACCAGCAGGCAGCCGGGCTCTCCGGTGACGGCCCGTATGGCGGTCAGCACCGCTTCCACGCTCGGGGAGGCAAAGATCTCGCCGGACACTGCGGCGGTGAGCATGCCCCGGCCGACGAAGCCGGCGTGGGAGGGCTCGTGGCCCGCCCCACCGCCGGAGATGACCGCGACCTTCGCCTTGTCCCAGTCGGCACGGACGATCACCTTGATGCCGGGATAGGCGTCCAGCCGCGCCAGCTTTCCCGGCCCGGCGGTGCGCAGGAGGCCGTCGAGCGCCTCGGTGACGATGCTCTCGCGGCGATTGAAGAAATGCTTCATGGGCGTGTCCTCGGGGGCTTTTGCATCGGCACCGCGTGAGGCGGGGTCGGCCTGCACATCGGTCCAGCGACGCTTGGGAAAGCGCTGGCGGCACAAGCGTTTGGGAGTAAACCCTTCGGCACGGAGAGGGGCAAGTGCTGCGCGTTGCTGCAATGCAGCATTGTGCAGCATGGACTGGCTTGCAGCCGCGAGAGGGTCGCGCGTGGGCTGTTCGAAGGACAGGCGTCGAGGTGATGTGCGGCGCGGCAGAGCGGAGGAGCGCGATCAGAAGTCGCGGCGCATCACGAGGGCGTCGGTGCGCCCGTCGGGGCCCTCGTAATACCCTTTCCGCCGGCCGACCTCGCCATAGCCGGTGCGGCGATAAAGGGCGATGGCCGGCGCATTCCCGGCTTCCACTTCCAGGAAGGAGGCGGTGACGCCGCGCGCGGCGAGCCGGCCGAGGTGATGCCCGAGCAGCCGGGCACCGAGCCCCCTGCCCCGGCTTGCGCGATCCATGACGATGGAAAGGATTTCGGATTCCGGCGGCACGGCGTGGGAGAGCACGAAGCCCAGCAGCCGTCCACCCGGCCCCGCCGTCACCACATGCCCGACCCCCGCCCGCTCGGACAGCAGCCGCTCGAACTCCTGCCCCGACCAGCCGCGATGGAAGGCGGTGGCGTGCAGCCGCGCGAGATCCGCCGCATCCGCGAGGGTGGCGTCGCGGATATCCGGCTTGGGCGTGGAAAAGAAGCGGGAGACGAGGCTCATCGCCGGGCGATGCGGGCCGCGTCCTGCGGCTTGGCATCGGGCGGGCGCAGATAGAGCGGCCGCGGTTCCGCACGGGCGGGATCGGCAACGGCGCCAAGCCGCGCCACCCACGCGACGTCGGGCGCCACCTGCGTCTCCACGACCGTGGGCAATTCTTCCTTCGGCGGCCACAGCTCCGCCACCAGCGCCGCGCCCGAGCCCACCAGCCGCACGGGGCCGATGGCGACGGAGCGGGCCGCATCCTTCACCGCCGCGATGCGCGGGGCGATCAGCGTGCGCCCGCCGGCGCCGAACATCTGCATATAGACATGCCCGTGCCGCGCATCGATGGCCGAGACCACGGGCAGCGTGTCGTCCAGCGCCAGATAGGGCGCGGCCAGCGCCGACAGTGTGGTCACGCCCACCACCGGACAGCCGGCGACGAGACCGAAGCCGCGCGCGGCGGAAAGGCCGACGCGCAGGCCGGTGAAGCTGCCCGGCCCCATGGTGACCGCCACGCGCCAGAGCGCGCGGAAATCCACCTGCGCGTCGCGCATCACCTGTTCGACGATGGGGATGAGCGCCTCTGCATGGCCGCGCTCCATGAGTAGCGAGTCGCCGGCGACGATGGCATCAGCCTCGACGTCGAGCACGGCGACCGAACAGGCGGCCAAGGCAGTATCAAGCGCAAGTACGAACATGGATCGTGGACGGGCTCCCCGCAGCCACGATTGACCGAAACCGGCGCTGACGGAAGGGGATCGGAGGCAAACCCCCGCAAAAGCTGTGAAAGGGAGGCCCTGCCCGAGGCGGCCCCTCGGGCAGGTGAAGCCGCGACGCGCGCCCGGATCAGACCGGGCGCACCTCGTTCACCTCGGGAACGAAGTGGCGCAGCAGGTTCTCGATGCCGTTCTTCAGCGTCGCCGTCGAGGACGGGCAGCCGGAGCACGAGCCCTTCATGTTGAGATAGACCACGCCCTCGCGGAAGCCGCGGAAGGTGATGTCGCCGCCATCGGCGGCCACCGCCGGACGCACGCGGGTCTCGATCAGCTCCTTGATAGTGCCGACGATCTCCTCGTCCGCCTCATTGAAGAACTCCTCGCCATCCTCCTGATCTGCCGCGACGCCGTCCGCGAGGACAGGCGCGCCGGACATGAAGTGCTCCATGATGGCGCCTAGGATGGCGGGCTTCATGTGCGCCCAGTCGCCGTCGGTCTTGGTCACGGTGACGAAATCCGAGCCAAGGAAAACACCGCCAACGCCCTTCACCTCGAACAGGCGCTGGACGAGCGGGGAGCGGCCGGCTTCTGCCGGCGAGCGTGCTTCGAGCGTGCCGTCACCAAGCACGGTGCGGCCGGGGAGGAACTTGAGGGTCGCCGGATTCGGCGTCGCCTCGGTCTGGATGAACATGGGCGCTGTCCCTGAGCAATGTGTGGCGCGGCTTTCCGCCGCGCGCGTCTCGCCCAACATAAGCATCAACGCCTGTTCCCGAAAGGCCCGTCCCGTTTCGGGACAGGGCCGAACATCCCGCGAACGAATCGGTACCGAATCGCTGACCCGGCCGGACTTGTCCATTTTAGGTGACGCGCATTATAGGATAATGGACAACAGGAGAGGGCGATGGACATTCGCGACGCCACCGCCGCCGACATCGACGGCATTCTCGCCATCTATAACGATGCGGTGGCGCACACGACCGCCATCTGGAACGAGACGCTGGTGGACCGCGACAACCGCCTCGCCTGGCTCACGGCCCGGACCGAGGCGGGCTATCCCGTGCTGGTGGCGGTGGACAGCGCGGGCGCCGTGCTCGGCTATGCCAGCTTCGGCGACTGGCGGGCGTTCGATGGCTACCGTCACACGGTGGAGCATTCCGTCTATGTGCGCGCGGACGCCCGGGGCGGCGGCATCGGGCGGGCGTTGATGGAGGCGCTGATCGCCCGTGCCCGCGCGCTGGGCAAGCATGTGATGGTGGCGGGCATCGACGCCGAGAATGCGGCCTCCCTGAAGCTGCACGCGGCACTGGGCTTCAAGGCCGTGGGCCATCTGCCGGAGGTGGGCGTGAAGTTCGGCCGCTGGCTGGACCTTGCCTTCCTCCAGCTCATCCTCGATCCGCCCGGAACGCCCGCCCGCTGATCCGTCCCGGAACGGGACAGGAGGCCCCGCGCGCGGGCCGAGAGGGAGAACACAGCACGTCCGAATCGCGTCGCGGGCGATGTTCCCGCTCCGCCCCTGCCCTTGCGCGAGCCTTCGCCCGTGCCCACGTCTTGGACGAGGCTGCGGAAAGCGGCCCGGACAAGGAGAACTGAAACCCATGAACTACATGCGCACGGCCGTCCTTCTGGCGGGGCTGACCGCGCTCTTCATGGTGGTGGGCTTCGCCATCGGCGGCAAAGGCGGCATGATGGTCGCCCTGCTGGTCGCCGCCGGCATGAACCTGTTCAGCTATTGGTATGCCGACAAGATAGTGCTCGGCATGTATGGCGCGCGCGAGGTGGATATGCGCACCGCGCCGGAGTTCGTCGCCATGGTGGCGGAGCTGGCGCGCCGGGCCGAACTGCCCATGCCCAAGGTCTATATCATCGACAATCCGCAGCCGAACGCCTTCGCCACCGGCCGCAATCCGCAGAACGCCGCCGTCGCGGCGACCACCGGCCTGCTGCAGACCCTGAACCCGGACGAGGTGGCGGGCGTGATGGCGCACGAGCTGGCGCATGTGAAGCATCACGACACGCTCACCATGACCATTACCGCCAGCATCGCCGGCGCCATCTCCATGCTGGCGAACTTCGGCCTGTTCTTCGGCGGCGGCAATCGCGAGAGCAACAATCCCTTCGGCGGCATCTCTGCCATCCTCATGGCCATCCTCGCGCCCATCGCGGCCATGGTGGTGCAGATGGCGATTTCCCGCTCGCGGGAATATGAGGCGGACAGGGGCGGCGCGGAAATCTGCGGCCAGCCGCTGGCTCTTGCCTCAGCCCTCGCCAAGATCGCGGGCGGCGCCCATGCCGTACCTAACTATGCGGCGGAGGCAAACCCCGCCACCGCGCACATGTTCATCATCAACCCGCTCTCCGGGGCGCGGATGGACAATCTCTTCTCCACTCACCCCAACACCGAAAACCGCATCGCGGCGCTCGAGGATCTCGCCCGGCAGATGGGCGGCTACCGCCCGGCGCCGGCCAGGGCTGCCCCGGCACGGGGACCGTGGGGCGGCAATACTGGTGGCACCCGGCGCGGCCCCTGGGGCTGAGGCTCAGGCAAGCTCGGAGACTGTGAGGTAGCTCCCCGGCCCGTAATGCAGCGTGTTGCGGGCGAAATAGGGTGGGCCGGGCATGTCGAACTGCACGTAGCCTTCGCTCACATTGCTGCGCACCAGATCGAGCCGGCTGCCGATATCGAGGCGCAGCCAGTCGCCCGGCTCCAGCCGCGTCGGCGCGGGGGTGAGGCTGAAGGCGACCTCCACCGGTGTGCCCGGCACCAGCGGTTCCCGCACGGAGGTGTCGTGGACGATCTCGCAGCGTGTGTCGCGGGCGGGGTCTCGCCGCCGCCGGGCGGCGCTCATGGCGCCCAGCGACAGCAGATGGAAGCGCCCGTCCCTGTCCACGCGGCCGAGGCGGGCGACGAGGGAAGTGTCGATCTCGTTGGAGCTGATGGAGAGGTTCAGCGACACCGGCCCGGCGAGCGTCAGGGGCTGCGTCACCGCCCGCTCGAAGGTGAGCAGCGGGTTTGCCACCTCGTCGAACCCGCCCAACACCGGCAGGCCGAGGGGCACGGCGGCCCAGCGGCTCTGCCCCTCTCCCGGTTCATCGCTCAGGCGGTGGGTCGCCGCATCCGCCCCGCCGGAGGCGAGATGGAAGCGGCGCTCCCGCGCCTCCGGCACCGGGAAATCCTGTGCGCCTACATACTGGTTCGCGCCTTCCAGCCAGTAGCGGACCGGCGGCTGGGCGGCATAGCCATTGTCCGTGCCATGCAGCACATGATCGAAGAAGGCGAGCGCCTCCAGCTGCCAGGCATAGACCGGCAGCTCATAGACCGGAGGGGCGAGGATCAGCCACTTGCGGCCCTTCGGCGTGCCGGCATTCTCGAACAGGTCATAGGCGCCGAACTGGTGCAGGTTGAAATAGCCGAGGTTCTGCACCGCCACGAAGGGCACCTCGATCCGGTCGAGGCTGCCCGAGGGGCCGGACTGGAGCCATGAGGTCTCGCGGGATTTCGCGTCCAGCATCCAGTTGGCATAGATCTCGCGCACGTTCTTCTTCGGCGTCTTGGCCATGAAGGCGCGGTAGAGCGCATCCACCCGCTTCAGCAGCGCCGGCTGCCAGATGCGCTTCAGCGGTGAATTGGTGATGTGGCTGAGGAGCGCCCGCACCACGGGCGGCACCCGCAGGTCATACATGGCCTGCGTGAAGTTGGCGCCCATCCAGAGATTGAAGAAATAGAGATTGCACACCCCGCCGAAGTGGATGAGGTGGCGGAAGTAATCCGTGCAGATCTCGTTGCAGAAGAAGGCTTTCAACGCCGGCGGCCGGCGCACCGCCACCAGCGGCTGCGTCATGCCGTAGTAAGACGTCCCGAACAGCACCACCCGCCCGTCGCACCAAGGCTGGGCGGCGGCCCAGGCGATGACCTGCTCGTGGTCGTTCACATCCTCCGGCGACAGGAAGCGGTTTTCCGTGCCGCCCGAGCGCCCCATGCCCCGGCGCATCACCACCACCTGCCCGTAGCCGCGATTGGTGAAGACCGGCGGACAGCCGATCTCATTGCTGCCCGTGGGCACCCCCGCCGTGTGCAGTTCGCGCGAATAGGCGGCGAACTGCACGATGGCCGGATAGCGCCCCGGCACGCGCGGCACATAGACATCCGCCGAGAGCGTCACCCCGCCCGCCACGGGAATGCGCGCATCCGCCAGCAGCCGGCAGCCGAGCCCCTCATGAGCGGCGCGGCCGGGCGTCCAGCCGGCCAACTGCTCGTGCGTGAGATCCGGCGCCTTGAGGGGAATGAGATTGTCGAGCCAGGCGGGCATGGGGCACCTGTGGGGCGGTCAGGCGGTGGGGGGAGCGCCGGCCGGGGCATCGGCGGCGAGCAGACGGAAGAGTTCCTGAAGCACGTTGGCATTCACCGCCTGTCCCGCTTCGGGGCCAAGGGCGGCGCTCATGACCGCGAGGCCGGTGCCCAGTGCGTGCAGCAGCGCCACCTGCGCGGGCGTCGGCTCAAGCCCCGCGCCCGCGAGCATTCCGGTGGCGCGCTCGCGCATGGCGGTGACGAGCCTCTGGTAGAGATCGCGAAAGGCGGGATCGCTGTCGGCGGCGAGCACCAGCGAGACGAGGACGCGGGTGTTCTGCGCATTGGTCAGCGCCTGTGCGAGCCGGGAGAGGCGCTCCGGCGGATCGGTGGCTTCGCTCATGGCGGTGCCGAGATTGGCGATCTGGCCCTCGACCGCCGTCTCCAGCACCGCGCGGGTGAGGTCCGCGCGGGTGGGGAAATAATAGGTGAGGTGGCTTTGGGAAACGCCGGCTGCCTTCGCCACGCGCGGCTGCGTCAGGCCGGCAAGCCCCTGCGTACGCAGGATCTCCACCGCTGCCGCCAGCACTCTCTCGCGCACGTCCGTGGGCGGCATGGTCCATCCTTGGTTGGTAAACCTACCAAGGAAAATTTCACCCAACAAGGCAAGCAGGCAAAATGAACTCACATTGCATCACATGGTTATGTCATACCCGTTTAGTTTGATTTTCTTAGTAATTATACGATTTCGTTGGGCAACTCTCTTCAATCTGTCAAATAATTCTTTGCCGGGATCTATGCCAAAATAAATGCAACTTATTGCATTTCCATTAAGATTTATTTTCCCCTTCCGAGGAGAAATTGCCCGCCATTCTCTCTCGTATGACCATTCAGAATTCTTAACCGAAAGTATATTTTTTACGTCAATTTCTGCTTGGGATGAGCTTATATTCGTCACTTCATTTTCGTATAAAACGCGAGATATGTATACGTCATTATCTAAGTATTCCCGCAGTAATTCAAAATTATACTCTATACATATACCTCTGAAGCCGTTTGCGTAATGTGCCTACATCAATCTATTGCGAAGAGATTCACTAAAAGAGCATATTCCTTTTTCTGATTTATTTATGTATGTTATATTTCTAATATATTCGTCATGCCCGTCATGCTGAGATCCTGCCCCTTTGAGAATTTTATAGAAACCCTCCATTGGGTCGTTGAGGCTATCAAACTGGCTCGCCCATATGTAATTTTCTCTGATAGCAGATATCTCGTTATGTATATTGTGTTCAGAAATTGATCTAAATCTATAAAGGAATTGCGGGGTGATTTGCATAATTTCAGCCACGGGGCAGCTCCAATTGCCTCTACCAAATACTCGCCCCTTGCATCAATCTGCACAACCCCCTAGTTCCACGGGATGAAAGCACCTTCGCGTCCCAATCGCCCCCATGGTCCCGCGCGCGGCAACGGTCCGCGCGGGCCGCAGCGTCCTGCCACCTCCGCTGGCCTCCCCGCTCGCCTGCTAGCCGCCGATGCGCTGGATCGCATCCTGCGCGGCAATGCCTCGCTGGAAGACGCCTTCATCCATGATGCGGGGCTGGAGCCCCGCGACCGGGCGCTCGCCTTCCGCATTGTCGCGACCGCTCTGCGCCGCCTCGGCACGCTGCGGGCGGTGCTGACCGCGCTGATGGAGCGCGGCGCGCCGAAGTCCGCGCCGAAGGTAGAGACCGTGCTGCTGGTGGGCGCGGCGCAGATCCTGTTCATGGATGTGCCGGACCATGCGGCGGTGGGCCTCAGCGTGGATATCGCGCGCGGCGACAATTCCACGGCGGGCTTCGCCGGCCTCATCAATGCGGTGCTGCGCCGCCTCGCCCGCGAGCGGGAGGAGCGCTTGGCGGCCTTCGCCACTCTCGGCCTCGATACGCCGGAATGGCTGCGCCAGCGCTGGACCAAGGCCTATGGGCCCGAGCGGGCCAAGGCCATCACCGACATTCTTTCCCACGAGCCGGCCCTCGACATCACCGTAAAGTCCGATGCCGCTGGCTGGGCGGAGAAGCTGGGCGGCGAGGTGCTGCCCACGGGCACGGTGCGCGTGCTCCAGGCCGGTGCAGTGCGTGCCTTGCCCGGCTATGAGGACGGCGAATGGTGGGTGCAGGACGCCGCCGCAGCCCTTCCCGCGCGCCTTCTGGGCGATGTGGCGGGCAAGAGCGTCGCGGATCTCTGCGCCGCGCCCGGCGGCAAGACCGCCCAGCTCGCCGCCGCCGGGGCGAAGGTGACGGCGGTGGATCGCTCCGGCCCCCGCCTCGCCCGCCTCTCCGAGAATCTCGCCCGCCTGAAGCTCACCGCCGATGTGCGCGAGGCCGATGCCGCAAGCCTCAAGGCCGGGCCGTTCGACGCCATCCTGCTGGATGCGCCCTGCACCGCCACGGGCACGCTGCGTCGCCACCCCGACATCGCCTGGGCCAAGCGTCCCTCGGACGTGGCGACGCTCGCCGCCGTGCAGGCGGGCCTCATCGACCATGCGCTGGACCTGCTGAAATCCGGCGGCCTCCTCGTCTATGCCACCTGCTCGCTGGAGCCGGAGGAAGGCGAGGCGCAGGTGGCCCGTGTGCTTGCCGCCCGCAATGATGTGGAGCGCGTGCCCCTGAAGCCCGAGGAGATGGAGGGCCTTGCTCCTTACATCACGCCCGAGGGCGACCTGCGTACGCTGCCGTGCGATCTGGTGCGCGGCGAGCCGGAAAGATCGGGCCTCGACGGCTTCTTCGCCGCCCGCTTGAGAAAGCGCTAACCCTTTCTCACGTATGGGGGAGGGGACGGAGTCCCCGGAGGGTGACGAATCTGCCCCAAGGTCGGCTCCGTCGGAAGCGCGGCTGACGCCGCCGAACGAGGGCCATGAGGACTGATGCCGCCCTGCCCCGCCCGTGGATGCCGCCGCAAGGCACGCATCGCGCGGGGGCGCGGATGGTTCTCCCGGCCCTCCCGGGAGCGGAGCGATGGCGAACACGACGGCTGGAAACATGCCGTGGAAGGCAGGTGGGGGGCGGTCCCGCGCCGCCCGTCGGGGCGCGCTGATGGAGCGCCTCCGGCTCGCCGCCTTTCTCACCGACCGCCTCTGGCGGCTCGTGACCGCGCGCGCGCCCGGCGCCCCGCTCACCCTCGCGCAAGTTGTCGTACCGGTTCCCGAGCGGCTGCTGATCGCGCCGCAGGACCTGCGCACCGGGGATGCCACCCGCGCCACCGAAATCTATGCCGGCACCTTCGCCTTCGCCGGCAAGGTGGCCTTCCTGGAAGGCAAGACGCCGTTCGAGCTGGAGCCGCCGTCCCGCGAATGGGCGCAGGTGCTCCACTCCTTCTCCTGGCTGCGCCATCTGCGCGCGGCGGGAACCACCATCGCCCGCGCCAATGCCCGCGCGCTGGTGGGCGACTGGATGCGTGATGCCGGTCGCGCCCGCGCCATCGCTGCCGATCCGGAAGTGACGGCCCACCGGGTCATCGCCTGGCTCACGCAGGCGCCCTTCATCCTTCAGGATGCGGACCACGAATTCTATCGCCGTTTCATGCGCGCCATCGCCCGGCAGGTGCGGGGCCTGCGCAAGGCGGCGAGCGACGCGCCGGATGGCTATCCGCGCCTCATCGTCATCATCGCCCTCGCCTTCGCCGGCCTGTGCATGTCGGAGCAGTCGCGGCTGCTGCGGGCGGTGCAGAAGCGCCTCTCCGAGGAGCTGGAACGGCAGATTCTCGCCGATGGCGGCTCCATTACGCGCAGCCCCGGCGTGCTGATCGAACTGCTGCTGGACCTTCTGCCGCTGCGCCACGCCTTTGCCGCGCGCAACCAGCCCGCCCCGCCGGCGCTGATGAACGCCATCGACCGCATGATGCCCATGCTGCGCTTCTTCCGGCATGGGGATGGCTCGTTCGCCTTGTTTCACGGCATGGGCCATACGGCGGCGGATGAGCTCGCCACCATCCTCGCCTATGACGATGCGCGCGGCGCGCCGGTGGCCAATGCCCCCCATTCCGGCTTCCAGCGACTCGATGCCAAGGGCACGGTCGTGATCGCCGATACCGGCCCGCCCCCGCCGATTGCCGCCTCCATGGAGGCCCACGCCTCCTGCCTTGCCTTCGAGTTCTCCTCGGGCCGCAACCGCATCATCGTGAATTGCGGCATGAGCGCCATCAACCGCGAGGTCTGGCGGCAGGTGGCCCGCGCCACGGCGGCCCATTCGACGGCGGTGGTGGGCGATACCTCCTCCTGCCACTTCCTGCATGGCACGTACCTCACGCGCCTGGCGGGCGTGCCGATCATTTCCGGCCCGCGCGACGTGCCGGTGCAGCGGGGCGCGCGCGAAGGCGCCATCCTGCTGCGGGCAAGCCATGACGGCTATGCCGACGCCTTCGGCGTCATCCACCAGCGCTCCTGGCGGCTGGCGGCGGATGGATCGCGGCTTGATGGCGAGGACCAGTTCCGGGCAGCGGAAGGCGCGCCCTCGGCCCTCGGGCGCACGCCCTTTGCCGTGCGCTTCCATCTCCATCCGCAGGTGCAGGTGGAGCGGCTGGACGATCCCTCCACCGTGCTCCTCGGCCTGCCCAATGGCGAAGCCTGGGCTTTCGTGGCGCCGGGCCAGCAGGTGGTGCTGGAGGAAAGCGTCTTCCTGGCCACCTCCGAGGGGCCGCGCCGCACCACGCAGCTCGTCCTGCTCGGCACGCTGGCGGATGATCCCCGGCTCGTCTGGACGCTCCTGCGCACCCGCGAGGCGCAGGTGCCGCGCCCCAGCGGATCACGGGGCTCGCGCGGCTGAGGGGCAAGGCCGCGCTTGGCGCATGGGAGGCAACGCTTCGGCATGGATGACGGCACCGGCCGCCCGTGATAGGGCGACGGGCAAAATCGCCCGCGCCCCAATCGCCGCGCCCGGAGAGCCCCATGTCCGTCGATGTCCGTCCCATCACCCGCGCCCTCCTGTCGGTGTCCGACAAGACCGGGCTGGTCGAATTCGCCACGGCGCTCGCCAAGAGCGGGGTGGAACTGGTCTCCACCGGCGGCACCCGCAAGGCGCTGGCCGATGCCGGGCTCGACGTGAAGGACGTCTCCGACCTCACCGGCTTCCCGGAGATGATGGATGGCCGCGTGAAGACCCTGCATCCCAAGGTGCATGGTGGCATTCTCGCCATTCGCGGCGACGCCGGCCATCAGGCTTCGCTCGCCGAGCACGCCATTGCCCCCATCGACCTCGTGGTGGTGAACCTCTACCCCTTCGAGGCCACCGTGGCGCGCGGCGCCGGCTTCGACGACGTGATCGAGAACATCGACATCGGCGGCCCGGCGCTCATCCGTGGCGCCGCCAAGAACCACAATGACGTGGCCGTGGTGGTGGACACGTCCGATTATGCCGCCGTGCTCTCCGAGGTGCAGCTCCATGGCGGCACCACGCTCGCCCTGCGCAAGCGCCTCGCCCAGACCGCCTATGCCCGCACCGCCGCCTATGACGCGGCCATCTCCAACTGGTTCGCGACGCAGGTAGATGCGGAAGCGCCGCTGTTCCGCGCCGTGGGCGGCAAGCTCATCGAGAGCCTGCGCTATGGCGAGAACCCGCACCAGAAGGCGGCCTTCTACGCCTCGGACGAGCGCCGCCCCGGCGTCGCCACCGCCCGCCAGGTGCAGGGCAAGCAGCTCTCCTTCAACAACATCAACGACACCGACGCCGCCTTCGAGGCAGTGGCGGAGTTCCACCCCGCCCGCACCTCGGCGGTGGTGATCGTGAAGCACGCCAATCCCTGCGGCGTGGCGGAAGGCGCGTCGCTGGCCGAGGCCTATGCCAAGGCGCTGGCCTGCGATCCCGTCTCGGCCTTCGGCGGCATCATCGCCGTCAACCAGACGCTGGACGCAGAGGCGGCGAAGCTCATGACCGAGATCTTCACCGAGGTGATCGTCGCCCCCGATGCCACCGAGGAGGCGATCGCCCTCGTGGGGGCCAAGAAGAACCTGCGCCTGCTGCTCACCGGCGGCCTGCCGGACGTGCGCGCGGCGGGCCTCAACATCCGCACGGTGGCCGGTGGCCTCCTCGTGCAGAGCCGCGACAACGCCACGGTGGATGATCTGGAGCTGAAGGTCGTCACCAAGCGCGAGCCCACCGCGCAGGAGCTCTCCGATCTGCGCTTTGCCTTCCGCGTGGCCAAGCACGTGAAGTCCAACACCATCATCTATGCCAAGAATGGCGCGACGGTGGGCATCGGTGCCGGCCAGATGAGCCGCGTGGACTCGGCCCGCATCGCCGCCCGCAAGGCGCAGGATGCGGCCGAGGCGGCGGGCCTCTCCGAGCCGCTGACCAAGGGCTCGGTGGTCGCCTCCGACGCCTTCTTCCCCTTCGCCGACGGCCTTCTGGCGGCGGTGGAGGCGGGCGCCACGGCGGTGATCCAGCCCGGCGGCTCCATGCGCGATGCGGAAGTGATCGCGGCTGCGGATGCTGCGGGCCTCGCCATGGTCTTCACCGGCGTGCGCCACTTCAAGCACTGATCGGGACGCTGGCCGCACCCCGCCTCGCCAGCGCGAGGCGGGTGTGGTTTCCATGACGGCCGCCGGCGGCTTCGCCTGCGGCACCTGCCAAGCCGGACGTACGATCCGGCGGGAAAAGCCATGGGAGGCCAGATCATGAGTGCCGGCGCCGCTGCGCCGCGTCCCGGCTTCTGGATCGTGCCGGGCGTGCTTCTCGTCCTTGCCGCCGCGCTTTATGCGGCTGGTCCCGCGCTCGGTCTGGCCCCGCGCACCGCGCTCGGTGCGGCCATCGGCCTGCTTTGCATGGGACTGTGGGCGACGGCCGCGCTGCCGGAAATCGTCACCACTTTCCTGTTCTTTGCCCTCGCGACCCTCACCGTCGTCGCGCCGCCACCGGTGGTGTTCTCGGGTTTTGCCGCGTCGGCTTTCTGGCTGGTTCTCTCCGGCATGGTGGTCGGGCTCGCCATCTCGCGCACCGGACTTGCCGCCCGCATCGCGCAGGCCCTGGCCGGGCCGCTGTCCGGCTCCTATCCGGCCCTCATCGGCGGCACCGTGGCGCTCAGCTATGCGCTCGCCTTCGTCATGCCGTCCAACATGGGCCGCATCGCGCTGCTGATGCCGATCATGCTCGCCTTGTGCGATCGCATCGGCCTGGCACCCGGCCGGGCGGGGCGCACCGGCGTCGTGCTGGCTGTGGGGTTCGGCACCTTCCTGCTCTCCGCCTCCATCCTGCCGGCGAACGTGCCCAACCTCGTGATGACGGGTGCTGCCGAGCAGCTTTATGGCCTGCGCTTCGGCTATCTGCCCTATCTCGTCCTGCATGCCCCGGTGATCGGCATCGGCAAGGGCGTGGTGCTAGTGCTGCTCATCACGTTGCTCTTTCCCGATCGTCTGGCGCGCTCCGAAGGCGTGCCGAGGTCCCCGCGCACGCCCTGGAGCGCGGCGGAGCGCCGTCTCGCGGGCCTGCTGGCGCTGACCCTCCTGCTCTGGATGACCGACAGCCTGCACCACATCTCGCCAGCCTGGATCGGCATTGCGGGCGCCGCCCTGTGCCTGATGCCGGGCATCGGTGTGCTGCCCCCGGAGGCGTTCGGGCAGGTGAACATGCGCACCATCTTCTACGTGGCCGGCCTGCTCGGCCTCGTGGCGACGGTGAATGCCAGTGGCGTCGGTGATGCGCTCGGTGATGCGCTGGTCGCGCTCATGCCCTTCTCGCCGGAGACGCCGGCGGCGAATTTCGGCTGGCTGCTGGCGCTTGGCAGCGCGCTGGGGCTGGCGGTCACGTCGAACGGCGTTCCGGCCCTGCTGACGCCCATGGCGAAGGAACTGGCCGCCGCCACCGGCTTTTCCATCGAAGCCGTGGTGCTGGCGCAGGTGCTCGCCTTCTCCACCGTCATCCTGCCCTATCAGGCGCCGCCCATCATCGTGGCGCTGGAACTGGGCAAGGTGCGGATCGCCGATGCGACGCGCCTCGCCCTGGCGAGTTCCGCGCTCACCTTCCTCCTGCTTGCGCCGCTCGATTATGCGTGGTGGCGGTGGCTCGGCGTGATCTGAACGCTCAGGAGACCCTGAGGCCGAGGCCCGATAGCAGATCGGCGGCCTGCGCCTTGGAGATGGTTGCGCCTCGGAAGCGGCCGGCATCCGCCAGCTTCAGCCCGCCGAGATCAGCCCCCCGCAGGTCCGCGCCCTCGAAGCGCGCCCGCGCCACATGGGCATCGCGCAGGCTGCAGTTGGTGAGCACTGCTTCGCGGAAATCGGCTTCCGAGAGGTCCGCATCCTGAAAATCGAGACCGTCGAGATCCTGCCGGCGGAACGAGAGACCGCGCAACTGGGCGGCGATCAGCAGGCAGCGGACGAAGACGAGGCCAAGGGCGGAGGCGGCCGAAACCTGGATGCCGGTCAGCTTGCAGTCCGAGAAATGCGTGGAGGCGAGCTTGGTGCGGCGGAAAACGGCGTTGTTGAAATCGCTGTTCCGGAAGGCGGCTTCGCTCAGGTCGCAGGCGGAGAAATCGACGCCCGCGCCACGGCAGCGCTCGAAGATGCAGCCGGATAAATCCAGCGCGCTGAGATCGAGGCCGTGCAGCGCCCAGCCGGAAAAGGTGAGCGGCCCCTCCGCACGGGCGAGGGCCGCCTCGATGGTGTCGCGATCCGCACGGCCGTCCGGAGCCGGAACGACCGGCGGATCCTCCGTCATGTCAGCGCGGCGCGCGCTTGGCGAGAATGCGCTGGAGCGTGCGGCGGTGCATGGAGAGGCGGCGGGCCGTCTCCGAGACGTTGCGGCCGCAGAGCTCGTACACGCGCTGGATATGCTCCCAGCGGACGCGGTCGGCGGACATGGGGTTTTCCGGCGGGATCGGCTTGTGGTCGCCATTGGCGATGAGGGCCGCCATCACGTCGTCCGCATCGGCGGGCTTCGCCAGATAGTCCACGGCGCCCATCTTCACGGCGGTGACGGCGGTGGCGATGTTGCCATAGCCGGTCAGCACGATGGCGCGGGCATGGGGGCGCTGGCGCTTCAGCGCCTCGATCACGTCGAGGCCGGTGCCGTCTCCGAGCCGCATGTCCACCACCGCATAAGCGGGGGCGGCATGTTCCACCTGCGCGAGCCCGTCGGCCACGCTCTCCGCCGTGCTCACCGCGAAGCCGCGGGTTTCCATGGCGCGGGCGAGCCGCTGGAGGAACGGCTTGTCATCGTCCACGATCAGGACGGACCGATCCTCGACGGTCTCGGGAAGCTGCAGCTCGGACATCGCAACAATCCTCTCGCCTTCACCCTGCCGGGCGGGCTTGTGGGGCTGGTGGTTCTAGACCCCTTTTGTGACCTCAGGAGACATCGTGCGTTGATTTGACGCAAGATCTGTCTCGCTCTCTTCAAGATCGAGCGCGCTGCGCGGCCAGATGATGCGCACCGTGGCACCATGCTCGGGCGCGGCACGGTTTTCCACCTTCAGATTGGCGCCGGAACGCTCCAGAAGCGTCTTGGCGATGAAGAAGCCGAGGCCAAGCCCGCTCTCGCCCGTTGCGTCCTCCGGCGTGCGGGCGCGGCTCGTCACATAGGGCAGTCCGATGCGGTCGCTCACCTCCGGAGCGAAGCCCGGGCCGTCGTCCCGCACCACCAGTTCCATGTGGGTGGGCGTCCAGCGGCCGGTGATGTCCACGCGATGCGCGGCGAAGTCCACGGCATTCTCTACAAGGTTGCCGATCCCGTAGATCAGGCCGGGATTGCGGGCGAGTACCGGCTCTCCGGCGGGATCCTCGGGCAGCGAGATGGCGATCTCGATGCCGAAGTCGCGGTGCGGCTCCACCACCTCCTCGATGAGCAGGCGCAGGGGCATCCGGTCGAAGGGGGCATCGCCGGAGCCCAGCGAGGTGAGCTTCTGCAAAATGTCCCGGCAGCGTTTCACCTGGTCCCGCAGCAGCGCGATGTCCTCCGCGTGGGGATCGTTCTTGGGCACCGAATGTTCCAGCTCCTTCACCACCAGGGCGATGGTGGCGAGCGGCGTGCCGAGTTCGTGGGCGGCGGCGGCGGCGAGGCCGTCGAGCTGGGAGAGGTGCTGCTCGCGGGCGAGCACCAGCTCGGTGGCGGCGAGCGCGTCGGCAAGTTCGCGCGCCTCTTCCGCCACCCGCCAGGAGTGCAGACCGATGAAGGCCACGGAGACGGTGAGCGCCACCCACAGGCCGGCGAGATAGAGATCCGGCAGCACCGGCGCCCCGACGCTGGCCCAGGGCAGGGGCCAGTGGAACAGGCCGACGGCACCGGCGCAGAAGACCACGAAGGCGCCGAGCGTCGCGGTGGTGCGCCACGACAGGGCGGTGGCCGAGATCATCACCGGAGCGAGATAGAGGAAGGCGAAGGGATTGGAGAGACCGCCCGTCAGATAGAGCAGGGCGGTGAGTTGGAGCACGTCGTAGGCGAGCAGCGGACCGGCCGTGAGGTCGGGCAGGCGCGTGGCGCCGGGATAGCGCGCGCGTAGCACGATGTTGAGCAGGACCGAGAGCGCCACAGGCGCCAGGCACGCAGCCAATGGAACCGGAAAGGCCATCAGAAGGTAGACCACCAGAAGCGCCAGCGTCTGGCCCGCCACGGCGAGCCACCGCAGGCGAATCAGAGTGTCGAGCCGAAGTCCAAGTGACCGTGCGGGAGGGGTGAAAGGGGAGGCCATGACGGAGAGGTTCTCTGACAGACGCGCGGCCGACCAGCCCCGCACAAGGAAATTCTGATCCAATTATTCCAATAACAGGCTGCTCCTTTGGTCGTCATTGACGGAGCAGTTTGACACCGACAGTCTCGCGTGAATGGGGGGGAAACCGTTCGGGCCGGACATCAGGCACCGCAGGCTTTCCCCGCCGATACAAGCGGGACCAGCGCGCGATGCGGAACGGCCCTCGCAGGGAAACGTCTTCAGGAAGGTCCCATGGCCGCCATTGGTGAGTTCGTCGCGCCCGTCCGCGAAAGCGAAGAGGGCTTCTCCCTCCAGTCTTCACCGCTCTATTTCATGTATGAGCTCGGCTATGCGGCGCTGAACCCGTCGCGGGCCATGGCGGACGCCAGCCGGCTTCTGTTCAAGAACCCCATGAATCCCATGGCCCACACCACCATGGGCAAGTCCATGGCGGCGGCGATGGAGCTCTACGAGCGCACCACGCGCCGTTACGGCAAACCGGACTGGGGCTTGACTGAGACGACCGTCGATGGCGTCCGGGTGCCGGTTCACATCAATCCGGTGTGGGAGCGGCCCTTCTGCCGGCTGCTGCATTTCGAGCGCGCCTTCGAGCACCCGCCCCGCCGGCCGCAGCCGCGCCTCGTGGTGGTGGCGCCCATGTCCGGCCATTACGCCACCCTGCTGCGCGGCACGGTGGAGGCCTTCCTGCCGAGCCACGATGTCTATGTAACCGACTGGGCCGACGCCAAGACGGTGCCCCTGACCGAAGGCACCTTCGGCCTCGAT
The DNA here is from genome assembly GCF_000010525.1 of Azorhizobium caulinodans ORS 571. Classification (GTDB taxonomy): domain Bacteria; phylum Pseudomonadota; class Alphaproteobacteria; order Rhizobiales; family Xanthobacteraceae; genus Azorhizobium; species Azorhizobium caulinodans. The sequence goes on along the minus strand of NC_009937.1, from coordinate 5,334,686 downwards.
GACTATGTGGACTACCTCATCTCCGTCTTCCATCGCCTCGGCGGAGACTGCCATGTGCTGGCCGTCTGCCAGCCGGCGGTGCCTGTGCTGATGGCGATCTCGCGCATGGAGGCGGAGGACGATCCGTACGTCCCCAAGTCCATGATCCTCATGGGCGGCCCCATCGACACCCGCGAAGCGCCCACTGCGGTGAACGCCCTCGCTAAGGACAAGGGCATCGATTTCTTCCGCCGCAACGTGATCTCGCAGGTGCCGTGGCCCCATTCGGGCGCCATGCGGCATGTCTATCCGGGCTTCCTGCAGCTCACCGGCTTCATGAGCATGAACCTCGACCGGCACCTGAAGGCCCATGCGGACCTGTTCCGGCATCTGGTGGCGGGCGATGGCGACAGCGCCGAGAAGCACCGGGAATTCTATGACGAATATCTGGCCGTCATGGACCTCGACGCCCGCTTCTATCTGGAGACGGTGGAGAGCGTGTTCATCACCCACGCGCTTCCGACCGGACAGATGTTGCACCGCAGCATGCCTGTGCGGACCGAGGCCGTCCGCCGCTGCGCCCTTATGACGGTGGAAGGCGAGAAGGACGACATCTCCGGCGTCGGCCAGACGCGCGCCGCTCACAAGCTGTGCCCGCACCTGCCCGATGAGAAGCGCGCCCATTATCTCCAGCCGGGCGTTGGCCATTACGGCGTGTTCAACGGCTCGCGCTTCCGCTCCGAGATCCAGCCGCGCATCGCCGACTTCATCCTCACGCAGGAACACCAGCAGGCCAGCGGGCAGGGCAACGTCACGCCGTTTCCGCGCCAGAGCGGCATCTAGCGCGCCTAGGGGCCTCGCTGCGGCGGTGCCACCGCACTGCACTTGTGAGTGGCGGACGCCCGCGAAACGGATCAAGATCGCCTTGACCGTTCGGTCGTTCGATTCGGGCCGGCAGGCCCGGAGCCGATCTTCCGGCTCCGGATTTCCGGCGTCTCGGGCACTGGCGGTTCCGCCCCCAGCTTGCGCCCTGTCCGTTCGCCGATGCCGTCATCGGGGATGGGACGGGCTTCCGGATCGCCATGCTCTTCCGCCGTCAGGACAGGCAGTCCCCCCCGCCACCTCCGCGCCCCGCCCGGGGCGAATGGGTGGATCTCGCGCTTGAGGCCGAAACGCTCAAGGTGGAAATCCGCCGCCACCCGTCGGCCCAGCGTCTCACCCTGCGCGTGCGCGCGGCCTCGCGCGACGTGACCCTCACCGCGCCGCCCCACGTCTCCTATGCCTCGGCCGCTGCCTTCGTGCAGCGGCACCGGGAATGGGTGCGCGTGCGCCTCGGCCGCCTGCCGGAGAACGTGCCGTTTATGGATGGCGCGCTCGTACCCGTGCGGGGCGTGGTCCATCGCATCGATCATCGGCCGGAGGCCCGCGGCACGGTCTGGATCGAGGACGGCGCGGATGGGCCGCTGCTCTGCGTGGCGGGCGAGGCGCCCTATGTGGCGCGCCGCGTGGGCGATTATCTGAAGCGGCAGGCGCGGACGGATTTCGCGGAGGCGGTGCGCCGCCATGCTGCGGCACTGAACGTGCAGGTGGGACGCATCACGCTGCGCGACACGGCAAGCCGCTGGGGCTCCTGCTCGTCCGACGGGTCGCTGTCCTTTTCGTGGCGGCTGATCCTCGCGCCCGGCTGGGTGCTCGATTATCTCGCCGCCCACGAGGTCTGCCACCGGCTGGAGATGAACCACAGCGCCCGCTTCTGGCGTTTGGTGGAGCGCATCTATCCCGAGCGGCGGGCGGCGGAGGCCTGGCTGCGCCAGAACGGCGCCGGCCTCCACCGCTATGGGGCCGAATAGGCCGCTCAGTCCTTCCGGCGGCCGAGGGCGTACTGGCCCGGACCGGCGGCGAAATAGAACATCAGGCCGCCGATGATGGCGATGTTCTTGAAGAAGTTGTTCTGCTGCGCCATGCGCGCGGCGCTGTCCGTGATGTCCCAGAACTGATGGGACGTGAGGGCAGCGATGAGGGTGAAGCCGCCGACCACGAAGGCGGTGAGACGCGGCAGGACACCGATCACCAGAAGGATGGACCCGCCGATCTCGACGGTGGCCGCTGCGATCGCGAGCACGTCCGGCATGGGGAGGCCCTTGCCGGCCAGCATGCCGGCGAAACCGGCGAGGTTCATGGCCTTGCCGACACCGGCAGGCAGGAACAGGCTCGCCATGAGGATGCGGCCGACCAACAGGGCCAGATTGTCCAGGAACTTCATCAAGGGGCCTTTCAGCGGTGTACGGTCCTGCGGTGCGACCGTTTTGTTGCGGCGCAGCATGTGCAACGGTGTCCCGCTCCCGCGCAAGGGGACGGCGGACACAAATGGTTGACCGCCCGGCGTGTCAGGGCCGCTCGTTGCGCGACAGCAGCACCAGCAAATGCGAGGCAAAGGGCAGCGCCACCGACAGGCCGACGAAACGGAACAGATGGTGCGCGCTCATGAAGGCAGGATCATAGCCGAGCGCGAAGCCGAGTGCCGTCATGGTCTCCAGGGCGCCGGGGGCGAAGGCAGTCAGCATCTTGCCGGTGTCCTCGCCGGTCGCGAGGGCGGCGAGGATCGAGAATGCCGCGGAAATCACCATGGCCACAGCGAAGCCGCCCAGCGAAGCGATGATGTTCGCCTTGAGCGTGTCCATGCGCGTGCCGGCAAAGCGTACGCCCACGCTGGCCCCCAGCACCACATAGGCCGGGATCATGAGGACGGCGGGAATGTGGGCGGTGCTGAGACCCGAGATGTGCAGCGCGGCGCTGGCCGCCATGGCGCCGAGCAGAAGGCCGCCCGGCACGTGCAGGCGGTCGAACAGCAGGCCGAGGATCGCGCTCGCCGCCAGCAGTTCCGCCAGCCCCACCATCGGCTCGGCCGCGACGGCGGCCGGTGGGGCCGCGGCATCCAGGCCGATGACATTGAGCAGGTTGGGCAGGCCCACCACCAGCAGGAACAGGCGCAGCCCCTGCGAGAAGGCGACCTTGCGCAGGTCGGCCGAGGTGCTTTCCGCCAGCGCCATCACCGCCGAGAGCGCGCCCGGCGTCGAGGCATAGAGGGCCGAGGCGAGATCCCAGCCCGCCACGCGGCGGAAATAGAAGACACAGGCCGCCACCACCGCGACCACGTTGAGCACGAGAAAGCCCATGCTGAGCGGCCACGCCGAGGCCTGCGCCAGCGATTGCGGTGTCAGCGCTCCGCCCATCGAGGCGCCGAGCACCACATAAGTGAGGATGCGCAGCGGGGCCGGCACCACAGCGGGCCGGCCGGCCAGCACCCAGAGCGTGACGGCGACCAGAGCGCCGGACATCCAGGGAGCCGGCAGGTGCATGGCCGCGAAGGCGCCGCCCCCCGCCGTCGCCAGCGCGAGCGTGACGAGCGTCGTCAGCCACAGGCGCTGGTCGAGCCGCGGGCGCCGCACCACCGGTTCAGACGTTGCGTTCGAGCCAGGAGACGAAGCGGGCGGTGGCTTCTCTCAGTTGCCCCTCGCCCCGCGCGTAGCACAGGCGCAGGAAGCGCTCGCCGCCGGGACCGAAGGCGGTGCCGGGTGCAAGGCCGATGTTGGCCTCGTCCACCAGCCGCAGGGCGAGGCGCCGCACGTCTTCCTGTCCGGGGATGGAGAGGAAGAGATAGAAGGCGCCGTGCGGCTTCACGAGATCGACCTTGCCGGTGGCGATCAGCGGGTCCGCCACCATGTCGCAGCCGGCACGGGCACGGGCAATCTGCTCGGCCACGAAGGGCTCGCCGTCATCGAGCGCCGCGATGGCGCCGCGCTGCATGAAGGGGGCGACGCCGGAGGTGAAGAACTGCACCAGGTTCTCGATCACCGGCCCCAGCACCGGCGGGGCCTCGATCCAGCCGATGCGCCAGCCGGTCATGGCCCAGTTCTTCGAGAACGTCTGAACGAACAGGATGCGGTCGTCCGGCGCCATGATGTCATGGAAGGACGGCGCGCGGCCTTCGGGGCCGTAATAGAAGCGGCCGTAGATCTCGTCGGCGACGATCCAGATGCCGCGGGCGCGGGCGAGGTCCAGCAGCGTCTGGAGCGCCTCGCGGCTGGCGACGAAGCCGGTGGGGTTCGCCGGGGTGTTGATGAAGATGGCGCGGGTGCGTGGGGTGATGGCGTCCGCGATGCGCTGGAAGTCCAGCGAGAAGCCGTCCGGCCCATAGGCGAACGGGACGCTCACGGGCTTCGCGCCGCGTGTCAGGGCCGCCGCCGCCGCATTCGGCCAGGCGGGCGTGGGGATGATGATCTCGTCGCCCGGCGAGAGGGTGAGCGCGAAGGCGATGTTGATGGCCTGCATGCCCGAGCCGCAGACGAAATAGCGCTCCGGCGTCTCCGCCACCCCGTACTGGCGCGTCATGTAGCGGGCGATGGCCGCGCGCAGCTCCGGCACGCCCCGCTGCCAGGTGTAGAAGGTCTCGCCGCGATGCAGGGCGCCGGCAGCGGCCTCGCAGATGAACGCCGGTGTGGGCAGGTCGCCCTCGCCCACCCACAGCGGGATCAGCCCCTCGCGGGTGCGCCCGTAGTTCATCAGCTCGACGATGCCGCTCGGGGGCAGGTTGGTGGCGTGGGCGCTGACGTCGGCCAGCAGGCGGTCTTCGGCGGATTCGGGCGCGGCGGCGCGGAGCGTGGCAGACGTCATGGGACTCATGGCAGGCAGGGCTGAAAGGTGCCGGGACCATAGCCCGCTTCAGCCCTCCCGACACATCAATTAGCGTGGTGCCGCCATCGCGGCCCGTGATGGAAATCCGCCTGCCGCGCAAAGTCCGATCCACGAAAAGGAGATGGAATTTGCGCCACCGCAAGAAGTCCTTGCGTGAGAAGCCTCTTGCGCAAGCGCTGGCTTGGCGTAATTGCAAGGATCGAGCGGCCAGACCGCATCCTTCCATCTGGTGATGTTTGCATGCCCTACAAGATCGATCAGGCGGCGCTTGATACGCTGTTCCTCAAGGCCCGTTCGCACAACGGCTGGACCTCCGAGCCGGTCACGGACGCCGAGCTCAAGGAGCTCTATGAGCTCTATATCTACGGCCCCACCTCCGCGAACACCCAGCCCGCGCGCCTCGTGTTCGTGAAGTCCGAAGAGGCCAAGGCCCGCCTGAAGCCGGCGCTGTCGGAAGGCAACCTCAAGGCCCTCGCCGCTCCGGTGATCGCCCTCATCGGCTATGACCTCGAGTTCTACGAGAAGATCCCGCAGCTCTTCCCGCACAATCCCGGCTTCAAGGATCTGTTCACCAACAATCCGGGCATGGTCGAGCCGCACGCCTTCCGCAATTCCTCGCTCCAGGGCGCCTATTTCATCCTCGCCGCCCGCGCGGTGGGCCTCGATGTCGGCCCCATGTCCGGCTTCAACGCCGCCAAGGTGGACGAGGAATTCTTCGCCGGCACCAAGATCAAGACCAACTTCATCGCCGCCATCGGCCACGGCGATGCGTCCAAGGTGTTCGACCGCCTCCCGCGCCTGCCCTTCGAGGACGGCGCGAAGATCGTCTGATCCGTCAGCCCGCCGCGCCGCGTGTGCGGCGGGCTTTTACGCCGGCCTGCCGTCCATGCCGGGAATGGCGGCGATCTCCGCCGCGAGAAAGTCGATCAGCAGCCGCACCCGCGTGATGGTTTCCCGTCCCGGCACGATGAGCAGGCTCAGGGGCATCGACGGCGCCTCATAGTCCGGCAGCAGCTGCTCCAGCCGCCCCTCGGCCAGCAGGTCGTGGACGAGCCAGATATGGGTCAGCGCGAGCCCGCGTCCCGCCATCAGGGCCTCCCGCACCGCCAATCCATGGTCCACCCGGAAGCGGCCGCCGAACGGCACCAGATGCCGCTCCCCATCCGGTCCCCGAAGGGAGAGCATGTCGCTGCCGGAGACGATGGTCATCCGCACGCCCTCGTGGTCCGCTATATCTTGCGGCGTCTGCGGCCGGCCATAAGCGGCGAGATACGCCGGCGCCGCCGCCAGCACCCGGCGGCTGTGACCCAGCGAGCGCAGCTTGAGGGAACTGTCGGTCAGGGGCGCGAGGCGCAGGGCGAGGTCCACCCCCTCCTGCACCAGATCCACCCGCTCGTCGCTGAGGCTGAGATCAACCTCGATCTCCGGATAGCGGTCCTGGAAGGCGAACATCAGCCGGCACAGATGCAGCACGCCGAAGGCTGCCGAGCAGGATAGCCGCACCGTGCCCGCCGGGGACTGGCGGGTGTCGCGCAGCCCGTCGCCCGCCTGCTCCACCAGCCGCAGGATCTGGAGGCAGTCCGCATAATAGCGCGCGCCTTCCTCGGTCAGGCTCACGCGGCGGGTGGTGCGGTTGAGCAGGACGACGCCCACCGCCTCCTCCAGATCGCGCACATGGCGGGTGACGCTGGACTGGCCGATGCCGAGTTCGCGCGCCACAGCCGACAGGCTGCCGCGCTCGGCCACACGCACGAAGGTGCGCATCCGCTCCAGGGTGACGTCCGATTTATCCATCTAGCGGCATAAGCATATGCATTATGCCGTTATAGTGGCAAAGCTCATGCTCGGCTAACCCTTGGGCGACGGCCAATTCCGGGCCACGACCCAAGTGGAACAAGCCATGAATGTCCTGTTTGTTTTCGCCCATCCCGAGCGGCGTTCGCTCAACGGGGCGCTCCTCGACGTCGCCATCGAAACGCTGGAGGCCGCTGGGCACACGGTGCAGGTGTCCGACCTCTATGCGCTGGGCTGGAAGGCGCAGGCCGATCGAGCCGACTTCCCCGGTCTCGATCCCGACGCGCCGCTCAATGTCGCCGCCGCCTCGGGTGCGGCCTTCGCCGCCGGCACCCTCACCGCCGATGTGCAGGCGGAACACGAGAAGCTGCGCTGGGCCGATACGGTCATTCTCCAGTTCCCGCTCTGGTGGTTCACCATGCCGGCGATCCTGAAGGGCTGGGTGGACCGCGTGTATGCCTATGGTTTCGCCTATGGCGTGGGCGAGCACAGCAGCACCCGCTGGGGCGACCGCTATGGCGAGGGCAGCATGGCCGGAAAGCGCGCCATGCTCATCGTCACCACCGGCGGCTGGCAGGAACATTATTCCGGGCGCGGCATCAACGGGCCCATGGAGGACGTGCTGTTCCCCATCAACCACGGCATTCTCTACTACCCCGGCTTCGACGTGCTGCCGCCCTACGTCGCCCATCGCACCAACCGGCTCGACGCGGCGGGCTTCGAGGCCCTGGCGTCTCAGTTGCGGGAGCGGATGCGCACGCTCGATACGACGGCGCCCATTCCCTATCGCCGCCAGAACGGGGGCGACTATCTCATTCCCAGCATGGAGCTGCGCCCCGATCTGGAGCCCGGCGCGACGGGTTTCGGCGTCCATCGGGAGAAGGCCGGCGGCTGAACGCGCTCCGCCGCCGGCTCTCCCCATCGGCTCGGAATACTGAGGTCAGTCCTGGCCGGGATCGGCGGTGAAGCCGGCGGCCGCGATGCCGGCCACCGCGCAGGCCTCGTCATTGTCCGAGGTGTCGCCGGACACGCCCACCACGCCGATGATGGCGCCGGCGGCATCGCGGATCAGCACGCCGCCCGGCACCGGCACGAGGTCGCCGCCCACCGCCGAGGTGGCGGCGGCGATGAAGAAGGGCTGGTCCTTGGCGCGGCGGAACAGCGAGCGCGAGCCGACGCCCAGCGCCAGCGCGCCCTTCGCCTTTCCGAGCGCGATCTCGCCGCGCTTCAGGCTGGTGCCGTCCTGCGCGCCATAGGCCTTGAGCGCGCCGCGGGCATCGAGCACGGCGATGGCGAGTGGGCTCAGCGAGAGCGCGCCGGCCTTTTCCAGCGCGGCGGAAAGAACGATCTGGGCCTTGGCGAGGGTGAGTTCGGACATCTTGCCTCCGGAAGTCTTGCGGGCGAACCGGGACCCGGCTCCCTGATCGCCATGTAGCCCATCGCCGCGCATCGCGCGATGGCGGGGACTGCCGCACAGGTCGCTTGGCGTTCCGGTGACATGCTGCCACTTTCTGGCAGCCCGTCCCGCTATGGCTTCTCCATGTCCCGCACCGAGCGCCTCTTCGACCTTCTCCACGTCCTGCGCCGGCATCGCCGGCCGGTGAGCGGGCAGGCGTTGGCGGCCGAGATCGGGGTGAGCATCCGCACCCTCTATCGCGACATCGCCAGCCTTCAGGCGCAGGGCGCCGACATCGTGGGAGAGCCGGGTGTCGGTTATGTCCTGAAGCCCGGCTTCACGCTGCCGCCCCTGATGTTTCCAGTGGAGGAGATCGAGGCGCTGGTGCTGGGTTCGCGCTGGGTGGCGGGGCGCGGCGACGAGCGGCTGCGGGATGCGGCGGTGAGTGCGCTCGCCCGGCTCAGCGCGGTGCTGCCACCGGATCTGCGGGCGGAACTCGAGTCCTCCAGCCTCCACGTGGCGCCCACCGCGCCCATTCCCGGCGATACGGTGGACCCGGCCCTGCTGCGCAAGGCCATCCGCATCGAGCGCAAGCTGCACATCCTCTATCGCGACGGCGAGGGCGCGGCCACGGAACGGGTAGTCTGGCCCTTCGGCCTCACCTTCTTCGACCATGTGCGGCTGATGATGGCGTGGTGCGAACTGCGCGACGGCTTCCGCCATTTCCGCACCGACCGCATCGCCGAGGCCCGCCTCATGGAGATGCGCTATCCCCGCCGCCGGCAGGCGCTCATGAAGGCGTGGCGGGAGACCGAGCTGAAGCCGGTGGAGGGATGCCGGCCTGCTGCCGGAATTTGACAGCAGCCCGGCTTAAGCACGACATGACCGAAGCGATGGGAGCGGACCCCCAATGACCTATAGCAATATGATCCTGCTCTATGTGAGCGATCCGGCCGCAAGTGCCCGCTTCTACGGCCGCCTGTTCGGCCGTGCGCCCGTGGAGCAGAGCCAGACCTTCGTGCTGTTCGTGCTCTCCTCCGGCCTGCGGGTGGGCCTGTGGGGCCGGGGCGGTGTGGCCCCCGCGCCGACGGCTCTGCCCGGCGCCAGCGAGATCGGCTTCAATGTGAAGGAGATCGAGGCGGTGGACGCCACCCACGCGGACTGGGTGCGGCGCGGCGCGCAGATCGCATTGCCGCCCACCGATCTCGATTTCGGCCGCAGCTTCGTGGCTGTGGACCCGGACGGCCATCGTCTGCGCGTCTATGCCTTTGCCGAGGGCTCCCTGCCCGTCGAGGCCTGACCTGCAGCGCGATTGGGCATCGCGCGGCGGGGGGCGACGTGGCAGCATCGTGGCGTTGATTTGGACCTTTGCGCATGATCCTGAAACGCCAGAGCCACGAGCCGGGCCACCGCCGCAAGTTCCTTGTGGTGGTGGACGAGACGCCGGAATGCGACCGGGCGGTCTATTACGCTGCCCGCCGCGCTGCCCGCACCCATGGCGGGCTCGTGCTGCTCGCCGTGCTGGAGCTGGAGGACGCGCACCAGCAGTGGCTGGGTGTCGCCGATCTGATGCGGGCGGAAGCGACCGAGACGGCGCAGGTGCGGCTGGATGATTATGCCGCGCGCGCCAGGCAGGTGGCCGGCATCACTGCCGAGACGGTGGTGCGGGAGGGCCAGCGGGCCACGGTGCTGCAGGCGCTGATCGCCGAGGACCGTGACATCGCCATCCTCGTGCTGGCCGCCGGCCTTCACCGCGAGGGGCCGGGGCCGCTGGTGACGGCGCTCGGGGGCGCAGCCTCCGCCGCCTTCCCCATTCCCATCACCATCGTGCCCGGCGCTTTGTCCGACGACGAACTGGACGGCCTCGCATGAGCCGGCGGGCGGGGAGGCGGGCGTGAAGCTGTTCGAGGCGCGCCAGCCGGCGACGCTTGAAGGGGTCTCCTGGCTGCGCAAGGCGCTCCGGCGCCATTTCGCGGAGCTGCGCCTCGGCGGCGACATTGCCGATGAGATCATCACGGCGGTGGTGGAGCTTGCCACCAATGTGGTGCGCCACGGCACGCCCTCGGCGCAGGACATCGGCCTTGAGGTCATGCTGAGCGGCGTGACGCTCACCTTCACCCTCACCGATGACGGCGGCGCCTTCCCTGCCTTCGAGGAGCGCTGGCGCGGGGCGCGGCTTGCGGCTTCCGACCCCGAGGGGGGCAGCGGCCGGGGGCTCGCCATCATCCGCGCCGCCCTCGACGATGTGATCTACCAGTCCGGCCCGCCCAACCGGCTCGTCGGCATCCGTCGCCTTGCCCGTCGCCGCCCGCAGGTGCTGGTGGTGGAGGACGAGCCGGTCCTGCTCGACGCCTATCTCACCATTCTCGAGCCTGATTACCGCGTGCTGCCGGCGCAGACGCTGAAGCAGGCGCTGGCGCTCGCCCGCAAGACGCGGGTGGATCTCATCGTCTCCGATTTCCATCTCGGCGCCGACGAGGGCACGCCGCTCATCGAGGCGCTGGAGAATGATGCGGAACGCCCGCCCATCCCCATCGTGATGATTACCGGCGATCCTTCCGTGCGGCTGAAGGTGCTGGAACTCGGCGTCGATACCTTCCTCACCAAGCCGGTGATGCCCGATCGCCTGCGCGAGACGGTGAAGCTGGCGCTCGAGCGCTCCGCCCGGCAACGGGCGCGGCTCTTTCACTATTTCGGCGCCTCGCTGGAGCATCTGGTGCGGCCGCGGCTGCCGGAGCGGCTCGGCGCCTTCGCCGCTGCCCTGCGCTGGGAGACGGCGGATATTGGCGGCGGCGACCTCGTGATCCATCTGCCTCGCGCTGGCGCCGACCGCATCGTTCTGGCGGACGTGATGGGCCACGGCATCCAGGCGAAGGCGGGGGCGGTGGCGCATGCGGCCATGGTGCGGGCCCTGGACGCCGGCGAGCCGCTGGGCCCGGCCGCCTTTCTCACCCGCTGGTCCGGCATTGTCTTCCGGGAGGAGGGGCTGGAGGGCGTCGTGGCAACCGCCCTCGTCCTGGACCTCCATGCGGATGGCACCATCACGCTCGCCTCCGCCGGCCATCCCTTGCCCATGGTGGTGACTCGCGCCGGCGCGCGGCCCCTGCCGGTGACGGGTCCCCTGCTGGGCTTCACCGAAGCGCCGGCCTATGAGGCGATGAGCGTCGCCCTGGCGCCGGGCGAGCGCCTGCTGCTGTCCACGGATGGTCTCGATCCTGCGGAACTCGCAAGCGGCGGGCCGTGCCCGGACTGGCTCGCGCAGGAATTGATGAGCCGCCAGTCGGCTCCGCTGGAGGCCGCTGCTGCGCGGGCGGCGAGCCGCGTTGCCGCCCGCCTCGGGCCGGCGCCCGAAGACGACTGGATGTTCGTGCTGCTCCAGCGGGCGGATGCCGGGCCTCAGGTGCGCGAGGCGTTGCCGGACATGGCCGTGCAAGCCCCCGCTCCCGCCGTCTCCGTCCCGGCGGTGGAGCGCATCGTGCTGCCCTCCGCACGCGCCCGCAGGGCGGAGGCCACGCCGCCGGCCGAGACGGCCCCGCAGTCAGCCGCCGATGGCGCGCCCGATTTCCAGCCCGCGGGCATCGCGGCCCTGCGCAAGGCGGTGGGGGAGGAGGCGTTCGCCCGCCTCGCCCTGCGCTTTCTGGAAAATGCGACGCAGAAGATCGCGGACTGGGAGGAGGCCAGCGATCCGGCTGCCGTCACCGCCGCCGCCCATGCGCTGGCGGGTCTGCTGGGTCAGTTCGGCCTTGCCGGCGCGGCAGCACGGGCTCGGGCGGTGGAACTGGAGGCGGATGCGGCGGCGCGCCTGACACTGGCGCACGGCCTCGCGCCGCTGGCGCGGGCGGAGATCGCCCTGTTCCGTGTCTGGTTCGGAGGCGGGCAGCCCTGAGCCCGCCACATCGGGTCGGCAGGGTCACCATATGAACCGCACACTCCGCGCCTTTCTCATTGCGCCTTTGTGGGCGCCCGCGCTGACCGGCCTTCAGATGTTCCTGTTCGGACTGCCGCGGAGCATGGGTCCGCTCGACCCCACCGAATGGCTGCTCCTCTCTCTCGTCCTCAGCCTGCTGCTCGGCTGCGCGGGCGTTTGGACGCTGGGCGTCCTTATCCACCGGCTTCTGGCGGCACGGCGCATCACGGCCTTGTGGCGGCACATTGCCATCTGGTTTGCTGCGGGCCTCGCCGTGCGCATGCTGCTGCTGGTCGCCACCTGGGCGCCCACGGGCGGCCTCGCGTTCGGGCTCTCCGAGCTTCAGGGGGCGATGCAGACCCGCCCGCTGTTCCTGCTGTCCGGCGGCCTTGCCGGCGCCCTGATGGGCGGGACCATCTGGTTGATGGCGGGGATCGGCCGGCCCGGCGCGCTCGGTCCTTCTTCGGCAAAATAATTAGCGTCGCCGGCTAAATTTCGCCTGCGCCTTTCAATTCGCCGTAGAGAGCTGTGAGCCCTTCCTCATAGGTGGGATAGGCCAGCGCGACGCCGAGCGCCTTCAGCCGGTCGTTGCGTACCCGCTTGCTGGCGGCCCAGAAGGACAGCGCCATGCGCGACATGCTGCGCGCGGCCACCTCGAACGGAATGGCCGGCGGCGGGGCGATGCCCATGAGGCCGGCAGCGAAGGCGATGGGATCGCCGGGCGGGGCCGGCCGGTCGTCCGTCACGTTGAGCAGCCCGCCGAAACCGGTCTCGATCACCTTGGCCATGGCGACGGAAATGTCCGCCACATGGATGCGGTTGAAAACCTGATTGGGCTTCTCGATGCGGCGCGCCTCGCCGGCTTTCAACTGGAGGAAGGCATTGCGCTCCGGGCCATAGATGCCGGCCAGCCGCAGCACGGCCACCGGAATGCCCTTCGCCGTCCCGAGCGCGAGCAGGTCCGCCTCCGCCGCGAGGCGCCGCTCCAGCCGGGCGCTGCCGGCCTTGGGCGGTGTGTCCTCATCCACCCAGCCGCCCTGATGGTCGCCATAGACCCCGAGCGTGGTGAGATAGAGCACCTGTCGCAGGTTGGGAGCCGCCTCGATCTGCGCCCGCGCGGCGGCGAGCAGTGGATCGCCCGCCTCGCCGGGCGGGGCGGAGAGCATCAGCACATCCGCCGCTGCGATGGCGGCCGCCAACTCCGGGTGGACCGCCGAGCCGTCGAACACGAGCCCCTCCGCGCCCGTCGCTGTGACGGCGGCTGCGCCCTCGGCCGTGCGGGCGGTGCCGATCACCCGGTCGAACACGGCCGGATGGCTGGCGATGAAGTGGCGGGCGCAATAGCCGAGCCCTACGGCGAGAAGCGTGCTCATGCCCTTCGTTTGGCGAAGAAGTCCGACAAGGGCAAGACGGCCGGAGCGTCAGGTCCGGGGTGGTGCGTCCGCCTCGAGCGCGGCGGTCCATTCGGCCGCGACCTCCGCGTCCGCTTCCGCTCCGGCCTGAACGGCGGCCAGAGTTGCGAACTCCGCCGCCGGCAAAAGGCGCGAGAGCGCCCAGACGGCGGCGCCGCGCACCAGTGCATCCGGATCGCCGAGATGGGCCCGCGCGCTCGCCACGAGCGCGGGGTCGCCGGAATTGCCGATGGCGGTCAGCACGTTGCGCAGGAAGCGGCCCCTCCCCACCCGCTTGATGGGGCTTTTCGGAAAGCGGGCGCGGAAGGCGGCATCGTCCAGCGTTGCGAGGTCCGCCAAGTCCGGCGCCCGGTTCTCGTCGCGGGCGGCGAGCTTCGCTTCCCGCCCCAGCTCCGCGAACTTGTTCCAGGGGCAGGCGGCGAGACAATCGTCGCAGCCATAGATGCGGTTGCCCATGAGCGGGCGCAGGTCGCGCGGGATCGGCCCCTTGTGCTCGATGGTCAGATAGGAGACGCAGCGGCGCGCGTCGATCTGATAGGGGGCGGGAAAGGCGGCGGTCGGGCAGGCGTCGAGGCAGGCCCGGCACTGGCCGCAATGATCGCCCATGGGCGCATCCACGGGCAGGTCCAGCGTGGTGGCGATGGCGCCGAGGAACAGCCACGAGCCCCGCGCCCGCGAGACCAGATTGGTGTGCTTGCCCTGCCAGCCGAGGCCGGCGGCCATGGCGAGCGGCTTTTCCATGAGCGGGGCGGTGTCCACGAACACCTTCACATCGCCCGTGCCGGCGAGCGCCAGCAGCGCGCGGGCGAGACGCTTCAGCTTGGGCTTGATGATGTCGTGATAGTCCTCGCCCCGCGCATAGACGGAGATGGCGCCCAGGCTGCGTTCCGCGAGAACCGTGCGCGGGTCTTCGTCCGGCCCGTAATTCATGCCCAGCATGACCACCCGCAGCGCCTCCGGCCACATGGCACGGGCATGGACGCGGCGGTCCAGCGTCTCGGCCATCCAGCCCATGTCGCCATAGCGTTCCTCCGCCACCCAGTGGCGCAGGCGCGTGCCGGCATCGCCCACGGCGTCGGGATCGGCGATGCCGAAGGCGTCGAAGCCTTCCTCCAGCGCCAGGGCGCGGAGTTGGTCCTTGAGGTCCGAGGGGGAGAGCGGGGCGGTCTTGCGGGCGGGCGCGCTCATGGGCGGCGACCCCCTGCGCGGGGAGGAGAGGCGACGCTTTGCCCCTTCCCAACCCTTCCCCGCAAGCGGGAGAGGGCTTTTACCGTGCTGTGCGTGACAACGTTGCACACGCGTGACCTCGCTCCCTCTCCCGCTTGCGGGGGAGGGCTGGGGAGGGGACAGACGCAAGACTTGTCAGAAGCCGCGCCCACCCCGATCAGAAATCGAGGTCCGTATAGGTCGCGGAGGGCGGCATGCCGGGCATGGTGTCGGCCAGGATGCCGCGGAAGGTCGGGCGGGACTTCACCCGCGCGTACCAGGCCTTGGCGTCCTCGTCCTCGTCCCACGGCACATCGCCCAGATAATCGGCGACGGAGAGATGGGCGGCCGCCGCCAGATCCGCGTGGGTGAGACGCTCGCCGGCGAGCCAGTTCCGCGCCTTGGCGAGCCACCCGATGTATTTCAGATGATAGCGGATGTTGGAGCGCGCCGCGCGCAGCGCCGTGGCGTCCGGCGGCCCGCCGCCCTGATTGGCCCGCATGTAGCGCTTGTAGATGCGCTCGCGCACCAGATGTTCGGTGACGTCGAGGAACATCTTCTCGTGGAACCACGCCACCAGCCGGCGCACCTCGATGCGCTCCAGCGGCGCGTGCGGCAGAAGCCGTCGGTCGGCGAGCGCAAGGCCGCGCGTCTCGTCCAGATATTCGGCGATGATGGAGGCACCGGGCGCCGAGGGCACATGCTCTTCCGTCAGCACCGGGGTCTCGTTGGCCGGGTTGAGGGCGAGAAAGTCCGGATCGCGCTCCCACACGCGCACCTCGATCAGCTCGGGCTCGATTCCATATTCGGCCAGGAGCAGGCGGATGAAACGCGAATGCGGGCAGAAGGGGTGATGATAGAGCTGTATCAAGGGAAGAAGATCCGGCCGGCGTTACGGAAACCTTGTGGCCGCTCCGTTTCCACACGGTCTAAAGACGTTCGCCGGGCGCCGCAAGACGCCATTCGCGGCAGCGTTGTGGCAATGCCGCAACATGGTTCATGCATTTCCACAGGCTGACGTTGCGTCGGTCGGCGCCGCTTTCAGCCTGAGATTGCATGCGTCCGCCCGAGACGACAGGATGCCGCCGCGCCGGCTGCGGCGCGTTTCCCGTGCCCTTCTGCGGAACCAAAGCCCCCATGACCCTCGGCACCCTGATGGAAGCCCTCGTTCTCGGCCTGCTCGAGGGACTGACCGAGTTCATCCCGGTCTCCTCCACCGCCCATCTCCTGCTCGCCGCCCACTTCATCGGCTTCGAGAGCACCGGCAAGACCTTCGAGGTCCTGATCCAGCTGGGCGCCGTGCTGGCGATCCTGGTGGTCTATTTCCAGCGCTTCCTGCGCGTGGCGGTGCAACTGCCCACGAGCCCTGGCGCGCGCCGCTTCGTCATTGGCATCGTGTTGGCCTTCCTGCCGGCGGCCATCATCGGCGTGGCGCTGCACGGCTTCATCAAGGAGGTGCTGTTCGAGAGCCCCAAGGTGGTCTGCGCGGCGCTGATCTTCGGCGGTATCGTGCTGGTGCTGCTGGACCGCATCCCGTTCAAGCCGCGCTTCAACAACGCCATGGGCTTTCCGCTGACGACGGCGCTCGGCATCGGCTTCTTCCAGTGCCTTGCCCTCATTCCCGGCATGTCGCGCTCGGGCTCGACCATCGTCGGTGCCATGGTGCTTGGCGCGGACAAGCGCTCGGCGGCGGAATTCTCCTTCTTCCTCGCCTTGCCCACCATGCTGGGGGCGTTCGTCTATGACTTCTGGAAGAACCGCAACGCGCTGTCGATGGACGATGGCCTGCTGATCGCGGTGGGCTTTGTCGCCGCCTTCTGCGCGGCGCTGCTGGTCATCCGCACGCTGCTCGATTTCGTGTCGCGGCACGGCTACGCGGTGTTCGGCTGGTGGCGCATTCTCATCGGCGGCGTCAGCCTCATCGCCCTGTATCTCGGCCACTGACATCCCGGTCTTGAGCACGGAGCCGGGTGTCCCGGCTCCGTCTGCGCAGGCGATCAGAAGTCGCTGGCGATGCCGCCCACTTCCCAGTCCCCATAGCGCACCGGCTCCTTGCCGCCGCGCCCGTTGATCTCCTTCGGCAGGTTCGCCGCCGCATCGATGGCGGCGCGCCGGGCCTCCGCCTCGGCGAGCGCCCGCTGGGCGGCCGGGCTCAGATCCTTGCGGGGGGCCGTGGGGGTCGGGGTCTCGTCATTTGCCATGGCATGCTCCTATCCTGCGAATATACGCCGATCTGTTCCGGGGGGAGCACATGCAAAGCGCGCAAATCAAGGTCGACACGGTTTGGCTCGAAATCAATATCGAGCAGGCGCTCGAGTTACCGAAGGGGCACCTGTTTCGCTGTCTCGAGTGCCACGGGCGGGTCATTCCCAGCAAGGAGTACTCCGACGGCGCTGCGGCGATGTTCTCTCACGCCACCGCGCATACCGGCTGTTCGCTGAGCCGATGGAACTTCTCAGGCGTGCGCTTGGGGCACCCCGAGGCTGTCGCCTGACCGAGACAATTGAACTGTAGCGAATACCGGGTCGTCCGGTTGCCGCCCGCCACCGGGCATGGTAGCGACCGCGCGACCCTTGGCCTTGGTACGCCGGAACTCACAGGAGATAAGCATGGCGACGCAGAATGGCAGCCCGACCGATAACACGGCGCCGGCGCTCAACGTGCTCGTTCAGTACATCAAGGATTTCTCGTTCGAGAATCCCAATGCGCCCCGCTCGCTCGGCGCGCCGCAGGGTCAGCCCGACGTCAACATCCAGATCAATGTGAACGCCCGCCCGCTGGCGCCCGGCGAGTTCGAGGTCGAGCTCAAGATCGAGGGCGGCGCGGCCGTCCAGGGCAACACCCTGTTTGCCTTCGACCTGACCTATGGCGGCATCTTCCGTCTCATGAACGTGCCGGAGCAGAGCCTCCAGCCGGTGGTGCTCATCGAGTGCCCGCGCCTGCTCTTCCCCTTCGCCCGCCAGATCGTGGCGGACGCGGTGCGCGGCGGCGGCTTCCCCCCGCTGATGATCGATCCGGTGGACTTCGCCGCGCTCTACCAGCAGCGCATGATGGCCGAAGCCCAGAACCTGCAGACCGCCGGCCAGGCCTGAGCCCGGCCCGTCCGGGCGGCGCAGCCGCCCGGGTCCTGCCAGAGATGAAAACGCCCGCGGTCCGGAAGGAGCGCGGGCGTTCTGCTTTCCGGCTTCGAAAGGGGCCGGCGGTCAGCCGCCGTCGCCCTTGTAGAGTTCGCCCCAGGCGGAGAAGGCGTCCTGGAAGGCCTGCGTGCCCGCCGCGCCCTTGTCGAAGGCGATGATGGCCCGCTTGTTGTTGGTGTAGACGATCGGGATGTCGATCCACGGCCGGGTCTGGAGGAGCTGGAGGTTGCGCTCCTTGTCCACCTGCGCCGCCGACAGGCCGACGAGGAAGGAGGTGGAACTCACCTTCACCGACAGGCCGGCGAGGGGGGCGCCCTGCGCGCTCTCGGTCTGCTTCACCCGCACCACCGGCACGTTGGCCACGCCGCCATAGGGGAAGTCGGGCGGCAGCGCGAAATTGATCTCGATGGTGTGCGAGGCCGGCAGCGTCTGGTCGAGGTTCCGGCGCAGCGTGAAGCTCACGTTGATCTTGCGCTCGGGGATCTGGATCTCCGCCCGGATGCCGATGTCCGGCGGCTGGCCGGGGCCACCCGAGACGGTCTCTGTCTTCCAGGTGACGGTGCCCTCGAACTGCTGGATCTGCTGGGCGTTGCCCGGGCTTTCCTCGAACAGCAGGGCGCGGGTCGTGGTGGCCTGTCCGGGCGCCCGCGGGGCCTGCGCCGGCTGGGCAGGACGGGCGGCGCCGCCGGCCTGCGTCACGCGGTCGGTGCTCTTGGGCTGATCGGGCGTCGCGGGAGGCGCGCTCGGCGCGGCCTGCTGCTGCGGCCGCTCGCCGAACAGCGCGGCAATGGCGCTGTGCTTCCAGATGGCGACGCCGATGCCGCCCAGCAGCACCAGCGAAATGCCGGCGAAGATGGCGATGCGCTTGCCCTTGCCACCGGTCTCGGGCGCCGCATCGGCACCGTTGCGGTTGCGCACCGTGGCGCGGCCGACCCGCGGCCGGCGCTCGTCGGCGGGGGCATCGCCGGAGGGTTCTGCACCGCCGGTCGGCTCCGCATCGCGGATGACCGTGGTCTCGTCTTCCGGCACGGAGCCGGGGGCGGGACGCACGAAAGCGGGCTTGGAGGCACCGGCGCGCACCGGCTCAGGCGGCTGGTCGGGGCTTGCCGGGCGGCGCGGATTGAGCGGGGCGTGGGGCGCCGCCTCGGGACGGGGCGGGCGCGGAGCCGGGGACGGCGGGGGAGCGGGCGGTGCCGCCTCCGGGGCGTCCCCGACATATTCCTTTTCGATCCGCCGGATGGCTTCCTCAAGCGAGAGGCGCTCGCGTCCGATCTCGCCCTCGGGGAGCGGGGGATCGACGCTGCGCAACTGCTTGAGAAGGGCTGCCCGCGCCCGGTCGTACACGACCTTTCGCGCTTCCGCCGTGTTCTGCGGAAGACCGGAGATCGCGCGCACCAGGAGCGGGTAATAATCAGCCATGGGGCGGGAGCTTTGCCTTAAATCACAAAACTAGGGTTAAGCCTGGAAAGGATTGTGCACGAGGATCGTGTCATTCCGTTCCGGGCTCGTCGACAGCACGGCGACCGGGCAACCGATCAGTTCCTCCAGCCAGCGGACATACTTGACCGCCTCGGCCGGCAGGTCCGCCCAGGAGCGGGCGCCGGCGGTGGAGTCCGTCCAGCCCTCGATGGTCTCGTAGATCGGCTCGACCCGCGCCTGCGCGCCCATTTCGGAGGGGAAATAGTCGATCTCCTTGCCGTCGAGCTTGTAGCCGACGCACACCTTGATCTCGTCGAAACCGTCCAGCACGTCGAGCTTGGTCAGCGCGATGCCGTGGATGCCGCAGGTGCGGACCGTCTGGCGCACCAGCACCGCGTCGAACCAGCCGCAGCGGCGGGGGCGGCCCGTCACCACGCCGAACTCGCGGCCCTTGGTGCCGAGCGTCTTGCCGACTTCGTCGGTGAGCTCGGTCGGGAAGGGGCCTTCGCCGACGCGGGTGGTGTAGGCCTTGGTGATGCCCAGCACATAGTCCAGCGCCCCCGGACCGACGCCCGAGCCGCCGGCCGCCGAGGAGGCCACCGTGTTGGACGAGGTCACATAGGGGTAGGTGCCGTGATCGATATCGAGCAGCGCGCCCTGCGCGCCCTCGAACAGGATCTTCTTGCCGTCCTTGCGGGCCTTGTCGAGCAGCTCCCACACCCGGTCCATGTAAGGCAGAACCTTGGGCGCCAGGGCGAGCAGCTCGTCCACCAGCGCCTGCGGGTTCACTTCCTCCACGCCGAGGCCGCGGCGGATGAGATTGTGATGGGTCAGCAGGCGCTCCACCTTGGCGGGGAGCGCCTTGGGATCCACCAGATCCACGAGGCGGATGGCCCGGCGGCCGACCTTGTCCTCATAGGCGGGGCCGATGCCGCGCTTGGTGGTGCCGATCCGGGTGCCTTCGCTGGCGTTCTCGCGCAGAGCGTCGAGTTCGCGATGCAGCGGCAGGATCAGCGGGGTATTCTCGGCGATGCGCAGCCGGTCCGGCCCCACATGCACGCCCTGCGATTCGAGGCGCGCGAGTTCGTCGACCAGCGCCTGCGGGTCGAGGACCACGCCATTGCCGATCACCGACAGCTTGCCCGGACGCACCACGCCCGAGGGCAGCAGCGAGAGCTTGTAGGTGACGCCATCCACCACCAGCGTGTGGCCGGCGTTATGCCCGCCCTGGAAGCGCACCACGACGTCGGCCTGCTCCGAGAGCCAGTCGACGATTTTGCCTTTACCTTCGTCGCCCCATTGCGAGCCGACCACGACCACGTTGGCCACGGTGTGGGGTCCTCCAGCTACCGGCCCCGGGAAGGAGCCGTGGCCCGTGCGGGCCGCGAACACAGGAAAGCCCCGGCTTTGGGTCCGGGGCCTTTGGTGCGTCTTAAGCGATCAGGGGGGGAGAGGCAAGATTTGCCGGCGCCCTGTCGCAAGAACGATGGTCGGCGTCCGCCTCAGCCGCTGTTCCTCAACCCTGCGGAGATGCCGTTGATGGTGAGCTGGATGCCGTGCAGCACATGGTCGCTGCCGGCATCGCTCCGGTGCAGCTTCAGGAGCTCGACCTGGATGTGGTTGAGCGGGTCAAGATAGGGGAAGCGGTTGCGGATGGAGCGGTCCAGCAGCGGGTTGGCCTCCAGCAGCTTCTTCTGCCCCATGATGGCGAGCAGGCTGGTGATAGCGCTCTGATATTCCGCGGAGATGCGGCTGAAGATGCGCGTGCGCAGCTCCTCGTCCGGCACCAGCTCGGCATAGCGCGAGGCGACGGCGAGGCTGCTCTTGGAGAGCACCATGTCCATGTTGGACAGGAGCGTACGAAAGAAGGGCCACTCCCGGTACATGGACTGGAGGAAGGCGATGCCGTCCACCGGGCGGGCCTCCACGAAGGCGGCGATCGCCGTGCCGAAGCCGTACCAGCCGGGCAGCATCAGCCGGCACTGCGACCAGGAGAACACCCAGGGGATCGCCCGCAGCGCCTCGATGGCGCGGGTCTTGTTGCGCGAGGCCGGGCGCGAGCCGATGTTCAGCGTCGCGATCTCGCTGATGACGGTCGAGGACCAGAAATAGTCCTCGAAGCCCGGGGTCTCGTAGACGAGCGAGCGATAGGCCGTAAACGCGGTCTTGGACAGTTCCTCCATGGCGGCGAGGAATTCCGGGCGGGGGCTCGCCTGCTCGGCTTCCAGCAAAGTGGATTCCAGCGTCGCGGAGACGAGGATCTCGAGGTTGCGCCGGCCGTTCTCGGGGTTGGAATATTTGGAGGAGATGATCTCCCCCTGCTCGGTGATGCGGATCTGCCCGCTCACCGCCCCCGCCGGCTGGGCGAGGATGGCGTCATAGGACGGGCCGCCGCCCCGGCCCACCGAGCCGCCCCGGCCGTGGAACAGGCGCAGCTTCACCTTGTGGCGGGCGAACACCTCGATGAGGGCGATCTCGGCCTTATAGAGCTCCCAGCCGGAGGAGACGAAGCCGCCGTCCTTGTTGCTGTCGGAATAGCCGAGCATCACCTCCTGCTCGCCGCCCCGGCTGTCCACCAGCGCGCGATATTCCGGCAGGGCGAGCAGGCGGTCCATGACCGGGCCGCAGGCCTGAAGGTCGCCGATGGTCTCGAACAACGGGATGACGTTGATGGCGCTCTCGCCGGTGGCGGAGACGAGCCCCACCTCCTTCAGGAGCAGCGCCAGCTCCAGCATGTCCGAGATGCCCTCGGCCTTGGAGATGATGGCATTGGGAATGACCGTCTTGCCGAGCCGGGCGTGGGCTTCGGCAGCCGTGCGCAGGATGGCGAGTTCGGATCGCGTCTCCTCCGTATAGCTCAGGAACGGCGAGGCCAGGGGACGCGGATTGGTCAGTTCCGCCCGCAGCACGGCGATGCGGGCTTCCTCGTCGAGGGCGTGATAGTTGGTGCCCGGCGCCGCCTGTTCCAGCAGGTCCGCCACCGTGCGCTCGTGCACGTCGGAATTCTGCCGCAGGTCGAGGCTGGCGAGGTGGAAGCCGAAACTGTCCACCGCCCGGCGGACATGGCGCAGGCGGCCGCGGGCGAGGATGGCCGAGCCGTTGGCCATCAGCGAGCGATAGAGGATGTCGAGGTCGGCCCGGAAGGCGGCGGCGTCCGGATAGGGCAGGTGGCCGTCCTCGGCCGCGCCCATGGTCTTGCCGTCGTCGGCAGCCTTCTGCGCCGCCACCGTCGCCTTGAGGCGGTTGTGGATGCCCACCAGTGCGAGGCGATAGGGCTCCTCCCGATGCTCCGGCGCCCGGTCGCCCGAGCGTTCGGCCAGCGCTGTCAGGTCTTCGGAAACGGCAACGAGGCGCTTGGCCAGCGACAGCTCGGTGACCAGCAGGCCGACCTGCTCCAGATAGAAAGCCATCACCCGGTCGCGGTGCTGGCGCACGGTCTCGCGCAGCACGTCGGCGGTGACGAAGGGATTGCCGTCGCGGTCGCCGCCGATCCAGCTGCCGATGCGCAGGAACGGCGGCAGCTCCGCGCCCGGCTCGCCGCCTTCCTGTTCCGCCAGATGGTCTTCCAGCGCGCAGAGGAGGCGCGGCACCTCGGCCAGGAAGGTGTAGTCGTAATAGGAGAGGCCGTTCTGCACCTCGTCCAGGACGGTGAGCTTGAACTTGCGCAGCAGGGCGGTCTGCCACAGCGTCAGCACCGCCCGGCGCAGCTTCTCGTCCTGCTCGCGCGCTTCCTGCGGGGTCGCCTGAAGGCGCTCCTTGAGATCCAGGAGATCGGCGATCTCCATCTCGCGGTTCATCGTGCTCTTGCGGCGCACTTCGGTCGGGTGGGCGGTGAGCACCGGGCTCACCAGCGCCGCGTCGAAGAAGGCGCGCAGCTCGGCGGCGCCGATGCCGGCCTTCTCGGCGCGGGCGAGCGCATTGGCGAGGGTGCCCGGGCGGGGCGCCGAGCCGGCCACCGCATGGGCGCGGTTGCGCCGGCTGTGGTGCTGGTCCTCGGCGATGTTGGCGAGATGGGAGAAATAGGAGAAGGCGCGGATGATCTGCACCGCCACCTCCGGCGTCATGCTCTCCAGCAGCGCGTTCAGTTCCTGGCGCGCGGCCTCGTCGGCATCGCGGTGGAAGCGGATGGAGGTCTGGCGGATGGTCTCCACCAGCTCATAGATGGCATCGCCCTCCTGCTCCCGCACCGTATCGCCGAGGATGCGGCCGAGCAGCCGGATGTCGTCCCGCAACGGCTGGTCCTTGTCCGGACCGCCGGCTTCCTGCTCGCTCACCACGGCCCAGACCGCGCTCGTCATGTTCCACCCTGTTTTTGTCTTCGCGACGCAGCATGCGCCTTCGCCCCATTTAGTAGGCTTTTTGCCCGCGGCGGAAGAGTGCCGCGCGATGACGGCAGGATGGAACCGCGATAGGATCGCCGCGAACCGGCTACCGCTTGCGGCGTGCCAGTGCCGGGGTGAGGCATTGGCGGGCAGTCGGCTCATGCGTGGGGGAAGTGATGTCTCTGGCTCAGATGCGGCAGCGCCTTTTGGCGCCGAAGGCCGATACGGCGCTGAATGCCGCCTTGCGGGCCGCCCGGCCGGGACTTGTGGGAGCGGCGGTCTTCAGTCTGTTCATCAACGTGCTCGGGCTCACCGGGCCGCTCTACATGATGCAGGTCTATGACCGGGTTCTGAGCAGCCGCAACCTCGCGACGCTGGGGGTGCTGACCGTCCTCGTGGCGGTGCTCTATGCCGTGGCCTCGGCGCTGGAATCCCTGCGCACCGGCATTCTCGTGCGGGCCGGCCTCCGGTTCGACGAGGAGGTGAATGCCCACGTGTTCAACGCGGTGCAGCGCGCCAGCCTGCGCCGGCCGTCCTCGGGCCACACGCAGGCCCTGCGCGACACCGACACGGTGCGCGAATTCTTCACCGGCGCCGGGCTCGTCTCTCTGTGCGACCTGCCGTGGGTGCCCATCTACATAGCCTTCGCATTGGCGCTGAGCCCCTGGTACGGCCTCATCGCGCTCCTGAGCTGCGTCATCTCCGGCCTTCTCGCCTTCGCCAACGACCGGGCGACCCGACCGCTGCTGGATCAGGCGACGAAGGCGAACATCGCCGCCGCCAACCAGGCCACCACCACCTTCCGCAATGCGGAAGTCCTTCATGCGATGGGCATGGTCGAGAGCCTGCGCGCGCGCTGGGCGCGCAACCACGCGGGCGCCCTCGGCTGGCATGCGGTGGCCTCCGACCGGGCCGGCCTCCTCATGGCGGCGACGCGCTTCAACCGCATGTTCATGCAGAGCCTGATCCTCGGCCTCGGCGCCTATCTCGCCATCAATCGCGAGATTTCGCCGGGCATGATGATCGCCGGGTCCATCATCGTGGGCCGCTGCATCCAGCCCATCGAGGTGGCCATCGGCAACTGGAAGACGCTGGTGAACATGCGCTCGGCCTTCGACCGGGTTCAGGACATGCTGCGCACCCTCCCTGCCCCGCCGCCGCGCCTGCGCCTGCCCGATCCGCGCGGCGACCTCCAGGTGGAGAATCTCATCGCCCATGCGCCCGGTACCGAGTTTCCGGTCCTGCGCGGCGTCAGCTTCGCGGTGCCCGCCGGCAAGGTGCTGGGCGTCATTGGCCCGAGTGCGGCGGGCAAGTCCTCCCTCGCCCGCCTGCTGGTGGGGGTCTGGCAGCCGAGCGCCGGTTCGGTGCGCCTCGACGGGTCGGACCTGCGCCACTGGGACCCCGAGCAGCTGGGCTCGCATCTCGGCTACCTGCCGCAGGATGTGGAGCTGTTTGCCGGCTCGATTGCCGACAACATCGCCCGCTTCGGGGCGCGCGACGATGCCAAGGTGGTGCAGGCGGCCCAGATGGCCGGTACGCACGAGATGATCCAGCGCCTGCCCAACGGCTACAATACGGAGATCGGCGAGGCGGGTGCCGCCCTGTCCGGCGGGCAGCGCCAGCGCATCGCGCTCGCCCGGGCCCTTTACGGCCTGCCCGCGCTGATCGTGCTCGACGAGCCCAACGCCAGTCTCGATGCCGCGGGCGAACAGGCGCTCATCCAGGCGGTGCAGGCGCTGAAGGCGGCCGGTCGCACCGTGGTGCTCATCACCCACAAGACCAACACGCTCAGCCTGTGCGACGTGGTGCTGCTGCTGAACGAGGGCGCAGCCCACGGCTTCGGCCCCCGCGACGAGGTGATCGCCAAGCTGCTGGGGCCGCGCCTCGTGCAGCCGGGCGCGACGCCGGCGCAGGGCGCCGCCACGGCGGCGGGGGCGTGAGGAGACGGTCATGAGCGACACCGCCATCACGCCCAATGCCGGCGCCAAGCCCCCGGCCTCTCCGACCCCTCCGTCGTCCTCCCTCGCGCCGGCGCCGGTCTCGACGCCCGCCTTGCCGCCCGCCAATCCGACCCGGCTCGATTTCAGCGCGCCGCCGCCGGAGGTGAAGAGCGACATGCGTCGTGTCGCCGCCATTGGCTATGGCCTTATCTTCCTCACCTTCGGCATCGGCGGCGCCTGGGCGGCGCTGGCCAATATCGACAGTGCGATCATCGCCAACGGCGTCGTCTCGGTGGAGAGCAAGCGGCAGGTGGTGCAGCACCTCGAGGGCGGCATCATCGTCGAAATCGACGTGAAGGACGGCGAGAGCGTGAAGGCGGGCGACCTGCTGTTCCGCCTCGACCCCACCAGCTCCCAGTCCAACTACGCCGCCCTGCGCGGTCAGCTCGACACGTTGCAGGCGACCGAGGCGCGGCTGGAGGCGGAGCGGGCGCAGGCGGACACCGTCGTCTTTCCCGCAGCGCTGCTGGCGCGGGAGAACGAACCGCTGGTACGCTCGGTCATCGCCGACCAGCGCGCCCAGTTCCGGGACCGCAAGGCCTCGCTCAACGGCCAGATCGACATCCTGAACAGCCGCGCCCGGCAGGGCGAGACGGAGATCGACGGCCTGAAGCGCGAGCGCGAGGCGCTGGACAGCCAGCTCTTCTATATCGAGGACGAACTCACGGGCATCCGGTCGCTGAGTGACAAGGGGCTCGTCTCCAAGCCCCGCCTCGCGGAGCTCCAGCGCGAGAAGGCCCGCCTTCAGGGTCTCGTCGGCCGCAACACGGCAGATGCCGCCAAGGCGCAGAACACCATCGGCGAGATGAAGCTGCAGATCCAGCAACTGCTCCAGAAGCAGCAGGAGGATGTGGCGCAGCAGATGGTGGAGACCCGACAGAAGATTTCCGACGTGACCGAGAAGCTCGCGGTGTCGGAGAACGTGCTCAAGCGCGTGGACATCCGCGCCCCGCGGGCCGGCGTGGTGCAGAACATCAATCCGCGCATCTACACCATCGGTGCGGTGGTGAAGCCGGGCGACACCCTGCTGGAGATCGTGCCGCAGAACGACGAACTGATCGTGGACGCGCAGGTGGCGCCCACCGACGTGGACCGGCTGCACGACGGCATCACAGGCGTCGAGGTGCGCTTCACCGCCTTCCATTCCCGCACCACGCCGCTGATCCTCGGCGAACTGCGCTCGGTCTCGCCGGACCGGCTGGTGGATGAGGCGACGAAGCAGCCCTATTTCCAGGCGGTGGTGGCGGTGGCCAAGACCGACATTCCCGAGGACATGAAGGCCCGCCTGCGCCCCGGCATGCCGGCGGAGGTGGTGATCGGCACCGGGGAGCGCACGGTCCTGAGCTATCTCACGCGTCCGCTTGTGGATGCCGTCACCAAGTCGCTGCGAGAGAAATAGGCCGTCGCAGCGAACGGCGGCCCGGCAGGCGCGGGGGTGAGCCGCCCGCGAACCGCGGAGCGGAAGCGTGGCCTCGCAGCATCTCGATTGCTTGCGGTGCAGTATCATTCGTGTACGAATGAAGTTGCCAGGGGCAGCCAGAGGCGTGTCCGGGGCGCTGCTTTGGCGCGCTCCAAGGTCCGGCATCGGCGTTGACACGCTTCCGGGCCACTCCTAGGGTGCCGCCCCCAAGGCTTACTGCATTGCGCGCACGGCATTTCGTCGGCAAACCGCAGTGCAGAACGACAACTTGCCATCAGGTTGGAGCGCGGCTCGATGAAGGTCCTGGTACCCGTCAAACGAGTGGTCGATTACAACGTCAAGGTACGGGTCAAATCCGACGGGACCGGCGTCGAACTCGCCCACGTGAAGATGTCCATGAACCCCTTCGACGAGATCGCCGTCGAAGAGGCGCTCCGTCTCAAGGAAGCGGGCATCGCCACCGAGGTGGTCGCCGTGTCTATCGGACCGGCCCAGGCTTCCGAAACCATCCGTACCGCCCTCGCCATGGGCGCCGACCGCGGCATCCTGGTGAAGACGGACGAAACGGTGGAGCCGCTCGCCGTCGCCAAGATCCTCAAGGCCGTGATCGGCGAGGAGGCGCCGAAGCTGGTCATCCTCGGCAAGCAGGCCATTGATGACGATTCGAACCAGACCGGCCAGATGCTGGCGGCGCTCCTCGGCTGGGGCCAGGGCACGTTCGCGTCCAAGGTGGTGATCGACGGCGATGCCGCTCTCATCACCCGTGAGATCGACGGCGGCCTCCAGACCGTGCGCCTCGCGCTGCCGGCCATCGTGACCACCGACCTTCGCCTCAATGAGCCGCGCTACGCCTCGCTGCCCAACATCATGAAGGCGAAGAAGAAGCCCATCGACGAGAAGACGCCCGATGCCTATGGCGTCAGCGTCGCGCCGCGCCTCAAGGTGCTCAACACAGCCGAGCCGGCGGGCCGCAAGGCGGGCGTGAAGGTGGGTTCGGTGGCTGAACTCGTGTCCAAGCTCAAGGACGAGGCGGGGGTGATCTGATGGCGACGCTGCTTCTCGCCGAACACGACAATACGTCTCTCAACGGCGTCACCGCCAAGGCGCTCACCGCCGCTGCCCAGCTCGGCGGTCCGGTGCATGTGCTGGTGGCCGGCCAGAACGCCAAGGGCGTCGCCGAGGCGGCGGCCCAGCTCGCGGGCGTGGAGAAGGTGCTGCTGGCGGACGACGCCCTCTATGCGCACCGCCTCGCCGAGCCGCTGGCGGCGCTCATCGTCTCGCTGGCCGGTGGCTATGATGCCATCGTCGGCCCCTCGACGGCGGTGGCCAAGAACGTCCTGCCGCGCGTTGCCGCGCTCCTCGACGTGATGCAGCTGTCCGACATCATCAAGGTGGTCTCGCCCGACACGTTCGAGCGTCCCATCTATGCCGGCAACGCCATCCAGACGGTGCAGAGCACGGATGCCAAGAAGGTCATCACCGTGCGCACGGCCTCCTTCGGCGCCACCGGCACCGGTGGTTCCGCCGCCATCGAGGCGGTGTCGGCGCAGGCTGATCCGGGTGTGTCGTCCTTCGTGGACGAGAGCCTTGCGGTATCCGACCGTCCGGAACTGACGGCGGCGAAGATCATCGTCTCCGGCGGCCGGGCTCTCCAGTCCAAGGAGAAGTTCACCGAGGTGATCGAGCCGCTGGCGGATGCCTTCGGCGCGGCGGTGGGCGCCTCCCGCGCGGCGGTGGACGCCGGCTATGCCCCGAACGACTGGCAGGTGGGCCAGACCGGCAAGGTCGTCGCCCCCGAGCTTTATGTCGCAGTCGGCATCTCCGGTGCCATCCAGCACCTTGCCGGCATGAAGGACTCCAAGGTCATCGTCGCCATCAACAAGGACGAGGAGGCCCCGATCTTCCAGGTGGCCGACTACGGCCTCGTGGGTGACCTCTTCGCCATCGTGCCCGAGCTGAAGGCGGAAGTCGCCAAGGCCAAGGGCTGACCTTATGATCCGGCGCGGGAGGCCCGCGCCGGATGCCTCTCAAACCGCGAGCCGAGAGACTCCTGAGATCATGTCGCTCGAGATCAAGAAGGTCGGGGTGATCGGCGCCGGCCAGATGGGCAACGGGATTGCCCACGTGTGCGCCCTCGCCGGTTTCGACGTGGTGCTGAACGATCAGGACCCGGAGCGCGTGCGCTCGGGCCTCGCCACCATCAACGGCAACATGGCCAAGCAGGTGTCCAAGGGCACCGTGAGCGAGGACGACCGGCAGGCGGCGCTGAAGCGCATCGCCACCGGCAGCGCGCTCGAGGATCTGGCCGAGTGCGACCTCGTGATCGAATCCGCCACCGAGCGTGAAGAGGTCAAGCGCAAGATCTTCTCCGACGTGTGCAAGGTGCTGCGGCCGGACGCGCTGCTGGCGAGCAACACGTCGTCGATCTCCATCACCCGCCTCGGCGCCTCCACGGACCGCCCTGAACGCTTTATCGGCATTCACTTCATGAATCCGGTGCCGCTCATGGAGCTGGTGGAGCTGGTGCGCGGCATCGCCACCGATGACGACACCTTCGAGAGTTCCAAGGCCTTCGTCACCAAGCTGCACAAGACCTATGCGGTGGCCGAGGACTTCCCGGCCTTCATCGTCAACCGCATCCTGCTGCCGATGATCAACGAGGCCATCTACACCCTCTATGAGGGCGTGGGCTCCGTGGATGCCATCGACCGCGCCATGAAGCTCGGTGCCAACCACCCCATGGGCCCGCTGCAGCTGGCGGACTTCATCGGCCTCGATACCTGCCTCGCCATCATGCAGGTGCTGCACGAGGGCCTCGCGGACTCCAAGTACCGCCCCTGCCCGCTGCTGGTGAAGTATGTGGAAGCCGGCTGGCTCGGCCGGAAGACGCAGCGCGGCTTCTACGACTATCGCGGCGAAAAGCCGGTGCCGACCCGCTGAGGGTGGAAGCCCGTTCTTCCCGACCGAAGATGACTAGCCCGCCGCGATGGCGGGCTTTTTGTTTGGGGCGCTGCTCTATGCCGCCATTCCCTGACCATCCGGCTTGGGTTACGGCAGCCGCCCCTGCCAGGATCGAGGGGCGCGGCTGGCGTGGAATATGGCGATCACATATGCCGCCTCCGGCTCGTCCCGAAAGATGACCACATAGGGAAATCTGCGCATCAGGGCGTGGCGGGTATTGTGGGAGGCCCGTCGAAACTGACGCGGGTTTTCCTCCATGCGCCGGACCACTGCCCCGAGCGCGGCACGAAACTGTGGCACCATCTGTGGAGCGTGCGTCCCATACCACGCCAGTGCGTCGGCAAGGTCGGCCCGAGCGGCGGGCAGGAACAAGACGCGTGGCATTCACTGGCGGTCTAGCTGGCGCTCGACTTCCGCCCACGGCACCGCGTCGGCGCGATCCGCGTCAAAGGTTGCCATGCGCCGGGCCAGCTCCGCGTCCTGGGCTGGGGTCAGGCGAACGTCTTCAGGGGCAAGGCTGTCCCACAACTCGGCTATCAGGTCGAGCCGTTCGCGTGGGGTCAGCTGAGCAATATCAAGGGCTGGCATAGACTGAACCATACCACGGGTGTGAGATCAGGTCCGCGATAAAGCGAATGGGCACCCGCTGGGATGCCGATCGCAGACATCGCAACGGTGTCGATCAAGGAACGCTGCGCACCGATCATGCCGCCTGTCCCCCTCACACCCCCTTGCCGACCGCTTGCCGGATGAGCGTCTGCGCGTCCTCCGACGCCCATTCGGCGGGGCCGGCGAGGTAGCCGATCTCGCAGCCCTTGGCGTCCACGAGAAGGGTGGTGGGCAGGCCGAAGCCGCGCCCCACGCTCCGCAGCGCCTGGAAAGTCTTGGTTTCCGGGTCCGCGTGGAAGGCGAGGGAGGAGACGCCGATCTCGTCCAGGAAGGCGCGGGGCTTCTTCGGATCCTTGGTGTCGAGATTGATGGCCAGAACCTGGAAGTCGGCGCTGCCCTGCTCCTTCTCCAGCGTGTCGAGGGCCGGCATTTCCTTCCGGCAGGGCACGCACCAGGTGGCCCAGAGGTTCACCAGCAGGGTCTTGCCCTTGAAGTCGGCCAGCGTCACCGGTTTGCCGGCCCCGTCGGTGAAGGTGAGCGGGGGCAGCCGGCGCGGCTCGGTGGCAAGGCTCAGTGCCGCAAGCTCGCCCTTGGCGAAGGGAGCGAGGCGCTTGGCGGTGGCGACCGCGCCGGCGCAGTCGGGATCGGATATGGCGGCAGTGGCGGCGGGCACGGTGCCGTCCGGCAGAGGTTTCGTTGCGGACGCATTGCCCTTGAGCCCATTCATCCCGTATAGGGCGAGCGCGCCGGTCACGGCCCCCAGAACCGCCGCTCCCGCCACCAGACCGATCATGCGCCCCGGCTTGC
Source organism: Azorhizobium caulinodans ORS 571 (assembly GCF_000010525.1). Classification (GTDB taxonomy): domain Bacteria; phylum Pseudomonadota; class Alphaproteobacteria; order Rhizobiales; family Xanthobacteraceae; genus Azorhizobium; species Azorhizobium caulinodans. The sequence goes on along the minus strand of NC_009937.1, from coordinate 5,303,622 downwards.
CGGCGGCTGCGGTCGGGGTCTTGGCGGGAGGCGCGCCGGGGGCATCATCCGGGCGCGGCAGGTTGGCATCGGTCATCGGAGGTCCGTCATGAGCAACAAGATGTGGGGCGGGCGGTTCTCCACCGGTCCGGACGCTATCATGGAGGAGATCAACGTCTCCATCGGCTTCGATCAGCGTCTCTATGCGCAGGACATCGCAGGCTCCAAGGCCCACGCGGCCATGCTGTCCGCCCAGAAGATCATTGCGGCGAAGGATGCGCAGAAGATACAGAAGGGTCTAGACACGATCCTGTCAGAGATCGAGGCCGGCAAGTTCACCTTCCGCCGCGATCTCGAAGACATCCATATGAACGTGGAGTCGCGTCTGGCGGAGCTGATCGGCGCGCCCGCGGGCCGCCTGCACACCGCCCGGTCGCGCAACGATCAGGTGGCCACCGACTTCCGCCTCTATGTGCGCGACACCATCGACACGCTGGACGAGCAGATGGCAGATCTCCAGCGCGCGCTGGCGGAAAAGGCGCTCGCCCATGCCGGGACGGTGATGCCCGGCTTCACCCATCTTCAAAACGCCCAGCCGGTCACTTTCGGTCATCACCTTATGGCCTATGTGGAAATGCTGGGTCGCGACCGGGGCCGGTTTGCCGATGCGCGCAAGCGCCTCAATGAATCCCCGCTCGGTTCGGCGGCGCTCGCCGGCACGTCCTTCCCCATCGACCGGGAGGCGACCGCCGCCGCGCTCGGCTTCGACCGGCCGACCGCCAATTCGCTCGATGGCGTCTCCGACCGCGACTTCGTGATGGAGACCCTGGCGGCGGCGTCCATCTGCGCCGTCCATCTCTCCCGTTTCGCGGAGGAGATCGTGATCTGGACGTCGCCGGCCTTCGGCCTCGTCAAGCTCACGGACGCCTTCACCACCGGCTCGTCCATCATGCCGCAGAAGCGCAATCCGGACGCGGCGGAACTCGCCCGCGCCAAGTCCGGCCGCATCATCGGCGCCCTCACCGGCATCCTGGTGGTGATGAAGGGCCTGCCGCTCGCCTATGCGAAGGACACGCAGGAGGACAAGGAAGGCACCTTCGATGCCCTCTCCGCGCTCTCGCTGGTGATCGCCGCCATCGCCGGCATGGTCCGCGACATGGAGCCGGAAGCCACCCGCATGAAGGCGGCGGCCGGTCAGGGTTATGCCACGGCCACTGATCTCGCGGACTGGCTGGTGCGCACGCTGAACATTCCGTTCCGTGAGGCCCATCATGTCACCGGCCGCATCGTCGCGCTCGCCTCGGAGCGCGGTGTGCCGCTTCATCGCCTCTCGCTGGAGGAGATGCAGGGCGTCGAGAAGCGCATCACCCAGGATGTGTTCTCGGTGCTCTCCGTCACCAATTCCGTGCGCAGCCGCACCAGCTACGGCGGCACCGCTCCGGCCCGCGTGCGGCAGCAGGCCCGCCGCTGGCTGAAGAAGCTCGGCCCGGCGGCGTGAGCGCGCCGCGCTTTTCCGACGCCTTCCGCGCGGAGCTCCATGAGCTTTTCGCCTGGCGCCGGGATGTGCGTGCCTTCCGTCCCGATCCACTTCCGCAGGGGGCGCTGGAGCGCCTCCTCGCCACCGCCTGCCTTGCGCCGTCGGTCGGCCTCTCCCAGCCCTGGCGCTTCGTCCTCGTGGACGATCCCGCCCGGCGGGCGGCCGTACGGGCGAATTTCGAGCGCGCCAATGGCGAGGCGCTGGCCGCCGAGCCCGGCGAGCGGCAGGGGCTCTATGCCCGGCTGAAGCTGGCGGGGCTCGACGATGCGCCCTGCCACGTCGCAGTGTTCGCCGATCCCTCGACGGAGCAGGGCCACGGTCTCGGGCGCCGCACCATGCCGGAGGCGCTCGATTATTCCGCCGTACTGGCGATCCATACCCTCTGGCTGGCGGCGCGGGCGGAGGGCATCGGCGTAGGCTGGGTCTCCATCCTCGATCCGGCGCCGCTCGCCGCCACGCTCGAGGTGCCCGCCACGTGGCATTTCGTCGGCTATCTGTGCATCGGCTTTGCGCGCGCGGACCATGAGGTGCCGACGCTGGAGACGGCGGGCTGGGAATGTCGTCGCCCGCCGGAAACCTTCCTGATACGACGGTGATCGGCGGGGGCTCGCCTTTGCAGTGCCGGCCGCTATAGTGGCGGCGATCTTGTCCGAGGTGTTCCGTGTCCCGACGCTTTCGCATTCCCGCCCTGTTGCTCGTCCTCGCCTGCGCCGGGACGCTCGCCGGCTGCGGCGTGAAAGGTCCGCTGGAGCCGCCGGGCGGCACCAAGACCGGGACGACACAGACCGGCGCCGCGCAACCGGCTGCGGCAGGCACTCCTGCGGCGAGCGCCGCCGCGGCTGCGCCCATGACGCCGGCTGCCGAGCCCTCGCCCACCGCCTGGGCGGAACAGTCCGATGCCGGCCGCTCCACCAGCACCTCGTCCGCCAACAGCTCCGCGCCGACCCCGACGGTCGCCACCACGACCACCAACACCACGCGCTCGACCACGGGCAGCGCGTCCGGCGGCGCCAAGGGCTCGATCACCAGCGCGCCGGTGAGCCTGGACAAGATCCAGCGGCCGGATCGGCCCTTCATCCTCGACGGGCTGCTCTGAGGAGCGCGCTCCGCCCGTTTTCCTGCCGAAGGGGCTGAGCGACGCCCCTTCCGGCTTCCGGCCAGTGCCGCCGGGCGTCCGCTCCGGCCCGCCATGCGCGGCCGGGCGCCTCCCGCCGAAGCGCTGGCGATCACCGCGCAAGGCCCGCCATGCACCACTTCATTCACCACGACGGCCGCCTCAAGGCCGAGGACGTGGATATCGCCACCCTCGCCGAAGAGGTGGGCACGCCCTTCTATTGCTACTCCACCGCCACGCTGGAGCGGCATTACCGGGTCTTCAAGGCCGCCTTCGCCGAGCGCGAGATGCTGCTGTGCTACGCGCTGAAGGCCAATTCCAACCAGGCGGTCATCGCCACGCTCGCCCGCATGGGCGCGGGCGCTGACATCGTCTCGGGCGGTGAGCTGAAGCGGGCGCTGGCGGCGGGCATTCCCGGCGAGCGCATCGTCTTCTCCGGCGTCGGCAAGACGCGCGAGGAGATGGCGCAGGCGCTGGAGGCCGGCATCCTGTGCTTCAACGTGGAGAGCGAGCCGGAGCTTTCAGCGCTGTCGCAAGTGGCGACCGCCATGGGCCGCACCGCGAACATCTCCATCCGCATCAATCCGGACGTGGACGCCAAGACCCACGCCAAGATCTCCACCGGCAAGTCCGAGAACAAGTTCGGCATCCCGATCTCGCGCGCCCGCACGGTCTATGCGGAGGCGGCGACGCTGCCGGGCCTGAAGGTCGCCGGCATCGACATGCACATCGGCAGCCAGATCACCGATCTCGGCCCCTTCGAGAATGCGACGCTGCTGATGGCGGAACTGGCCCGCGACCTGCTGGCGCAGGGCCATGCGCTGCACCATCTCGATCTCGGCGGCGGGCTCGGCGTGCCTTATGTGGCCGGCGATCCGGTGCCCCCCTCGCCGGACGCCTATGCGGCTGTCATCACGCGGGCGCTGAAGGGCCTCGACCTGCCGCTGGTGTTCGAGATGGGCCGCATGATCGTGGCCAACGCCGGCATCCTGGTGGCACGGGTCATTTATGTGAAGCACGGCGAGGGCAAGACCTTCGTGATCGTGGATGCGGCCATGAACGATCTCATCCGCCCGACCCTCTACGAGGCGCACCACGACATCGTGCCCGTGCACCAGCGCCCGTCGGCGCCCACGGCGAAGGTGGATGTGGTTGGTCCGGTCTGCGAGACCGGCGACTATCTCGCGCTCGATCGCGAACTGCCGGAACTGATGCCCGGCGACCTCATCGCGGTGATGACCGCCGGCGCCTATGGCGCGGTGCAGGCGTCCACCTACAACACCCGGCCGCTGATCGCGGAAGTGCTGGTGAGCGGCCATCAGGCCGCCGTGGTGCGTCCGCGGGTGGAGGTCGAGCAGTTGATCGGTCTCGATCGCCTGCCGTCCTGGTTCTGATGGCAATGGGCCGGCGTCAGCCGGCCCGCGTCCTCGGCTTGAGGGCGATGAGGTCCGCTTCCGACATGGGTCGGGCGAAGTGGAAGCCCTGCAGCTCCTCGCAGCCGGCCTTGCGCAGCCAGGCGAACTGGCCGGCGGTCTCCACGCCCTCGGCGGTCACCTGAAGGTTAAGCGCCCGGCCGAGCCCGATGATGGCTTCCACGATCCCCTGTGCATCGCGGCTCTGCTCGAGGTCGCCCACGAAGCGGCGGTCGATCTTGATGCGGTCGAAGGGGAAATTGCGCAGATAGTTCAGGGATGAATAGCCGGTCCCGAAATCGTCCATGGCGAGGCGCACGCCAAGCGTCTTGATGCCGACCAGGACGTCCAGCGCCTTCTCGGTATTCTCCAGCAGCACGTTCTCGGTGATTTCCAGCTCCAGCCGCTCCGGCGGCAGGCCGCTGTCCTTGAGGGCGGCCCGCACCGTTTCGAGCAACTGCTCCCCCTGCCGGAACTGCACCGGCGAGACATTCACCGAGACAACGAGATCGGGCCATTTGGCGATGGTCGCGCAGGCCCGGCGCAGCACCCATTCGCCCAGCGGCACGATGAGGCCGGAGGCTTCCGCGAGCGGAATGAAGCGGTCCGGCGACAGCAGGCCGAAGCCGGGGTGCAGCCAGCGCACCAGCGCCTCCACGGCCACCGGCTCCTGCGTCGCGGCGCTGAAGCGGGGCTGATAGAGGACGACGAAGTCCTCGCTGCCCACGGTGCGGCGCAGGTCGTGTTCCAGCGTGCGCTTGGCCTGCACCTGCTCGGTCATGTCGGCGGAGAAGAAGGCGATGCCGGGCGGCTCCTCCCCCTGTGCATGCTGGAGGGCGAATTCGGCACTGCGCAGCAGCAGTTCGCCCTCCATGCAGTCGTTGGGGGCGAGGGCCACGCCGATGGCGCAGGAGAGGTCGATCAGGTCGCCTTCCGGCAGGCGGATCGGGGCATTGAGGGCCGCCTGCACGCGGGCGCACAGGTCCTTCACCGCGAGGACATTGCCAGGTGCGGTGGCGACCAGGGCGAAGTCCTCGGCCCCGAGCCGGGCCACAAGGTCGCTGTCGGTGATGACTTGCTTGAGCCGCAGCGCGCATTCGGCCAGCACCGCGTCGCCGGCGGCGAGGCCATAGCTCTCCGTGATCTGCCGGGTGTTCGCGAGGCCGATGCGAAGGGCCGCGACGAGGCGCTGGCTATCGCCGATGCTGCTCAGGGCGCCGGAGAGAAATTCCATGAACAGCGTGCGGTTGGGCAGGCTGGTCAGCGGGTCGTAGAGGGCGAGGTGCTCCATCTTGCGATGGGCCTCCACCTCGGCGGTGATGTCGCTGGCGGTGCCGCGGAAGCCGATGAGATGGCCGTCCGCGTCACGCACCGCCTTCGCCGCCACCCGGCACAGGCGCAGCGTGCCGTCGGAGGCGAGGTAGCGGCAGGAGAGCGGCGTCACCCGCCGTTCCGCGGCGCGGGCCGTCCAGCTTTCCAGGGGACCCTCGATGCTGTGCAGGACCGTGTCCAGCGGCTGCCCCATCAACTCGGCGCCTGAGCGGCCGGTGAGCGCCTCATACCGCTCGGACAGATAGGTGATGCGTAGCGCGGCGTCGGTTTCCCAGATCCAGTCGGTGGCGGCCTCGGCGACGTCACGGAACCGGGCTTCGCTGAGCTGGAGGGCGGCGCGGCTTTCCTGCATCACGCGGGAGGCGGCTTCCATCTGCCGCGCGCTGGCGGAGGCGCGGGCCAGGATGAGCCAGGTGAAGAGCACCAGCGTGCCGCCGCAGGCGAGCAGCCACGGCATGACCGCGCGCGTCACCGTGGCGCCCGGGGCGGGGCTCGTCCAGCTCAGCACGACGGGATCGCCAGCCCGGCTCGCCAGTTCGAGTTTGGCGCCGCCGCCGGCGCCGAGGCGAAGGTCCGGCAGATCGGTGCGGCGGGCGATACGGCTCAGGACCTCGTTCTCGAGGAGACGGCCGAAGACCAGGATGCTGGTCGGGCCAGCCGGTGTCGGGTCGGCGGCGTTCGGGGGCGGGGTGATCGGCTGCGCGCCGACCAGCGCCGGCCGTCCGCCGATCCAGAAGAGGCCGTGCACGCCGGTGCGGCGGGCGTCCGCGAGCAGGGCATCGAGGCCTGTGGGCAGATGGCTGCCGTCGTCCGGATCCTGCAGTCGTCCCTGCCTCAGTTCATAGACCACCGAATTCTGTGCCGAGATCACATAGACCCAGTCCATGCCCAGCAGATGATGCAGGCGGGGGCCGAGCACGCCGCGCTCATAGGCCCATTCCAGATTCAGGGTCGGGTGCAGATTGTGGTATAATATTCCGTTCGCAAGCAGCGAGGCGAGAGCGCGCATGAGTTGCTCTTCCTCGACGGCGATATTCGCGCGCAGCTGAAGTTCGGTGCGCCGTTCGGAGCGGATATCTTCTTGGCGGGCAACGTGGAACAACAGCGCAGCGGAAACGCAATAGGTGGCTGTTACCAGTATCGCGATGGCAGACAGCGTCCAGCGCGCAAAGACATGCGTGCCCGCGGCGTCACGCGACTTTATCCACGAACGCAACATAAACGCTTCCGAACCTTCGCGCCAAGTCCGCATTCTAACGGCGCGACGGCCATTACTGCCAGAATACGCTGGGTTGTGCCTGTCGAATGTGCCACTCGCGCGCTACATTTGCGCGCCGAGGTAGAGTGGCACCGAGGGCTTGGGCGAAGCTGCCCCCTCTGGAACCGTTACGGGTCCATTGTTTGCGATGTCGTTAACCTTAAAAAACGATGAATCGCAGCGGCGCGAACTCCCCGGTGCAGGAGCCGCGCCCGGCTAGCTCGCGTCCCCTGCGGAGGTGACGGTGTGGATGCGGTCGGCGAGGTTCAGGTCCACGCGCACCACGGTCGGGTCATCGCCGCCGGGCCGGACCTTGAAGCCGAGGTCCTGTGCGAGATGGAGCATGGGCAGGTTCTCGCGCAGCACGTCGCCGAAGATGCGGGCGAGGCCGCGCTCCTGCGCATAGTCGAGGATCTCGTTCATCAGCCGGTAGCCGAGGCCCCGGCCCTTCATGTCCGAGCGCACCATGATGGCGTATTCGGCCGCTTCATTGTCGGGATCGGCGATGATGCGCACGACGCCGAGGATCTCGCCCGTCTCCGCCACGGTCACCAGCGCCATCTCCCGGTCGTAGTCGATCTGCGAGAGGCGGGCGGCCATCAGGTGCGGGAAGTCCTTCAGCGAGCCTAGGAAGCGCATGCGTACGTCGCGGGGGTCCGAGCGGCGCACCATGTCCCCCAGCGCCGGCTCGTCCTCCGGGCGGATGGGGCGCAGCAGCACCTCCTGACCGTCCGAGAGCACGATGTGACGGCTGAGGATGGTCGGGAAGGGCTTGATGGCGAAGCGCTCGGTGCCCCGGCTGGCGGACGGGTGCACAACGATGCGGGCGTCGAGCGCGATGACGCCGTTCTCGTCCACCAGCAGCGGGTTGATGTCGAGTTCGCCGATCTGCGGCAGGTCGCCCATCAGTTCGGAGATCTTTACCAGCGTGGTGGCCACCGCATCGAGATCGGCGGCTGGCCGGTCGCGATAGCCGACGAGGCGGCGGTAGATGCGTGTGCGCTCCATCATCTCGCGGGCGAGGCGGCCGTTGAGCGGCGGCAGCGCCACCGCCCGGTCGGCGATCACCTCCACCGCCGTCCCGCCTTCGCCGAACAGCACCACGGGGCCGAAGGTCTCGTCATTGGCGATCCCGGCGATGAGTTCCACCGCCCGCTGCCGGCGCACCATCCGCTGCACCGTGAAGCCTTCAAGCCGCGCCTGCGGCATGCGCTCGCGCACTGCGGCCAGCATCAGCTCGGCGGCTTCCTCCACCTGGGCGGGGGTGCGCAGGTCGAGCCGCACGCCCCCAGCCTCGGACTTGTGGATGATGTCGTCGGAAAGGATCTTCAGCGCCACCGGCCCGCCGAAGGCAGCAGCCAGATCGGCGGCCTCCGCCGGAGACGCGGCCGTGCGGGTCTCCACCACCGGAATGTCGTAGGCGGCCAGCACCGCCTTGGCCTCCACCTCGGTCAGCACGCTGCGGCCGGCTCCGATTACCGCATCCACCACCTGCTTGGCCTTGTCGCGGTCCGGCTCGTCGAAGCTGCGGGCCGGCGGGGTCTCCATCAGCATGGTCTGGTTGCGCTGGTAGGAGACGAGATGGCCGAAGGCGCGCACCGCCTCATCGGGCGTGTCGTAGGTGGGCAGGCGGCGGGCGGCCAAGTGGCGGCGGGCATTTGCCGCGGCCTGATTGCCGAGCCAGCAGGTGAGCACGGGGGCACGCGGCCGCTGCGCAAGCGCCTCCACCACCGCATCGGCGGCCTCGGCGCTGTCGGTGAGGGCGGTCGGGCAGTTGAGGACAAGAACGGCATCCGAGCCGGGATCTTCCAGCAGCGCCGTCACGCCGTCCGCATAGCGCTTGGGCGGGGCATCGGCGGCCAGCGCCACGGGATTGGTGCGCGACCAGCCGTTCGGCAGCACGCGGTCGAGCTTGGCGAAGGTCTCCGGCGCCAGTTCAGCCAGCCGGCCGGGCGTCTGCTCCAGAGCGTCGGTGGCCAGCACGCCGGCGCCGCCGCTGTTGGTGAGGATGGCGAGGCGCTCGCCGTTCAGCCGGATGCCTGAGGCGAGCGTGGTCACCGCCTCGAACAGTTCGCGCAGATCGTAGACCCGCAGCATGCCGGCGCGGCGGAAGGCGGCGTCATAGACCGCATCGGCGCCCGCGAGGCGACCGGTGTGCGAGACGGCCGCCTGCGCGCCGGCGGCGCTGCGGCCCGCCTTGATGACGATGACCGGCTTGGCGCGGGCGGCGATGCGCCCGGCGGACATGAATTTGCGCGCATCGGTGATGCTCTCCACGTAGAGCACGATGGCCCGCGTGGCGGAATCCATGGCGAGATGGTCGAGCAGGTCGCCGAAGTCGATGTCCGCCTTGTCGCCGAGCGAAGCCACGTGGGAGAAGCCGACGCCCCGTCCCTCGGCCCAGTCGAGCACGGCGGTGGCGAGCGCTGCCGACTGGCTGAGGAAGGCGACATCCCCCTTGCGCGGCATCAGATGGGCGTAGCTCGCATTGATGCGCGGTCCGGTGGAGATGAAGCCGAGGCAGCTCGGGCCCAGCAGGCGCATGAGGTTCGGCCGGGCGGCGTCCAGCATCCGCTGGCGCAGGGCGGCATCGGCACTGCCGGGACTGGAGGCGAGGAGGACGGCGGCGCGGCAGCCCTTGGCGCCAAGGTCGGCGATGGTCTGCGGCAGGGTTTCGGGCGGCCCTGTCAGCACCGCGAGGTCGACCTGGATCGGCAGGTCGCCCACCGAATGGTAGTTGAGCGCCGAGCGGATCGCCCGTTCCTTCGGATTGACGCTGAGGATGGGGCCGTCGAACCCGGCCTCGAAGAGGTTGCGCGCCGTGACCGCGCCGATGGTGCCGGGCCGGCTGCTCGCCCCCACGAGAGCGATGGCGCCGGGGTGGAAGAGGGCGTCGAGATTGCGCGTCGTCATGGCGTCCTCCGGTCGGGCGAACGGGAGCGTCCGCAGGATGACCGATGCGGCGGACGATCTTAAGACGGGGGATGTGCGGCGTGGGCGCGCGGGCGGTGCCCGCCCTTACTGATGCGGGAAGGGACGGCGGAAGGTCTCGCGCACGGCATCGCTCAGGGCGTTGGAGAAGAGGGGCTTCTCCACGATGGCAACGCCGGCGGAGGTGGCGCGGCGGCGCACCTGCTCGGTGGGATGGGTGGTGATGAGGATGGCCGGCCAGGTCACCTGCCGCTGCTTCAGTTCGCGCAGCAGGTCGAGGCCGTTGAGGCCGGGCAGGTTGTAATCGACGATGAGGCAGCCGCTGCCCGGCAGGGTTTCGATATCCTGATCCAGCATCTCGGCGGCGGTGGCGAAGATGCGGACGTCGAACCCTTCCAGCTCAAGGGCGAACTTCAACGACCCGCGGACAGCAGGGTCGTCATCCACCACGACCACCACCGGGGAGGCGGGGGCGTCGGCGGCCTTGTCTTCGCCAATCAAGAGCATGTGGGCCTCGCGCGAGCCTCCTCCTTGAGTGGAAGCCCGGACCCCTTCACCATCGCGGCGGAAGGGCACGACAGCCTTGAGATAGATCAAGTGCAGGCAATGCGGTCAAGTTGGCGTTGCGTCATCCGCGGGGGCAACGCCGGCCAGAAGTGCCATCCGCACGAGTTCCGGCAGGCTCGCGGCCTTCATCTTCGTCATCACGTTGGCGCGATAGACCTCCACCGTGCGCGGGCTGATGCCGAGGTCGTAGGCGATGGTCTTGTTGGCGAGGCCGTTGACGAGGCACTCCAGAACCTGACGCTCGCGCTGGGAGAGGCCGGCGATGCGCTTGCCCACCTCGCTGCGCGCATCCTCCTGCCGCCCCTGCTCGGCGGAGCGGCCGAGGCTCGCGCGCACGGCGGCAATGATGGCGGCATCGTCGAACGGCTTTTCCAGGAAGTCGGCGGCGCCGAGCTTCATCGCTTCGACCGCGAGCGGCACGTCGCCATGGCCGGTCATGACGATAACCGCCATATGGGCGCCGCGGGCGTTCAGCTCCTTCAGCAGTTCGAGGCCGCTGATGCCGGGCATGCGTACGTCGGTGACGATGCAGCCGCGGTCGAGCGGCACGCCGGCGTCGAGGAAGGCGGCAGCGGAGGTGTGCTGGGTGACGGCGAGGCCGGAGCTTTCCAGCAGAAAGGCGAGCGACTCGCGGACGGCGTCGTCATCGTCGATCACGTGGACCGGCAGCGACTCAGGCATCGTTCATGGCCTCCTCGTCGACGGTGCGCAGCGTGAAGCGGAAGATGGTCCCGCCGCCGGCATTCGGTTCCGCCCAGATGCGCCCGCCATGGGCTTCGATGATGGTGCGCGAGATGGACAGGCCGACGCCCATGCCTTGTGCCTTCGTGGTGACAAACGGTGTGAACAGTTGTGCCCGCATCTCGTCCGATATGCCATGGCCGGTGTCGCAGACCGACACCGTCACCATGTCGTCCTCCGCCGGGGTGGTCTGCACGAGGAGCTGCCGGCGGGAGGCGTCCATCATGGCTTCGAGGGCGTTGCGCATCAGATTGAGCAATACCTGTTGCACCTGCACCTTGTCGGCAAGCACGAGGTCGCAGGAGGTATCGATCTGATACCGCACCTGGATCCCGTGCTCCTTCGCGCCCACGAGGGCGAGGGCGCTCGCCTCCTCGATGAGCTTCGACAGGCTCTCCACCCGCCGTTCCGTCTCCCCGCGTGACACGAAGTCCCGGAGCCGGCGGATGATCTGGCCCGCACGCAACGCCTGTTCCGCCGCCTTGTCCAGTGCCCCCTGCAACATGGGGATGCGCTTGGGGTCGCCGTCATCGAGGAGGCGCCGCGAGCCCTTGATGTAATTGGCGATGGCCGACAGCGGCTGGTTCAGTTCATGGGCCAGCGTCGAGGCCATCTCGCCCAGCGCCGTGAGGCGGGAGATGTGGACGAGCTCGGCCTGGAGTTCCTGGAGGCGCGCCTCGGTGTTCTGGCGCTCGGTGAGGTCGCGGATGAAGCCGGTGAAGAAGCGGCCGGAGACCGAGTGCATCTCGCCCACCGCCAGCTCCATGGGGAAGGTGGCGCCGTCCTTGCGCTCCCCCGTCACCACGCGGCCGATGCCGATGATGCGGCGCTCGCCGGTGGTGAGATAGCGCGAGAGATAGAGGTCGTGCTGGTCGCGGTGCGGATTGGGCATCAGCATGGAGACGTTGCGGCCGATCACCTCGGAGGGCGAATAGCCGAACAGTCGCTCCGCGGTGATGGAGAAGGACTGCATGATGCCGCGCTCGTCGATGACGATCATCGCATCCGGCACCGTGTCGAGGATCGAGGAGAGATGCGCCTCGCGGGCGAGCAGCGCGCGATCGCGCGCCACCGCATCGAGCCGGGTTCGCCGCAGGCGCTCCCCGAGGACGGCAATGCCCGCGCCAGCGATGGTGAGAAGGCCGAGGCTCTGCCAGTCCGCCACGACGGTATCGCCCGAGAGCAGGCCGCGCAGCGCGAGGCCGAGGGCGGACACCGCCGTCGCCGCCAGCCCGGCGAAGAGACCGCCGCTGCTGGCCAGCACAACGATGACCAGCAGCACCAGCAGGATGCGGGGGTCGAACGCGGACAAGGCTGCAAAATGGCTCGCGGCAATCACCAGCGCGGCGGCGGCGCTGCCGGGTACGGCACGGCGCACGGTGCCCGGAACCGTCGGCCCCGCCTGGGGAGCTTTCGGAGGCAGCGCCTGCGTTGGCGTGTCGGTCATCTGGGGGCTCGTCTCGTCGAATTGGGCGGGGTGTGAAACGGCTGTTGACCGGCTGATCGGCAGCCTAGGCTCCGTAAAATCACCTACGCAATACTACTTAAGGGCTGGGCCCTAAGGAGTGAATCCGAATTTTTGCAGGGCGGTCAACGGGCTATCCCTTCATCAACGAAATTCGGAGATGAGACCGATGTCGATCGCCGCCAGCGTCATCGCCCATATCGCTCCCGTGCCTGCTCAGGCCTATGCACATCCCATGCCCTCCAACCGGTGGAGCGAGATGGCCCGTGGCGTAGCCGCCGATGAAAGCGCCCGTCCGGCGCAAGTCGTTGCGGCTCTCGGCACTCCGGCGGTGTTCGCCCGCAACAGCGAGATTTTCGGCGACGATCAGGTTGCCGAGAACGTCTATGTCGTCGTCTCCGGCGTCGTGCGCATCTGCAAGCTGATGGGCGACGGCCGCCGCCAGATCGAGGCCTTCTGCCTTCCGGGCGATGCCTTCGGCTGGGAGACCGGCGAGCGTTACCGCTTCTCCGCCGAGGCGGTGAGCGAGTGCCGTCTGGTGCGCGTGAAGCGCTCCGTCCTCTTCGCCCGCGCCGGCAGCGATCCGGAACTGGCTTGTGCGCTCTGGGCGCTGAGCTTTGCCGAACTCCAGCGCGCCCAGGAGCATCTCCTCCTGCTCGGCCGCAAGACGGCGCAGGAGCGTGTCGGCTCCTTCCTGCTCGATCTCGCCCGCCGCTCCGGCACCACCAATGCCTCGCACGTCACCGAAGTCACGCTCGCCATGTCCCGCCAGGACATTGCGGACTTCCTCGGCCTGACCATCGAGACCGTGTCGCGCACGCTCACCTATCTCGAGGAACAGGGCACGATCTCGCTGCCGTCCTCCCGCCGCGTCCTGCTCCGCGACCGCTCTGCACTCCGTCGCCTCGACTCCTGAGGCGACGTTTTTCCCCATAACTTCGGTCCGCGTTTCCGGTTTCATTTCCTCCCCACCTCAGACCGCCGCCGAGTGCCTCTTGGGCCCGGCGGCGTTTTCTTGTGCGGGGAGCTTCGCGTCGAAGACAGCAGCCACCGTGCGGGTGAAGGCACGCATCTCCGCCGGGATGGCGAGGCGGGTGCCGGTCCGCTCCATCAGGCCATCGGCCTCGAAGTCCGCGAGACGGGCGAGTTCCGGCGCGAAGAAATCGACGGCGAAGCCGTGCGCGCGCAGAACCGCCGCAAGATCCACGGCGCTGTCGCACATCAGCCGCTCGATCACATCCCGCCGCAGCCGGTCCTCCGGCGTCAGGGCGATGCCGCGGGCGATGGGCAGCCCGCCCTCCTCAAGCGCGGCGTGCCAGCCGGGCGTCTGCGCGATGTTCTGCACATAGCCCTGCGGGAGCATGCCGATGGCCGAGGCGCCGAAGCCGAGCAGCACCGGTGCGTCATCGGTCGTATAGCCCTGGAAGTTGCGCTTCAGCGTGCCGTCGGCCGCCTGCCGCGCCATGGCATCGGTGGGCTTGGCGAAATGGTCGAGGCCGATGGCCACATAGCCTTCCGCGGTCAGCAGGTCGGCGATGGCCTCCGCCTGGGCGAGCCGGGCGTCGGGGCCGGGCAGGCTCTGGTCCGGGATCAGCGCCTGGTGCTTCTTCATCCACGGCACATGGGCATAGCCGAACACCGCGATACGGTCGGGATCGAGGCTGAGGGCCGTGCGCACGGTGCGCAGCACGGACTCCAAGGTCTGGTGCGGCAGGCCGTAGATGAGGTCGAGATTGAGCGAGCCGATGCCGGCCCGGCGCAGCGCGTCGGCGGCGCGGGCGGTTTCCTCGAACGACTGCATGCGGCCTATGGCGGCCTGCACGGCGGGATCGAAATCCTGCACGCCGAGGCTCGCCCGCGTGATGCCGCTGGCGGCCAGCGCCTCCACCATGTCGGTGCTCAGCACGCGCGGATCCACCTCGATGGCGAGTTCCGCATGGGGTTTCACGTCGAAGTGCCGGCGCACGCTCTCCATGAGGGCGATCATGTCGCCGCCGGCGAGCAGCGTGGGTGTGCCGCCGCCCCAGTGCAGGTGCGTGACGGCGAGCCGGCCGGGAATGCGCTCGGCCACCCGCGCGATCTCGCCCCGCAGCCGCTCCGCATAAGCGGCGACCGGCGTATAGCGGCGGGCGACGGAGGTGGTGCAGCCGCAATAGAGGCACAGCTCGGCGCAGAAGGGCACGTGCAGATAGATCGAGCCGCGGCTCGCCGGATCGAGTTCGCCCAGCCAGCGCTCATAGACGCCGCCATCGACCTCGGGCGTGAAATGCGGCGCCGTGGGATAGCTGGTGTAGCGCGGCACGGGGCGGCCGTAGCGGGCCACGAGATCCTGCAGCGAAAGCGGGCGGGGCGCTGGGGCGCGGCGAAGGGCGGTCATGCAGTCTTCATGCGCCTGCCCGCCCGGTTGTACCTTGATGCAGCGCAAGCGCTTGTTTTCGCGCTACCACTCCTGCGCGGGTCGCAGGTCCGGATCATAGAGACCGGCCAATCGTCCGGCGGCGGCCCGGGCAAAGCGCAGGGTCAGCGCCTTGCGGGTGGCGGCGGCGAGCGGATGCTCCGGAGCCGCACGGATCAGTTCTGCTCCGAAGGCGTCGGCGACGAGAATGCCCACGTCGTCCGGCAGGAGTTCGAGCGGGAAGTCCACCCCCACCGCAAACAGCAGGCGGTCGCAGAAGGGCCGGTATTCGGGCCACTTCGCATCGGTGCGGAAGTCGGTCACCGACGACTTGATCTCGATGATGGAGAGCGCGCCCTTGGCATCGAGCGCCAGCACATCCGCCCGGCGCCCGGAGGCGAGCGAGACTTCCGGCAGCCCGGCCTGCCCGTGCGCGGCGAGGAAGCGCAGCACGCCGCGCTGGATGGCGGCGGCCGTCTGCGACTGGCGGCCGTCCGGCTTCGGGACCGGGGCGTCGATCATCACGAATGCGCACCGCTCGGCTGGGCATCCTGCGCCAGCGTGCCCTTGAGCGCGATGAGCCGGGCCCGCCGGTCGCGCAGGATGGCGGCATTGAGCTCGCCGCCGAAGATGAAGGCCGTGGCCGTGAGATAGAGGAAGACGAGGGCGATCATCACCGAGGCGAGGCCCGCGTAAGTCGTGACGTAATTACTGGAGAACTCCCCGAGATAGATGCCGAACACGGTGGCCGCCACCAGCCACAGCGTGAGCGTGACGCCGATGCCGGGCAGCACGTCCAGCAGCCGCCGCCGCCCGGCGGGCAGCCAGAGGTGGGCCATCAGCAGCGCGATGATGAGGATGAGCGCGGTGCTGGCGAAGCGGGCGAAGGTCACGACGCCGCTGATCGGCTTCAGGGCCGGCACGTTGTTCACCATGGTCTGCCAGATCAGCGGTCCGAGGATGACGAGAAAGGACAGGGCCAGCATGCCCGCCGCCCCCACCAGCACGAACAGCACCGAACTCACCCGCAGCCGGTACCAGGCCCGGTGCTCCTTCATGCCATAGGCCCGGTTGAGGCCGATGCGCAGGCTCTCGATGCCGTTCGAGGAGAAGTAGATGGCGAGCGCCACGCCGACCGTCAGCACGTCCGCGCGGACCTGATTGACCACATTGTGGATCTCGCGCGCGATGGGTTCTGCCACCGCGTCCGGCCATGTCTCCAGGATGAGCTGGATCGCTTCATTGGCGAGCGGCCGCAGATCGAGGAAGCCGGCGAGCGCGGTGAGGAAGATGAGGAAGGGAAAGAGCGACATGAGGATGGACAGCGCGATGTGGCTGGCGATGGCCCAGCCGTCATCCGCGAGGAAGGTCCACACCGCGTCCATCACCACCCGATAGGTCCGTCGCAGCATGTTTTCCTGTTCCGCGTGACATCGCTTGCGGCGCATCATAAGCCAAGAGCGCCCCGGCCTCACCCTGCCCGTCACGGGGAACAACCCGTCCGGGGCCGCCCCGGTTCACTCCTGTGTGCGATCCGCCCATGCCGTCTGAGCCTCCGCCGCCCGCGCCTCCCGGTTCCCAGAGCATGCTGGGGCGGCTTCTCGCCCGCCTTCCGCGCATCGATCTCGCCCATATCCGCCTTGCGGTCCGGGCCACGGTGGCGGCGCTGCTGGCCTATGGCATCGCCTGGTGGCTCGATCTGCCGAAGGGCTACTGGGCGGTGCTCTCGGCCATTCTGGTGGTGCAATCCTCCCTCGGCGCGAGCGTGGCGGTGGCGACCGACCGGGGCCTCGGCACCATTGCCGGCGGCATCATCGGCGTCGGCCTCGCCATGATCGCCGGCCCCTCGCAGGACCTGACCGTCCTTCTCCTCACCATCGGCACGCTGGCGACGGCGCTGCTCGCCGCCTACCGGCCGAGCTTCAAGCTGGCGCCGGTGACGGTGGTTGTGGTGATGCTGTCCGATCCCACCCATGCCCAGCCGCTGATCTCCGGTCTCCAGCGGGTGTTCGAGATTGCGCTGGGCGGCGCCGTGGGCGTGGCCTGCGCGCTGTTCGTCTTCCCCGCGCGGGCGCTGTTCCTGCTCTTTCCCAATGCGGCGGACGCCATCGATGCCTGCGCCGCGCTGCTGGAGGAGGGCCGGGCGGGCCTGCTCGACGGCACGCTCGATCCGGCCGAGATCGACCGTCTGAATGCCGGCGCGCGGGTGAGCCTGCGGGCGGCGGACCTGCGGGTGGGGGAAGCCCGGCGCGAGCGGGCCGGCTGGCTGGCGGGCCCGCCGGACGCGGCCCCGATCGTGCGCACCTGCCGGCGGCTCTGGCACTCGGTCATCATCCTGCTGCGCGTGGCCGATGCCCCGCTCCCCACCGAGCTGGTGACGCCCGTGCGCGCCACGCTCCAGGCGGCGCTCGGCGCCCTCGCGACCGAATGCCGCGTCATTGCGGAAAGCCTGCGCAGCGGCAATCCCGTGGGCCTCGGCAGCGCCAGCGACAGCGCCGAAGCCATGTCGGCAGCCGTCGCAGCCCTGCAGGCCGAGATGGACCGTGCCGGAACGTCCGGCCTCCTGAAAGGCGACGGTGCCAGCCTCACGCGGCTCTACACCGCCGTCGCCGGCTGTGTGCACGTGCAGGAAAACCTGATGGAACTGCGGGTCCAGCTTGCCGCCTATCGGGCCGATCAGGCCGAGCGCGCTGTCGCCTGAAGGTGTGCCGTGCAACGGCTTGAGCGGCGCAATCTCCCGTTGCGCTGCGGCGGCGCTGGCGCGAGGATGGAGAAAATACCGCAACGCACAACATTCAGGGAGACCCGTCACATGCCAAGCCGCCTTGCCCTCCGTTCTGCCTCCGAAAGCGGGGCCGACGTGGTCGATCTGGTGCGCAGCGCTCTGCCGGCTCTCGAACGTGCGCTCACCGATGCGACCCAGGCGGTGCGGGAGAAGGTCTCCTCGGGCGGAAAACTCTCCGCCGAGCTGCTGGAGAGCGAGCAGCGCGCGGTGCACGGCCTTGCCTGGCTCGCCACCTACGTCTTCGGCGTGCGCGAACTGCTGCACTATGCCGACCGTCTCGGCGCGTCCGGCAAGTTCGGTGAGGCGGAACGGCTGATCGTCCAGATCGGGGCCGGCGAATACATCGCCCAGATCCTCGGCGGCATCGCCATGAGCCAAGGCGAGACGGTGCGCCTGGTCGATCTCTATCTCTCCGAGGATGCCGTGTCGGCGCTGCGCCATAATGCGGCGGTGGGTGCGCTCGCCCAGCACGGCAACACGGCGGAGGCGCGTGCCGCGCTCGCCGCGATCATCCGCAACGCCCATGGCGCCTTCACGGTGGGCGATGCCGGCCTTGACGAGACGCTGGAGGCCATGCGCTCGGAAATCCGCCGCTTCGTCGAGGCGGAGGTGGTGCCGCACGCCCACGAATGGCACCTCAAGAACGCCTATATCCCGCTGGAGGTGATCGGCCGTCTCGCGGAACTCGGCGTGTTCGGCCTCACCATCCCCGAGGAATACGGCGGTCTCGGCCTGCCCAAGGAGGCCATGTGCGTGGTCACCGAGGAGCTGTCGCGCGGCTATATCGGCGTCGGCTCGCTGGGCACCCGCTCCGAGATCGCGGCGGAGCTCATCATCGGTGGCGGCACGGATGAGCAGAAGGCGCATTATCTGCCCAAGCTCGCCTCCGGCGAAATCCTGCCCACCGCCGTCTTCACGGAGCCGAACACCGGCTCCGATCTCGCCTCCCTGCGCACTCGCGCAGTTAAGGAGGGAGACGTCTACAAGGTCTCCGGCAACAAGACCTGGATCACCCATCCGGTGCGCGCCGACCTGATGACGCTGCTGGTGCGCACCAATCCGGCCGAGCCCGGCTACAAGGGCCTCTCCATGCTGCTGGCGGAAAAGCCGCGGGGTACGGATGAAGATCCTTTCCCGGCCAAGGGTATGACCGGCGGTGAGATCGAGGTGCTCGGCTATCGCGGCATGAAGGAGTTCGAGATCGGCTTCGACGGCTTCGAGGTGCCGGCGGGCCAGCTGCTCGGCGGGGTGGAGGGGCAGGGCTTCAAGCAGCTCATGAACACCTTCGAGGCCGCGCGCATCCAGACGGCGGCTCGTGCGGTGGGCGTGGCGCAGGCGGCCATGGAGACGGGCCTGCGCTATGCGGAGGAGCGCATCCAGTTCGGCAAGCCGCTCATCGCCTTCCCGCGCGTGGCGGACAAGATCGTGATGATGGCGGTGGAGATCGCCATCGCCCGCCAGATCACCTATTTCGCCGCCCGCGCGAAGGACGAGGGCCGCCGCACCGACCTTGAGGCCGGCATGTCGAAGCTGCTCGGCGCCCGTGTCGCCTGGGCGGCGGCGGACAACGCGCTCCAGATCCACGGCGGGAACGGTTTCGCGCTGGAATATCAGGTCTCCCGCCTTTTGTGCGACGCCCGCATCCTCAACATCTTCGAGGGTGCCGCCGAGATCCAGGCCCAGGTCATCGCCCGCCGCCTTCTGGAAGAGGGGCGGAACTGAGGGCGGGCTCAGGCGGCGCGCGGCGCGATGCGTTCGAGTTCGGCAGCGATCCGCCGTTCCTCCACGCGCAGATCGTGCGCCGTCTGAAGGCGCAGCCAGAAGTCCGGCGTGGTGCCGAAATAGCGCGCAAGACGCAGGGCGGTGTCCGCCGTGAGGGAGGTTTCCCCGCGCACGAGCCGCTCGATCCGCGTGCGCGGCACACGGAGTGCCCCCCCGAGTGCGTAGGGGGTCAGGCCGAGCGGCTGGAGGAACTCTTCCCGCAGGATTTCGCCCGGATGCACGGGCGCGAGGGGTTTCTGTTCATCGGCAGGCATGGTGCTCGTCCTCAGTGGTAATCGGTGATCTCCACCTGTTCCACGCCGCCGTCCACCCAGACGAAGCAGATGCGGAACTGGTCGTTCACGCGAATGGAATGCTGGCCCGCCCGATCGCCCTTCAGCTCTTCCAGCCGGTTCGCTGGCGGGGCTCGCAAATCCTCCAACACCGCTGCCGCGTCGAGCATCGCCAGCTTGCGGGCAGCGGGTCGGACCAGATCGGCCGGAAATCCCTTGCCGGGATGGCGGCCCGCAAAGATCGCTTCGGCTCTGCGGTCCCGGAAGCTCCGGATCATGTTTTCCCCCGCGAATGAACGTATCATTCTGTGATACGGTCATCAATGGCGCGAGCCTGTTTGGCGAACCTCAGGCGGCCAAGCCTGCAAAACCTTCCGCCTCCCGTTCCGTTCGGGCATCGGGCGCATTATCTGACCTTCTTCCTGGCCGCCCTCCGTCGGTCGCCACTTGCCGTCCCGAGGACCGAGACCCGAGATGTCCGTTGCCTTTACCCGTGAGAACGACCTCGAAGCCACTGCTGCCGACCTGCCGGACCGGCCCATCTCGCCGCATCCCAATCTGGTGACGGCGCGGGGGCTCGCGGCGATCGATACGGCGCTGGCGGAGGCGCGGGCGGCCTATGGGGCGGCGCAGACGGAGGGCGACGTGCAGGCGGACCGCACCGCCATGGCGCGGGCGACGCGGGATCTGCGCTATTACAGCGCCCGCCGCGCCACCGCCCAGCTTGTGGAGCCGCCGGAGGCGCCCGAGACGGTGCAGTTCGGCGTCACCGTCACGCTGCTGCGGGAGGATGACCGCCGCCAGACCTTCCGCATCGTGGGCGAGGATGAGGCGGACCCGGCGCAGGGCTCGGTGTCCTATGTCTCGCCGTTGGCCGCCGCCCTCATGGGCAAGGGTGTGGGCGATGTGGCGCTGGTGGCCGGCCGGGAAGTGGAGATCGAGAAGATCGCCTGAGTGCATTGCCGGACATGAAAAAGGCCGGGCAGCGGGCCCGGCCTTGAACGCGAAACGCTGTGGTGAACCGCTTACTCGGCGGCCTTCGGCGGCACGGTGGCGGTCTCGGCCGCCATCTTCGCTTCCGCGTCTTCCTGCGTCTTCAGCACGTCCGGGTGCGGCATGGACATGATGTTGTAGCCGCTGTCCACGAAGTGCACTTCGCCGGTCACGCCGCCCGACAGCTCGGAGAGCAGATAGAGGGCCGAACCGCCCACTTCTTCCAGCGAGACCGTGCGGCGGAGCGGGGCGTGGCGCTTCTGATAGTTGAACATCAGCCGGGCGTCGGCGATGCCGGCACCGGCAAGGGTCCGCACCGGGCCCGCCGAGATGGCGTTGACGCGGATGCCCTGGGGACCGAAGTCGGCGGCGAGGTAGCGCACGCTGGCTTCCAGCGCCGCCTTGGCCACGCCCATCACATTGTAGTTCGGCATCACGCGGGTGGCGCCGCCGTAGGTCAGGGTGATCAGCGAGCCGCCGTTGGTCATCAGCTCGGCCGCCCGCTTGGCGATCTCCGTGAAGGAGAAGCAGGAGATCAGCATGGTGCGGGAGAAATTGTCCCGCGTCGTGTCCGCGTAACGGCCCTTCAGCTCCGACTTGTCGGAGAAGGCCACGGCGTGGACCACGAAATCCAGCGAACCCCATTCCTTGCGCAGCGCATCGAACAGAGCGTCGACGCTGGCGAGGTCTTCCACGTCGCAGGGCATCATCACCTTCGCGCCGAGGCTTTCGGCCAGCGGGCGCACCCGCTTGGCCATGGCCTCGCCCTGATAGGTGAAAGCAAGCTCTGCGCCCTGACCAGCGAGGCTCTTCGCGATCCCCCACGCGATGGAGTGGTCGTTGGCCACGCCCATCACCAGGCCGCGCTTGCCCTTCATCAGGTCGTGCATTGCCGATTGTCCTTAACTGCCATGGTCGAACGGCGATAGCAGACCTGATCGCGAAGCGCCATGGCGCCCGCGATCACCTGAGGTTTCCAATCCTGACGGCCCGGCGGCCGCCGGTCAGGCGTCGAGGTGCTTCAGCACGAGGCAGGCGTTGGCGCCGCCGAAGCCGAAGCCGTTGGACAGCACGTGGCCGAGGCTCGCATTGTCCACACGCTCGCGCACGATGGGCATGTCCGCGAAGGCCGGATCGATCTCGTCGATATTGGCGCTCTTCGCGATGAAGCCGTTCTGCATCATCAGGATGGAGTAGATGGCCTCGTGCACGCCGGTGGCGCCCTGCGAATGGCCGGTGAGCGACTTGGTGGCCGAGATGGGCGGGCACTTGTCGCCGAACACGGCGCGGATCGCCTCGATCTCCTTGAGATCGCCGATGGGCGTCGAGGTGGCGTGGGGATTGATGTAGTCGATGGGCGCCTTGAGGCCGGAAATGGCCATGCGCATGGCCCGCTCGGCACCTTCGCCCGAGGGGGCCACCATGTCGGCGCCGTCGGAGGAGACGCCATAGCCGGCGACTTCCGCATAGATGCGGGCGCCGCGCGCCTTGGCGACTTCCAGCTCTTCGAGCACCAGCACGCCGGCGCCGCCGGAGATCACGAAACCGTCGCGATCCTTGTCATAGGCGCGCGAGGCGACCGCCGGACGGTCGTTGTAATTGGAGGACATGGCGCCCATGCCGTCGAACAGCACCGAGAGGGTCCAGTCGAGATCCTCGCAGCCGCCGGCGAACATGCGGTCCTGCTTGCCATAGACGATCTGCTCATAGGCATTGCCGATGCAGATGTTGGTGGTCGCGCAGGCGGCCGAGATGGAATAGCTCAGCCCCTTGATCTTGAACCAGGTGGAGAGCGTCGCCGAGGCGGTGGAGGCCATGGCCTTGGGCACCGCGAACGGGCCGACGCGCTTGGGGCCCTTGGTGCGGGTGATGTCAGCCGCTTCCACGATGGTCTTGGTGGACGAGCCGCCGGAGCCCATGATCAGGCCGGTGCGGTCGTTGGAAATTTCGTGGGGCTCAAGGCCGGCGTCGCGGATCGCCTGATCCATGGCCACGTGGTTCCAGGCGGTGCCGCCGCCGTGGAAGCGCATGGCGCGCCGGTCCACCACGTCCTCGGCCACGAGGGTCGGGGCGCCCTGGACCTGGGAGCGGAACCCAAGCCGCGCATAGTCGTCCGCGAACGTGATGCCGCTCTTGGCCTCGTGCAGGCTGCCCAGCACTTCCTGCGTGGAGTTCCCGATAGACGAGACGATGCCCATCCCGGTGACGACGACGCGCCGCATGTCACCTCCCAATCAAAAGGCCGGACCCTTGTCCGGCAGGTCCGTGCCCGGCGGAGTTTCAGGCCTTGGCACGGTGAAGTTCAAGATAGGGCGGGCCGCTAGGGTCCGCGAGCCTGCACATGGTCCCGGCCTGCGGCCATTACCAGAGGGCAACCTGCCCCAAGGCGGGGACGGGGGCCTAAAAAGACGCCCGCCTTACCCTGAGCCATGTTCGTGGCGTGGGCGTGTCAGGCGCCGGCGGGCGCCGCTTCCTGCTGGAACAGGCCGACCTTCAGGTCGGAGGCGCGGTAGATCACCTCGCCGTCAGCGGAGAGCCAGCCATCGGCAATGCCGAGCACCAGCTTGGAGCGCATGACGCGCTTCAGGTCCACGCCGTAGACCACCTTCTTCACGTTGGGCAGCACCTGGCCGGAGAACTTGAGTTCTCCGAGGCCGAGCGCCCGGCCCCGACCGGGGGAGCCCAGCCAGCCGAGGAAGAAGCCGACCATCTGCCACATGGCGTCGAGGCCGAGGCAGCCGGGCATGACCGGATCGCCCTTGAAGTGGCAGGGGAAGAACCACAGGTCCGGATTGACGTCGAGTTCGGCGCGCACGAAGCCCTTGCCATGGGCGCCGCCGGTCTCGGAAATCTCGGAGATGCGGTCGAACATCAGCATGGGCGGCAGGGGCAACTGCGCATTCCCGGCACCGAACAGTTCACCCCGTCCGCAGGCGAGGAGCTCCTCGTAGTCGAAACTGGTCTGCCGGTCCGCCATTCTCTCTGCTGTCGCCATGCTGTCCACGAGGGATGTTTCCATTGGCCTTTTCGGGCCACGCCCGTTCCGAGCGCGGGCACTCCCTATCATAGGAGCCATCGCGCTCAAAGTCATGAAAGCGTCACGGGAGGGAATGTGACGGAAAGATTTTTGGCCCCGCCGCCTTGTGTCGCAGCGCACCCCTTGGCCGCCTGCCGCGGCACCTGCAAGCTTGAGGTTGGCACGAATCCGCCGGCGCGGCGTTGTCCGTGGGTCAGCGGTTTGCAGAACGGGAGGAGAGACGGATGCTGAGGCAGTTCCGGCAGTTTGCGATGCGAGGCAATGTGGTGGACCTCGCGGTCGGCGTCATCATCGGCGCCGCCTTCGGCAATATCGTGTCCTCGCTGGTCGGTGACATCTTCATGCCGGTGATCGGCTCGGTCACCGGCGGGCTCGATTTCTCGAACTACTTCCTGCCGCTCTCCTCGGCCGTCACCGCCGAAAATCTCGCGGATGCCAAGAAGCAGGGCGCGGTGCTGGCCTATGGCAACTTCATCACCATCGCCATCAACTTCATCATCATCGCGGCGATCCTGTTCTTCATCGTGCGGGCCATCAACTCGCTGAAGCACGAGGAGAAGAAGGATGCGGCACCGCCGCGCTCCGAGGTGCTGCTGGAGGAAATCCGCGACCTGCTGGCGAAGGACGTCGCCAGCAAGTCCCCGACCGGCCCCGCCTGATCAGCGGATATCGGCGCCCACCGCGTCGGCCACCGAGCGGAAGCCGTCCGCCTTCAGGCGGGCGGCGAGGTCCGCCTTGATGCGCGGCACCAGCGCCGGGCCGTGGAAGACGAGCGCGGAATAAAGCTGCACGAGGCTCGCGCCGGCGCGGATCTTGGCATAGGCATCCGCCCCCGAGGCGATGCCGCCGGCACCCACGAGCGGGATGCGCCCGCGCACCAGCCGGTAGAGCGCGCCGAGCCGCTCGGTGGAGAGGGTAAAGAGCGGCGCGCCGGAGAGACCGCCGGTCTCGCCCTTGTGGCGGCTGCGCAGGCTGTCGGGGCGCGAGATGGTGGTGTTGCCCATGATGATGCCGTCGACGCCGAGCTCGAGCGTCACCTCCGCGACGGCTTCGAGACCGGCGTCGTCGAGGTCGGGCGCCACCTTCACCAGCAAGGGCGGGCGGGTGGCGGCATCCGGAAGGCTGTCGTTTCGGGCAGACAGCGCCGCGCCGATGAGGGCCGACATTTCGGTGCGCGCCTGGAGCAGCCGCAGGCCGGGCGTGTTGGGCGAGGAGACGTTGCAGACGATGTAATCGGCGAGCCGGCAGGTGGCGGAGACGCCCGCCACATAGTCCTCGCTCGCGTCCTCGGTCTCCTTGTTCTTCCCCACGTTCGCGCCGACGATGCCGGGCAGGCCGGCGGCCTTCCTCTTGCCGAGCTGGTAGATGAAGGGGGCAAGGCCCTGCGAGTTGAAGCCGAAGCGGTTGATGACCCCTTCGTCCTCATCGAGGCGGAACAGGCGCGGCTTGGGATTGCCCGGCTGCGGGCGCGGCGTCACGGAGCCGGCTTCCACGAAGCCGAAGCCCAGAGACAGCAGCGGATCGATGATCTCCGCATCCTTGTCGAAGCCGGCCGCGAGCCCGACCGGATTGGGGAAATCGATGTTCCAGACGCGGGTGCGCAGCACCGGGTCGGCCGGCGAACGGTCGGCGGGCACGAGGCCCTTCTTCAGCGCGCGGATGGACAGGCCGTGGGCCTGCTCCGGCGTGAAGAGAGGCAGGAAGGGACGGACGAGCGGATAGAGATCCATGGTCCGCGCGTCACTCGCTCAGCTGCGAGGCGCCGCCATGGGCCTTGGACCAGCCGTGGGGATCGTTGAGGAAGGCCTCGATCTCGTTCACCTGCGCCGGCTCGAAGCGGTTCATGGTCTTAACCGCCGCGAGGATGTCCCACCAGGTGCACAGGTGGTGCAGCTCAAGGCCGGCATCCTGAAGGATCGACTTCGATTCCTTGAAGATGTCGTAATAGAAGAAGACGAAGCAGTGGTCGCAGGTGGCGCCCGCATTGCGCAAAGCGTGCACGAAGTTCACCTTGCTGCGGCCGTCCGTGGTGAGATCTTCCACCAGCAGCACGCGCGAGCCTTCGTCGAGATGGCCTTCGATCTGCGCGTTGCGGCCGAAGCCCTTGGGCTTCTTGCGCACATACTGCATGGGCAGCATCAGCCGGTCGGCGATCCAGGCCGAGAAGGGAATGCCCGCCGTCTCGCCGCCCGCCACCGTGTCGAACTGCTCGAAGCCGATGTTGCGGTAGATGGTGGAGATGGCGAAGTCCACCAGCGTCTGGCGCACGCGGGGGAAGGAGATGAGGCGGCGGCAGTCGATATAGACCGGGCTCGCCCAGCCGGACGTGAAGATGAAGGGCTCGCCCGAGGAGAAGCGCACCGCTTCCACTTCCAGCAGCATGCGGGCGGTAAGCTGCGCCACTGTGGCCTTGTCGGTGAATGCGGTGACGGTGGACATGGCGGGCGACCCTTCGTTCAAACTGCTGCTGCGCGCATATAACAGAGCCGGCGGCGGGAAAAAGGCCCATGCGCGGCATAGAAGGGCTGCGCGGGGCGCGAAAGCGGCGAAATCGACGCCGGAAGGGGCAAGGCGTGGGGGATCAGGTCTGGCAACTGGTGGATTCCTCCACCATCGGCGGCATCGAGACCCATGTGGGCGTGCTCGCTGCGGCCTTGCGGCGCGCCGGATGGGACGCGCAGGTGGTGCTGCTGGCGGACCACGGGCCCAATCCCTGGCTGGCGCAACTCGACGCGCGCGGCGTGCCGCACACGGTTCTCGCGGGCGGGCTGGGCGGACTGCTGGCCGCGCTGCGTAGCGAGCGGCCGGCTTTGCTGCACACCCACGGCTATAAGGCGGGCATCCTCGGCCGGCTGGCGGCGCGGCTCTCCGGCACGCCGTGCGTGTCCACCTTCCACGCGGGAGAGCGGGGCCCGTTCCCGGTCTCGCTCTATCAGATGCTCGATGCCTGGACGTCCGTCCTGGCGCCCCGCATCGCGGTGAGCGCCCCCATCGCCCGGAACCTGCCCTTCGGGGCCAAGGTCATCGGCAATTTCGTGCCGGTGCCCGCCGCGCCGCCTGCGGGCGCACGGCCGGATGTGGTGGGCTTCGTGGGCCGCTTCAGCCCGGAAAAGGGGCCGGACCTCTTCTGCGCCATCGCCGAACGGTGCCGCGACACCGGCCTTGCCTTCGAGGCCTTCGGCGACGGGCCGATGCGGGTCGAACTGGAGGGGCGTTATCGCGGGATCGTGACCTTCCACGGCCTCGTCACCGACCCCTCTCGCATCTGGCCGCGCCTCGGCCTGCTGCTGATGCCCTCGCGGGCCGAGGGCCTGCCGCTTGCCGCCATCGAGGCCATGGCCGCCGGCATTCCGGTGGCCGCGAGCGCGGTGGGGGCTCTGCCGGACGTGATCACACCGGGCGGGAACGGCTGGCTGTTTCCGCCCGGGGACATTGAGGCCGCCGCTGGAGCGGTGCGGGCCTTCGCCGGTCTTTCCCCGGACGCACGGGCAGCGTTCGGGCAGTCAGCATGGCGGGCCGCGCGGCAGGGTTATGCGGTGGACGTGCTGCTGCCCAAGGTCTGTGCCGTCTATGCGGCTGCCGGCGTAGTGCCGCCCTCAGCATCCGCCGGCACCTAGCGGCGGGCTCGTAGCCGCGGGGATGGCGGTATAGAATGGCGCGATCCTCCGACGCCTGCCGGGTCGATTCGTGACAGACGAAAGCTTTCAGCGTGCCGCCCCGCGCCGTCCTTTCCCGACGGGGGACGGGCACATCTGGGAAATCGTGATCGCGCTGCTGTGCGTCGCGCTGGTCTTCTATTCCTGGATGAAGCAGCCGGGCCTCGAGATGCCGCTGCTGATCTCCGCGGGCTTTGTGGTGGTGGTGCTGGCCTTCAAGCGCCCCTCCGTGCCCTGCATCATGTTCGTCTGCTTCTCGTTCCTGCGCATTCACGAGGCGTTTCCGGTCCTGAGCCCGCTGCGCATCCCGCAATTGCTGGCGCAACTGATCCTGATCGTCACCTTCTGGCACCTGGTGCTGATGCGCTCCATCCGGCCCTACTGGTCGCGCGAACTGACCGCCTTCGCGGTCTTCTTCACCTTCTGCACCGCGTCCATCGTCACCTCCAGCGGGCGGGACACGTCCTTCCTGTTCTGGTCGGATTCCTTCAGCAAGGTCGCCCTGATGACCCTGCTGATCGCCTGGTGCACGCGCAAGGCGGCGGACTTCCAGCTCGCCGGCCAGACCATCGTGCTGGCGGGCATCGCGGTCTCCTGCGTCGCCATCTACAACAAGGTGCACGGCATCGGGCTCGTGGAGGGCACCCGCGTCACCATCGGCCGCGACGTGGGCTCGGTGCTGGGCGATCCCAACGACCTTGCCCTCGCGCTGCTCTTTCCTCTGAGCTTTGCCGGCGCGCTGGTGGTGGCCCGCACCAATCTCCTCAACCGCTTCTACGGCCTTGTCGGCTTCGGCTTCGTGGTGGCGGCGATCATCTGCACCCAGAGCCGCGGCGGCCTTCTGGGCCTTGCGACCGTGACGGCGGTGATCGGAAGCCGCTATGTGAAGAACAAGATGCTGGTGGGCATCATCGGCGTTTGCGCCATGGTGCTGCTCTATGCGGTGGCGGGCATTTCCGGGCGCTCGTCCGGTGGCGCGGCGGAGCAGGGCATCGACGAATCGTCCGAGGGCCGCCTCATCGCGTGGCGCACGGCCTGGAACATGGTGAAGGCCCATCCGCTGCTCGGCGTCGGTCTCAACACCTTCCCGCTCAACTATTATTTCTACACGCCGGAATGGGACGGGCACGAGCATGCGGTCCATTCCACATGGTTCGGCGTGCTGGCCGAGACGGGTTTCCTCGGCTTCACCTCCTTCATCACCATGATCGGCATGCTGATCCGCCTCAGCCTGCGCTGTCTCAGCGTGGCGCAGGGCCATGGCGTCGATCCGCGTTTCTCCACCGCCGCGCTCGCGCTGACCTCGGGCCTCGCCGGATTCTGCGTGTCCGGCACCTTCCTCACACAAGGCCTGTCCTGGCCCATCTATGTCACCCTCGCGCTGACGGTGGCGCTGGCCCGCGCCCTGTCCGAGCCGCGCGATCCGGGCAGCGAGGTGCCGGTGGCCGGTCCCTTCCTGCCGGTCGCGACCGGCATCGGCGAGCGCGCATGAGCGCTCCGCTCGTGGTGTTCGGCGAGGATTGGGGCGCCCATCCGTCCTCGACCCAGCATCTCGTCTCGCGCCTTGCGGCCGACCGGTCCGTGCTCTGGGTGAACTCCATCGGCCTGCGCCGCCCGCGCCTCGATGCCCGCGATCTCGCGCGCCTCCTCGCCAAGGCCCGCGCCATCGCCGGACGCGCCCCGTCCCGCCCCGCGTCCATGCCCGAACCTGAGGGACCCCGTCCCGCCCGCATTCTCTCGCCCCTCGCCATCCCCTGGCCGGGCAGCCGGCTGGCGGAGGCGGTCAATCGCCGCCTCATCGGTCGGCAGGTGCGGCGGGTGATGGCGGAGATGGGCATGGAGCGCCCCATCCTGTGGGCCTCGCTCCCGAGCGCGGTGAGCGTGGTGGGGGCGCTGGGCGAGCGGGCGGTGGTCTATTATTGCGGCGACGACTTCGGCGCCCTCACCGGCGTCGATCATGCGCCCGTGCTGGAGCTGGAGGCCCGGCTCGCGGCGTGCGCGGACCTGATCGTGGCCGCCAGTGCGCCCTTGGCCGAGCGCTTCGCCGGCCGCAACGTGCTCCTCCTGCCCCATGGCGTGGACTATGATCTGTTCGCGACGCCGTGCGCCCGCCCGGCCGATCTCCCGGAAGGTCCGGTTGCGGGCTTCTACGGCAGTGTGTCGGACTGGCTGGACATCGGCATGCTGGTGCGGGCGGCGCGGGCGCTTCCGGATTGGCGCTTCGTCTTCATCGGGCCGGTCCAGACGGACGTGTCACCACTGGCCGGGCTGCCGAACGTGCGCTTCCTCGGGCCGCGTCCGCACACCGCATTGCCGGGCTATGTGCAGCATTGGGATGTGGCCCTCATTCCCTTCCGCGACACGCCCCAGATCCGCGCCTGCAATCCTCTGAAGCTGCGGGAATATCTGGCCAGCGGGACGCCCGTCGCGGCCACGCGCTTTCCCGCGCTCACGCCCTATGAGGGGCTGATCCATGCCATCGATCCCGGTGGCGACCTCACGCCTGCCATCCGTGGCGCGGCACAGGACCGCGACGGCATCGCCCGGAAGGCGGCCGTCGCTGCGGAGGGCTGGGATGCGAGGGCAGCGAGGCTTTCCGCCGCCCTCGACGCGCTGTGAGCGCGCGTTACTGCGCCGTGCCGGTGCTCGGGGCCGGGGCGGCCTGCGTGGGCTGCGGCTGCGGGGCCGGCTGGGCCTGAGCGGCGGGCGGCGTCGTATTCGGTGCCGCTGTGGTCGTGGTGGTGGTGGCCGTCGTCGGGGCCGGCGCGTTCGAGCGGGCGGTCGCCGTACCCGCGTCGGCCGGATTGACGCCCTGGCCCTGCGGCGTGGACGGCTGCTGGGTCACCCGGTCACCCTTGTCCGACTTGGTGGTCTTAGCCACGGTCGAGGTACCGGCCTTCTTGGTCGTGCGGGCCTTGTGGGTGCGGGTGTTTTGGGGAATGCCGAGCACGCCCTTCACGCCGCCCGCGACACCGCCGGCCACGCCACCTACCACACCGCCGACCGCGCCGCCCACGGGGCCGGCCGCATTGTTGCCGACCGCCGCGCCTTCCTGCGCGCCGCGCACCACCCCCTGCGCCGCCACGGGCGAGGCGACCAGTCCAAAGCCCAGAAGGGCCACCATCATCTGCTTTTTCATCGCTCCGTCCTCCTTGACCGAGTCAACGAGCGGGCCGGAGCGGCGGTTCCAGCGGGGAACCGATGTGATTTCCGCTAGGGAATGCGTTCGGCCATCACGTCGATGATGCGCTGGGCAAGATCCGCCTCGCCACCCTGTGCCGCGGCATAGGCGAGGCCGGCTGCGGCGGTGCGGCGGCGCAGGTCATCGTCCCGCCAGGCGCGGTCGATCATCGCGGCGAGCGCGGCAGGGTCTTCGGCCGGAACGGTCAGGGCTTCGCTTGCGAAGACGTCGGACATGCCCGGTCCCTCGCTGCCGATGACGCACTTGCCGAGCCGCATGGCGTTGAGGGCTGTGGAGATGCCCGAGGCGACAATGGAGGACTTCAGCACGGGGATGACCACCAGCTTCGCCCGCGCCAGCATCCGGGCCTGCGCCGCCGGCGTGCCGTCATCATCGAGCTGGAGAACATTGGCGGGTAGATGGTCAGGGTTCCACGTGAAACGTGCCCCGTGGGCGGCGAGGTCCGCGGGCCGCGCGCGGGCGATCGCGCCCGGCCAGGGCAGGTGTTCCATGGCGGCGAAGAAGGTGTCGAAGTCGCGCATGGAGCGCCCGAAGCAGAGCACATAGTCTTCCGCCACCGGAGATGCGGCCATCTCCGCCTCGGTCAGATTGACCTTGAAGGGCACGAAGGCGCAGCGCTCGGCAGGGATGCTGAAGACTTCCGTCAGGCCCCGCACGTCGCGGAACAGATTGAGGTAGAGGTCCGCCCGCGAGAGCAGCGCCCGCTTCAGCGGATGCAGTAGGTGGCCCTTCAGCCCCTCCGGCCGGCGCAGCACCATGTCGGAGGCAACGAGCGGCCGGCGGGCGCCGGGGCGCAGGTTCGCCAGCGCAACGCCCATGGTGAGGCCGGGATCGCAATTGACGAGATAGACGCTGTCCTGTGGTCCCGCTGCATCGCGCAGGTCGGCCAGCGTGCGCCGATGGACGGCGCTGCCGCTACGCCCGTTGGCCGCCTGCCAGCGCTCCGGGATCGCCGGCCAGTTCGTGACGATGCGCATGGGCGCGGCTGTCTCCTCGAGCCGGATCAGGGCCGGCCCTTTGCCTCATCGAGCCATGGCGGCAGGCTTGCCTTCAAGGGCGCCGCCGCCTTGGCGTCGCACGTGCCCGGACGGCGCCAGAGGCACGCCGGGCCGCGCGTGCCGTTGGCATAGCAGGCGATCTTCTCATAACCGGTGCCGGTGAAGTCCTCCATGGGTTCGCCGGGCAGCTCGGTGGTGGTGAGGATATAATTGAAGGCAGCACTCTTCGCCTTGAAGTCGGGATCGGCCGCGGTGATGCCGTAGAGGCCCTTGTCGGCATTGAGATAGACATAGCCGCCGCTCAGCCACCAGGAACTGCCCGGCGCGATGGCGAGGCCGCAGCTCTGCGCGTCCGCATTCACCGCGCGGGTGGCGAGGATGGTGCCGCGCCCCAGCGAGAAGGTGGCGGCGAAATAGCCGAAGCCCCCGAGCAGGCCGGAGGTGAGCGCCACGAACACGGCGCCGATGGCGGCGATGCGCCAGCGCGGCACGCGCCCCTCCCACAGCCGGAGCGCCAGCAGCGATCCGCCGATGCCGGCGAGCACCAGCACGAACGGCACGCCGGGATAGAGATAGCGCGGGTGCTTCATGGCGATGGTTTCCAGCACCGCCAGATTGAAGAGGGGGATGGCCAGCAGCAGCGGCAGCCGCTTCACCGCCGCAAGCGCGGTGAGCACGATGAGGGCGAAGGCGCCCGACCAGTAGGCGAGGATCCAGCCGGGGTAGTGATACCAGGGCACGAAGCCGAAGCGGCCCTCTCCGGTCTCGCCGATGCTGGAGCTCTGGTACTTCACGTATTTGATGATGGACTGGAAGGGCATGCCCCAGGTGGCCCAGTCCAGCAGCCCGAGGAAGAGCAGCGGCCCAATGCCGCCGAGCACGAAGGCGGCGTAGCGGCGGATGTCGAGCCGGGCCACCCACACGCCCACCAGCAGCACGATGG
The DNA here is from genome assembly GCF_000010525.1 of Azorhizobium caulinodans ORS 571. Taxonomy (GTDB): domain Bacteria; phylum Pseudomonadota; class Alphaproteobacteria; order Rhizobiales; family Xanthobacteraceae; genus Azorhizobium; species Azorhizobium caulinodans. Next base: position 5,271,223 of record NC_009937.1, on the reverse strand, counting down.
GCCCGAGCTGGATCCGGAAGGCGAGCGCCGCGCCGAGCCACAGGCCGGCATGGACGAGGCGCCGGAAGCTGCGCGCCGGCCCGTCCGGATAGGCGAGATAGACGCCGGGAACGAGCAGGAAGGTGGCGATGGTGTCCTGCAAGGGCTGGCCGGCGTAGTAGACCGTCTCGAACCAGTAGGCGGCGAGCGCCCCGCAGACCACGGCGCCCACGCTGCCCGCATGGCGCCAGCCCCACAGGAAGGCGGGCGGGATCACCAGCAGGGACATGAGGCTGCACACCGCCGCCGCGCCGAAGATCTGCGCCTGCGCCTGACCGCCGAGAAGACGGGCCGCCTCCATGCCGGGCCAGATGAGGCCGGGCACCAGCCAGGGCCGGGCGCCGGAGACGAACTCCCACGGCAGCAGGCCCCGCCCGTACATGAGCCGGTGGGCCTGTTCCAGATACTGGAAGGTCACGTCCGCATAGCTCATGTTCGGCGCCAGCCAGAACACCACGAGCTTGGCTGCGTAGGAGGTGAGGATCAGCCCCGCGAGGACGAGCATCATCGACGCCGGCAGGCGCGTCCGGTCCTCCCCGGACGCGGAAAGATCAGAAGAAGACTGCCGTTGCATGAACCACCCCGCTGGCGCGCCGGTGATGAAAAGCATGTTTCACTGCCAACGCCAACCGTTTCTCGGGTGGTAATAAGGTATTGTGTCCGGTCGCAAAATGATCGGCTTTGGGCGACAGTGAAGACTGGCGATTCGGTGTGCGGCGGAAGACGGGCGTGGGAATGATCGTGGCAGGTGGTCTGGGAGGGCGGTGGATGCGGGCCGGCTGCGTGCTGGCGCCGCTCGCGGTCGTTTTGGCCGCCTGCACCACCACGCCGGCCGATCCCATCTCCATGATCCCCCCCAATGTGCAGGCGACCGTGGTCGCGGAGGAAAAGCTCCGCGAGGCCCGTGAGCAGGCCAATGCCGGCGATCCGGCGGCCCGCTCCACATCGGTGCAGGACATCCTGGCCCGCGCCCGCGCCGAGGGAGCTGCGCCCGCCCAGGGGGGCGATGGCGCGCAGGCTCCCGCCCCGGCTGGAGCGCTCGCAACCGGTGGCGCACCCGCGGCGCCGGCCCCCGCGGGCGCCGCCGCACCGACCGCCGGAAAGCCGGCGCGGACGGCCCCGGCGCCGCGCGAGTTCGAGATCGTGTTCGAGGGCACCACCGACCAGCCGCCCGAGCGTGAGCTGGCCGCGTTCCAGAAGGCCTGGAAGGCGGCGAAGGTGAGCGATAAGACCCAGGTAATGATAACCGCAGGTCCGGGCGGGGGCGGCAGCGCTTTTGATCAGGCCCTGCTGGCGAACCGGCGGCTGCGCACGGTAAGATCGCTGCTGCCAGCCACCGTGAATGCGCGCCAGCATTACGATCCCGAATTCGTGCCGGATACGGTGCGGATCGTGGTTGGAGCGATGGACTGAAGACGAGATGTTCGAGACCGCTTCGGATACGTTTGCCTATGTCGCCCAGGTCGCCTGGCGCCGGCGGTTTCTGGCCATCATCCCGATCCTGCTGCTGCCGCCGCTGGCGCTCGTCGCCGCCGCGATCGCGCCCGCCCGCTATGAGGCGCGGATGACGCTGCTGGTGCAGGAGCCCTCCAAGCTCAACCCGATCCTCAACGACATCGCGGTCAATCCGAACCTGAAGGAGCGTATGTCGGCGCTCATCGCGCTCGCCCATTCCGAGGTGGTGCTGGGCAAGGTGCTGGAAGACCTCCACCGGGTGACGCCCGAGACCCCGCCCAAGCAGCGGGATGATCTGGTGAAGGCGCTCTCCGAGGCGGTGACCATCCAGCTCGTCGGCTCCGACATCATCGAGATGCGGGTCCGCAGCATGGATCCCAATTCCCCCGCCCAGACCCTCCAGGCGCTGTCCCGCCGCTTCGTGGAGCGCCTCGTGTCGCCCGAGCGCACGGCGGTGCAGGACAGCGAGCGCTTCCTGAAGGACCAGATGTCCGAGCGGCGGCGCGCCCTCGATGGTGCCGAGAAGGCGCTGCTCGACTTCCGCACCGCCAATGCCGACAAGCTCCCGGCGCTCTACAACAGCACGGTTCAGCGCCTCGCTACGCTGGAACAACAGCTCCAGTCCAAGGAGATGGACCTCAGCATCGCCGGGGCCACCATGGAGGAACTGCGCAAGCGGCTCGCCAGCACCAACCCGCTCATCGGCCGGATCGAGGAGAACATCGTCCAGGCCTCGGCCGAACTGGCCTCGCTGCGCGCCCGCTACACCGACGAGCACAGCCTCGTGCAGGCCGCCGAATGGCGCCTCCAGCGGCTGGAGGAGGAGCGGCGCCACCTCCTGAACGACAGCCACGCCATCTCCACCACCGATCTCGACCGGCTATGGAACATCGCCGCCGGCGTCGGCACCGCACCTGCCGGCGACCAGCGCGGCAATGACAGCGACCGCAATGCGACCCCGCTCCTCGTCTCTCAGCTCCAGCGCCTGCAGGAGCAGCAGAGCAAGCGCACCGCCATCGAGAGCGAGGTGGACCAGTTGCGCAAGGTCATCGCGGTGCTCCAGAGGGATATTGCCGAGTTCGGCCCCATCGACCAGCAGCAGCAGCAGCTGGAGCGCCAGGTGTCCTTCGCGCGGGATAATTATGAATCGCTGGCCAAGCGCTACGAGATGGCGCGTGTCACCGGTGCGCTCGGCGTGTTCGAGGCGCCCGAGCGCGTGAAGGTGCTGGAAACCCCGTCGGATCCGGCATCCAAGGTCACGCCCGGCTATGCGCTCTATGTGCTGGCGGGGATCATCTCGGGCTTTGCGGTGGGCGGGGCCCTGGCGGCGGCGAGCGAGCTGCTCGACACCCGCCTGCGGCGGCCGGCGGATTTCGCCCGCATCCTCGGCGTGCCGGTCATCGCCCGTGTGCCGCGCATCTCGCCGCAGGAAGCCCAGCCGCGCCCCTACGCCGCCTGAGGACGGGGCCGCCTTCGCGGCGCCCGCTCACAGCTTGGTATTGAGCATCCGGCTGCCGCGCACGGCGGAGATGAAGCGCTGCACCAGATCCGGCGCGAAGGGCATGAGGCGCTCGGCCTCGGCCGCCAGCTCTTCGCCCGGGGTGGGATTGAAGCGGTCGTTCACCACGATGCCCTGGATGGGCGCATTCGCCTGGCGCAGCGCACTGGCGGCGCGGTTCAGCATGGCGCGCGTGACCCGGCCGGCGAGGCACACCACCACGATGCTCTCGCAGGCCGAGGCGATGGCGGTGACCGGTACGGCGACGCGTTCGCTCGGCTCCACGGCGGCGAGATCGAGCACGATGGCGTCATAGGAGCGCATCAGCCCGTCCAGCATGTTGCGGATGGCGAGCGCATTGCGGAAGGCGAAGCTGGCCTCGGGCAAAGGCGAGGCCTGGAGCCGGTCGAAGCCGCGCGGGTCTTCCTCGATGTAGGGGGTGAGGTCCGCGTCCTCCGGAGACCAGCGGGTGGCCTGTGCGGGAACCGCGGCGGTGGGATCGGAGAGGCCGATGAGCAGCGTGCGGTTCCGCCGCTTGGCGCGCTCCGCGAGCGCTGCCGCGAGCGTGGAGACGCCGCTGCCGCTGACCACGCCGGTCACGCCGACCACCCGCACGCCCTGTCCGAACGTGGCGAGGTAGACGGATTCGACCTCGCGAAGGCCTCTGCCCCACATGAACCCTCTCCCGTCCCGGACAGCCGGAGCGGCTGCCCGTGCGTCCTGTCTCCCGGTTCCCATCCGATAGCCGCCGGCACGCCGGATCGTAACCCGTCCGCAGGAATGGGTCACACCGCTCCCGCCGGACCGCATCCGCCGGGTCTAGCCTCCCGAGAGGAAGGCGATGAGCGAGACGATGGGCAGGACATTCTGCACGCCGTCCATGAATATCTTCCAGCCGCTCTGCGCCGTGGTCGGCACATAGACCGTGTCACCCGCCTGTACCACCGGCAAGAGGCGGATGTCGCCGGTCTTGGCGAACTGGATCAGATCGAAGATCCGGGCCTGTTCCCGGCAGCAGCCGAGGTTCACCACCACGATCTTCTGCTGGTAGGCGTCGCTGGTGGGGCCGCCGGCTTCCGCCAGCAGATCGAGCAGCGTCATGCTGTTGTCGAAGCGGTAGCGTCCGGGACGGGCGACGGCGCCGAGCACGCGCACGGTGCTCTCCTTGCTGTCGTCGAACCACTCCTTGTTCGCCCGGTCCGGGATGAAGATGACGTCGCCGGTCTTCACCCGCGGCAGCAGCTTGTCGTCACCCGTCGCGAAATACTGGGCGAGGTTCACCTGCGTGACCTTCGATCCCGGCAGGCCGCGGTGCGACACACGCACGTTGCGCAGGTCGGCGGTCTGGGTCGGGCCGTTGGCGGCGGACAGGATGTCCAGGAAGGACATGTTCTTGTTGAAGGCGTAGCGGCCGGGGATCTGCACCTGGCCCATGATGTAGATCACGTCCTCCTTCGCCAGCTGCACCCACTTCGCCTTGTTGTCGATGGGCGATTCCGGCAGCGAGGGCATGCGGATGACGTTGCCCGCCCGAATCTTGGGAAGCTGGTTCAGGCTGCCGCCATTGCTGAGGAAGGCCTGGAGGTCGAAGGTGACGGGGGTCGCCGTATCCTTCTCCGACTGGAGGATCTGGAGATGGGCGATGTCGGCGCGCTGGTTGGGGCCGCCGGCCTCGCCGAGGAGGTCGAGCAGGCTCATCTCGTCCGACCATTCATAGCGGCCGGGGCGGTTCACCTCGCCCATCACCTGGACGGCGCGGTTCGGCGCCACCTTCAGCCACGAGGGGCGGTCCGAGGTCTCGATCTTCTCCGGAACGAAGATGGCGTCACCCGGCAGGATCAGTGGCAGCCGGGTGGAGGTGCCCTCCGTGTAGGCCACGAGATCGAAGGGTTCCACGCCGCCGTCGGCCTTGAGCACCCGGATGTTGCGGGTTTCCGCATAGCGGGTGGGACCGCCGGCATTGGCGAGGATTTCCATCAGCCGGGAATCCGGCGGCGCCTCGATGGGACCGGGCCGGTTCACCTCGCCGATCACATAAACGGTGCGCACGGAGCGGCGGATCTCGTCCGCCTGCTTCGGCACGAAGATGATGGCGCCGGGGCTGAGCGGCGGCAGCAGCTTCTCGTCGCCCGTGTCCAGATACTTCTTCATGTTGAAGATGATCGGCTCGCCGCCGTTCATCACGCGGATCTGCTCGACGGAGGCATATTGGGTGATGCCGCCCGCGCGAAGGATCATGTCCACGACCGTGAGGCCGGGCTTGTAGCCGAACGAGCCGGCGCGCGTGACCTCCCCGAACACCTTCACGGCCGACGTCGCGTCGGCCGCGTCGCCCTGGTCGGCGAGGGTGCGGGCATCGAAATTGATCTGCACGTTGCCGGTGGCGGGAGAGGAAGGCACGAAGATCTCGTCCAGCGGCTGGAGCTGGGGGATCAGCGTCACATCGCCGGTGTCGAGATATTTCTTGTAGTCGAAGGTCGAGGTCTTGCCGTCGCGGCGCAGCTGGAGCTTGTCCAGCTGGGCGCCCTGCTGGAGTCCGCCGGAGGCGCCGATCGCCTGCTGGATGCCGGCGTCCACGGGCAGGTTCACCTCGCCCGGATTGACCACATAACCCAGCACTGTCACCACCAGCCGGCGCTCCTTCAGGCCCACCTGGAGGCGGGAGAGGTCGCGATAGGCGCGGGCGAGGGCGTTGCGCACGATGGTGATGGCTTCGGGCATGGTGCGCCCGGCCACGTCCACCTCGCCGACTTCCGGCAAGGTGATGCGACCGTTGCGGTCCACCGCGAAATCCTTGTTGAACACGGACTCGCCCGGCAGCGTGATGGCCAGCACGTCGCCAACGCGCAGCCGAATGGCCCGATCCGCCGCCGGCGGCTGCTGGGCGTGCAGGACGCCGGGCAGCGCGAACGCGAGAAAGGCCAGGATGGCAGCGAGCAGAGGGACGGGGAGGCGGCCCATCAGCGGCTCCCGCTCTGTGCGGCGCGCCGCGGCAACTGGCGTTCGATCATCGCCAGCTTCTGCTTGAAGCGGGCGATGTCGATTTCGGTATCCTCGGGGAAGCCACCCTCCGACTGCCGCCGGATCTGGATCAGGAGACGCTCGGCGTCCGCCGTGTCGGCGGCGGCGTAGTAGCGGGCGTTCCGCGAAATGAGCACGACCAACTGGTCGGAGAGGTTGTCGATGCGCGCATCGGTGGACGGGCGGCGTTCGGCGAGGCCGCCCCGGCCCTCGTCGGGCCATGGCAGGAAGGTGCTGGCCTCGCAGCCCGCGAGCGCGAGGCAGGCGGCGGCCAGCGCTGCCATCTTCAGGACGCCCGGTGCCTGGTGCTGGCTCACGGTCTTTGCTCCGCGATGAGGTCGGCCATCCGCAAATGGGTGAGAAGCTGGAGTGGCTGCCCGCCGGCGCCCACCAGGCTGAGCCGGTGGCCGTTCATCTTCAGGCGCTTGTAGAGAAACACGATGCCGCCGACGCCCGAGGAATCCATGAATTCCACCTGCGCCAGATCCAGCACCACATCGTCCGCCGTGCTGCCCAAGGTCTCGAACGTTGCCTTGAGTTCGGCCATGGCGGCGGCGTCCATGTCTCCCGCGATCTCGACCACCTTCGGCATGGAGCCCCCGCTCTCATCATCGCGGCTTACGCATAGTCTTCGCACCGCGTCTGACGGGTGCGGCCAAATTTCTCCTTCCGGGAAGAGAGAACCGACCGACGCAGAGCGGTGTTATCCATCGCCAGAACAATCGATTTACCTTAATAACCGGTAAAGCATTGCAAGCATGGGCGTGGCGCGCCGTGCGGGAGTCGTCCGTGCCGGGTGGAATTGTTCAGATCGTCCAGCGCCTGACACCGGGTGGCCTCGAGGTTCTGGCCATCGATCTGTCGCGCCGCCTCGGGGGCAACAATCCCATCGTCAGCCTGGAACTGACGGCCGAAGCGATCCTCGCCGCCTGGCCGGACATTCCGCTGCCGCCCGATGCGATGATCGGCATGGGCAAGGCGCAGGGGCTGACGCCCGGTCTCATCCCCAAGCTCGCCCGCCACCTGCGGGCGCTGCGGCCCCGCGCCGTCCTGACCCATCATGTGGGCCCGCTGCTCTACGGCACGCTCGCCGCCCGCCTCGCCGGCGTGCCGGTGATCGCGCATGTGGAGCACGACGTCTGGCACTATGACGACCCCCGCCACCGCTGGATCGCCGGCATGGTGGCGCGTCTCGTGCGGCCGCGCGTGGTAGCGGTCTCGCAGGCCGTGGCGGACGAGATGGCCACCGTCATGCGGGGCTGCCCGGTGACGGTGATCCGCAATGCGGTGGATACGGACCGCTTCCGGCCGCAGGACCGCGCCGAGGCCCGGCGCCGCTTTGACCTGCCCGTGGAGGCCCGCATCGTCGGCGTGTCGGGGCGGCTGGAGCATGTGAAGGGGCAGGATGTCTTCCTGCGCGCCTTCGCACAGGTGCCTGGGGCGGTCGCGGTGCTCGCCGGGCAGGGGTCGCACGAGCGCATGTTCCGCGCCCTGGCGACGGAACTCGGCATTGCCGACCGGGTGATCTTCCTCGGCTATCGCGCCGACATGGAGGCGCTTTATCCTGCCTTCGACGTGGTGGCCCTGCCCTCGCGCGCGGAGGGCCTGCCGCTCTCGGTGCTGGAGGCGCAGGCCTGCGGCATTCCGGTGGTGGCAAGCGACGTCGGCTCGGTGCGCGAGGGGCTGTGCCCGGATGTGAGCCTTGCCGTGCCGCCCGAAGACCCTTCGGCACTGGCGGCGGCCCTCAACCTGCGCCTCGATCATCCCCCGGCGGGTGATCCGCGCGCCTTCGTCACCGGCCATTTCTCCTGGGACCGCATGGTGGCGGACTACAGGAGGCTGCTCACTCCGGAGGCGGCATGATCGCGCTGGAGCTGCTGTTCTGGCTCAGCCTCGTGCTTGTCGCCTATCACCATGCGGTGTTCCCGGCGCTGTTGCGCGCGCTGGCCCGGAGGCGCGGTCCGCGCCCGGTGCCGCCGCCGGTGCCCGAGGCCGACCTGCCCGTCATCACTCTGGTGGTGCCGGCCTATCAGGAAGCGGCCTTCATCGCCGCCAAGCTGAAGGACTGCGCGGCCCTCGATTATCCCCGCGACCGGCTGAAGGTGATCGTCGCCTGCGACGGCTGCACCGACGGCACGCCGGAGGCGGCGCGCGCGGCTCTGGCCTCGGAGGCCTGCGCGGGCCTCAATGCCGAGGTGCGCGATTTCCCGGTCAACCGGGGCAAGGTGGCGGTGCTGAACGAGGTGATCGCCGGCCTGCCGCCCGGCCTTGTCGCGCTCTCCGACGTCTCCGCCAGCCTCTCGCCCGATGCCCTGCGCCGGGCGGCGGCGCATTTTGCGGACCCGCGCATCGGCGTGGTGGCGGGCACCTATGCCCTCCGGGCGGCGGGCAGCGCCGGGGAGGCGGGCTACTGGCGCTACCAGACCGCCATCAAGGCGGACGAGGCGGCGCTCGCCGCGCCTATCGGCTGCCACGGCGCCTTCTACATGTTCCGGCGGGAACTCTGGGCGCCGCTGCCGCCGCACACCATCAATGACGATGTGATCCTGCCCATGCGCATGGTCGCGGCAGGGGCGGGGGCCGTCTATGACCGCGCCATTGTGGCGACGGAAGAGGAGCGCACCCACCGGGCGCAGGAGTTCCGCCGCCGGGTGCGCATCGCCTCCGGCAATGTGCAGCAGGCGCTGTGGCTGTGGCGGCTCGGTGATCCGCGCCGGCCGGACCTCGCCTTCATCTTCCTCTCCGGCAAGGCGTTGCGGGCCTTCGTGCCCTTCCTCCTGGTGATCCTGTTTGTCTCCAATCTCCTCCTTGCCTTCTATCCGCTAACACTCTACCGCCTGCTATTGGTCGGGCAGGTGGCCTTCTACGGGCTCGCCCTGTTCGCCATCGCGAAATCCGCCGCGCCTCTGCCGCGCGTGCTGCGGTTCGCGGGTTATTTCGTGGAAGGGCACGGAGCGGGGCTGATCGGCGCGCTGCGCCAGCTCACCGGCAAGGACCGGGGACGCTGGGGCCGCGCCGCGGAGAGCAAGGCGGGCATGAGCGCTGCGGGCGAGCCGGAACTCGATTATGTCCACCCGGTGGTGCGGGTGGGCAAGCGCGCCTTCGACATCGTGGTGGGCGCCATCGCCTTTCTCGTCCTGGCGGCGGTGTTCGTGCCGGTGGCGCTCGCCATCAAGCTCACCTCGAAGGGGCCGATCTTCTATCGCCAGATCCGTGTCGGCCGCTCCACGGAGACGCGCACGGACCTGTTCTACCTCTTCAAGTTCCGCACCATGTATGTCGATGCGGAGGCACGCACCGGCCCGGTGTGGGCGACGGCGAACGATCCGCGCATCACCCCCATCGGCCGCTTCATGCGCAAGACCCGCATCGACGAGCTGCCGCAGGCCATCAATGTGCTGAAGGGCGACATGTCCATTGTCGGCCCGCGCCCGGAGCGGCCCGCCTTCTTCCTGAAGCTGGAGAAGGAAATTCCCTTCTATGTGGAGCGCACCCACGGCCTGCGCCCCGGCATCACCGGCCTCGCGCAGGTGAACCAGGGCTATGACGGCTCCATCGAGGACGTGCGCTCCAAGGTCGGCTACGACCACGCTTACGCCATGCGCCTGCTGGACCCGTGGGACTGGATCAAGACCGACCTCTCCATCATCTTCCGCACGGCGGCGGTGATGGTGCTCGGCAAGGGGCAGTAGCCTCAGGCGTATTGGAACGGCTCGGCCCGGTCGCGGTCATAGGCGCAGCGGCCGGCCACATAGGTGGCGCGGATGGCGCGGTCATCGCCCAGCGTCATGAGGGCGAAAAGCTGGTCGCTGATGTCGTCGCTGCGGGCGGTGCGCAGGGCCAGCAACTCGGTCGCCTTGAGGTCCAGCACGCACACATCCGCCTCATAGCCCGGCGCGAGACGCCCCAGCCGGTCGTCCAGATGCAGCGCATGGGCGCCGCCCAGCGTCGCGAGATAGAAGCCCTTCACCGCATCGAGCCGCCCGCCCTGAAGGGCCGCGACCTTATAGGCCTCGTTCAGGCTCGCGAGCTGGGAGAAGCTGGTGCCCGCCCCCACATCGGTGCCGAGGCCGACGCGCACCGGCCGGCGCGGATCGAGCGCATCAAACAGGCGGAAGAGTCCCGAGCCGAGGAAGAGGTTGGAGGTGGGGCAATGGGCGAGCGCCGCGCCGGTTTCGTGGCACGTGCACAGATTGCCCTCGCTCACATGCACCCCGTGCCCGAACACCGCACGCGGGCCGACGAGCCCGGCATGGGCATAGACATCGAGATAGTCCGCCCGCTCCGGGAAGAGGCCGGCGATCCATTCGATCTCCTTGCGGTTCTCGGAAAGGTGGGTCTGGAGGAACAGGCCCGCTTGGCGCTTCAGCAGATGGCCGGCGGCTTCAAGCTGCTCCGGCGTCGAGGTGCCGGCGAAGCGCGGCGTCACCGCATAGAGCTGGCGGCCGGTGCCGTGCCAGCGGGCGATCAGCGCCTCGCTCTCCGCGATGCTGCGGGCGACGCTCTCATCCAGCAGGCCCTCGGGGGCGTTGCGGTCCATGAGCACCTTGCCGGCGATCATGCGGGTGTCGAAGCGGTGGCTTTCCGCGAACAGCGCCTCCGCTGAATGGGGATGCACCGTGCAATAGACCATGGCCGTCGTGGTGCCGTTGCGCAGCAACTGGCGCAAAAACACCTTGGCCATCGCGTCCGCATAAGCGGGATCGGCGAAGGCAAGCTCGGTGGGGAAGGTGTAGCGCTCCAGCCACTCCAGCAGTTCGCCCGCGAAGGAGGCGATCATCCCCGTCTGCGGATAATGGACATGGGTGTCGATGAAGCCGGGGCAGAGCAGGGCGTCGGGAAAGGACCGGATCTCCGTCCCCTCCGCCAGGCTCGGCCAGAGGGCCTCATAGGGGCCGAAGGCGGTGATGCGCCCAGCCTCCATCACCAGCAGCGCATCGCTCTCGTAAACGAACGTCTCGGCCTCCGGGGCGAGGAAGGGATTGCCCCGGAAGGTGATGGCGCCGGCGCGCAGAGCGATGCGGGGGGCCTGTGTCACCCGGCCGAGCCTTCATAGGCATATTTGAACAGGAAGACGGCGGCGATGATCCAGACGATCCAGTTCACCTCTTTCGCCCGGCCGGTGAAGAGCTTCAGCCCCGCATAGGAGATGAAGCCGAAGGCAACGCCCGTGGCGATGGAATAGGTGAAGGGCATGAGCAGCGCCGTCACCGCCGCCGGGATGACCTCGGTGATGTCCTCCCAGTCCAGCTCGGTCAGATCGCGCAGCATCAGGCAGGCGACGAAGAACAGTGCCGGGGCCGTGGCATAGGCGGGCACCGAGCCGGCCAGCGGGGCGAAGAACAGGCAGGCGAGGAACAGCACGCCGACCGTCACCGCCACGAGGCCGGTGCGCCCGCCCTCCTGCACGCCGGACGCGCTTTCGAGATAAGCGGTGGAGCTGGAGGTGCCGAGCAGCGAGCCGGCCAGGATGGAGGTGCTGTCCGCCAGCAGCGCCTTGTTGAGGCGCTCCATCTTGCCGTCCTTGAGCAGGCCCGCGCGGCGGGCGACGCCCATGAGCGTGCCGGTGGCGTCGAACAGCTCCACCAGGAAGAACACCAGCACCACATTGAGGATGCCGGCGTGCAGCGCGCCCGGAATGTCGAGGGCGAACAGGGTCGGCGAGAGGGAGGGCGGCAGCGAGACGAAGCTGGAGAGCTTGTTGCCCGCGAAGAAGAAGCTCAGCGCCGTGACGCCGAGGATGCCGATGAGCAGCGCGCCCTTGAAGCGCAGCACGGAGAGCACCGCCACCGCGAAGAAGCCGATCACCGAGAGGATGACGGTGGGCTCATGCAGATTGCCCAAAGTGACGAAGGTGGCGGGGCTCGCCGCGACGATGCCGGCGCTCTTCAGCGAGATGATGGCGAGGAACAGCCCGATGCCCACCGTGATGGCGATGCGGATCGAATGGGGGATGCCGTTGACGATGGCCTCGCGGATGCGGAACAGCGTCACCAGCACGAAGCACACGCCGGAGATGAAGACGGCGCCCAGCGCGATCTGCCACGTGTAGCCCATGCCGAGCACGACCACGTAGGCGAAGTAGGCGTTGAGGCCCATGCCGGGGGCGATCGCGATGGGATAGTTGGCATAGAGCCCCATGGCGAGGCTGCCCAGCGCCGCGATGAGGCAGGTGGCCACGAACACCGAGCCGTGGGGCATGCCCGCATCGGCGAGGATCTTCGGATTGATGAAGATGATGTAGGCCATGGTGAGGAAGGTGGTGAACCCCGCCATGATCTCCGTGCGCACCGTGGTGCCGTTGTCCTTCAGCTTGAAGAGCCGCTCCAGCATCAGCCCAGTCCCCCGTTTAAGTTCCCAGCCCTCGCCCGCGAGAGGCTCTGCCTGATCCTGCGGGCGAGTGTTCGTCCTGATTTCAGAGGGCATTACCCCCCTCCCAACCCTCCCCCGCAAGGGGGGAGGGCTTTCCGCCCGGCGCTTGGGCCGATCTCATTACAGAGCGCCACCACTCCCTCCCCCCTTGCGGGGGAGGGCCGGGGAGGGGGGTAATGCCCTCTCCACCCCTCACGCCCTCGAAAATCACACCCTCTCCGTCCCAGCCTCCCGCGCCGCCTTCAGCGCCCGGAACACGCGATCCCGCGCGAAGGGCGTCGCCCGCAGGCGCACGCCCGTCGCGTCGCGGATGGCGTTGCCCAGCGCCGCCGCCACCGGATTGAACGGGCTCTCGCTCATGGATTTGGCCCCGAAAGGCCCCAGCCTGTCATGGGTGTCCGCGAACAGCACTTCAGTGCGCGGCACGTCGGCGAAGGCGGGGATGTGATAGTGGCGGAAGGCGGGGTTCACCACCGACCCGGCGTTGTCGATGACGAGGTCCTCGAACAGCGCGGCGCCCAAAGCCTGCGCGACGCCGCCCTCCACCTGTCCCCGGCATTGCATGGGGTTCAGCACCCGCCCCGCATCCGCCGCCTGCACGCTTTTGAGGATGCGCACTTCGCCGGTCTCGCCATTCACCGCCACCACGAAGCCATGAACGTTGAAGGCGATGGAGCGCGGCGAGCCGTTGCTGACGCCTTCCGTCGCGAGCGGCGCGCCCGCCGCTTCCGCCGCGCGGGCGAGATCGGCCAGCGGGAGGAGCCGGCCATCCGGCAAGGTGACGCCTTCCGCCGTCAGCCGGCCATCGCCCGCCGCAACACCGGCGTGATCTGTCGCGAAGCTGAGAACGGCGGCTTTCAGCTTCTCCGCCGCATCGAGCGCCGCGCGGCCCGCCACCACGATGCCGGTGCTGCCATAGGCGCCCGTGTCATGGGCCACCGCGTCCGTATCGGAGGTGACGAGGCGGATGGCCTTGGGGCAGGTGCCCAGCGCCCCGGCGACGATCTGGCCGTGGACCGTGTGGCTGCCGTTGCCGAATTCCACCGTGCCGACCGCCAGCTCATAAGCGCCATCCGCCGCCAGCTTCAGACGCGCATGGGCATGGTGGCCGCGCGGGGGGATGGTGTCGATCATGGCGAGCGCCATGCCCTTGCCCACCTGCCAGTCCGGCCCTTCCTGCACAGGATCATGCGGGCCGGCGAGCGCCGCTTCCACGAGGTTCAGGCACTGGTCGAGGCCGTAGCTGCCATATTCGATGTCGTGCGGATGGAGGCTCCAGGCCACCATGGCATCGCCGGGGCGGATGACGTTGCGCCGCCTGAGCTCGAACGGGTCGAGGCCGAGCCGCCGCGCCAGTTCGTCCATGGCGCTCTCGATGGCGAAGATGGTCTGGCTGAGGCCATAGCCCCGGAAGGCGCCGGAGGGCAGGGTGTGGGTATAGACCGCCTCGCCCGTCACCTTCTTGTTGGGGCAGCGATAGACCTGCACCGATTCGTTGCAGCCGTGGAACAGCGTGCCCACGCCGTGATTGCCATAGGCCCCCGTGTTCGAGAGCACGTCCATCTCGAAGGCGGTGAGCGTGCCGTCCGACCTCGCACCCAGCTTCACCCGCACCCTCATGGGGTGGCGGGAGGTGGTGGCGGCGAACTGTTCCTCGCGGGTGAGTTCCAGTTGCACCGGCCGCCCCGTCTTCAGCACGGCGAGACCGACGATGTCCTCCACCAGCATTTCCTGCTTGCCGCCGAAGCCGCCGCCCACCTGCCCGGTGAACACGCGCACGGCTTCGCGCGGCAGGCCGAGCACGGTGGCGAGCGCATCGCGGGTGAGGAAAGGCACCTGCGTGGACGAGCGGATGACGAGCCGGCCGTCCTTATCCCGCCAGCCGATGGCGCAGTGGGTTTCGAGATGCGCGTGCTGGAGGCGCTGGCTTTCCAGCGTCTCCTCCACCACCACGTCCGCCGCCGCAAACCCCGCCGCCACATCGCCCACCTCGCCTTCGAGATGCGCGACGATGTTGCGGGCGGGATCGAAGATGCGGCTCTCAGCGCCCTTCTCCCCATGCACCCGCGGTGCGCCGGGCTGGCGGGCGGCCTCGGGATCGAAGACGGCGGGAAGCACCTCGTAATCGACGACGATCCCCCGGCAGGCCTCCTCGGCGGCGGCCACCGTCTCGGCGATCACGGCGGCGACGCGCTGGCCCACATGGCGCACCACATCGTCGAGGATGCGGGTGTCGTCCACATCGTCGGTGGCGATCTCGTGCCGGGCCGAGGAATAGAGGACCGGCGGCGCATCCTTATGGGTCAGCACGGCGATCACGCCGGGCACCGCCAGCGCGGCCGCCGTGTCGATGGCGCGGATGCGCGCATGGGCGTGGGGCGCGCGGACGAGCTTCAGGTGCGTGAGGCCGGGCACCTCCACATCCAGCGTATAGCGCGCCGCGCCCGTGAGGATGGCCCGCGCTGCCGGGGCGTGGACGCTGTGCCCGCAGGCAGCACCAGCCTCGGGATGTTCCGCATGGGCGATGCCGGCCACCGCATCGGCAATGGCGCGATAGCCGGTGCAGCGGCAGAGATTGCCCTTCAGAGCGGCGGGCAAATCCCGCCGCTGCGCCTGATTGAGCGCGGCCACCGTGAGCACCTGCCCGGCCGTGCAATAGCCGCACTGGAAGCCCTGCGCGTCCAGAAAAGCCTGCTGCACGGGATGGAGATCGTTGCCTTCCGCCAGCCCCTCAATGGTCGTGATGCTGCGCCCCAGCGCGCGGAAGGCGGGCGTGATGCAGCTATGTACCGGCGCGCCGTCGAGCAGCACGGTGCAGGCACCGCAATCGCCCACATCGCACCCGCGCTTGACGCCGAAGGCGCCGAGATCGCGCAGGAAGGTGCGCAGGCACTGGCCCGCGCGCGGGGCGGCCTCGATGTTCCGGCCATTGAGGAGGAGGGCGCTCATGCCGCCTCTCCCGTCAGCTCGCTGCGGATTTGCTGCGCAAAAAGCCGCGTCATGTGGGCCCGCCAGAGCGGATCGCCATGCACGTCGTCATACCAGCCGACGGGCGAAACGGCGGCGTCGAGCGCGGCGAGAAGCGTTTCGGCGTCTGGCAAAGCCGGGAAGTCGAGCCGGACCGGCCGGGGCGTCGACGCGGTGATCGTGAGGCCGAAGCGGCCCGCCCCGTCCTGCGTCCCGATGACCAGCGCGGCGGAGCGGCCAAGCTCATTCAGCGCGATGCGGCGGAAGGCCCAGCGCAGGTCCATATTGCAAGCCGGCACGAGAATGCTGCGCAGCAATTCTCCCGTTCCGAGCCGCGTGCGGGTCGGCGCGAGGATAAACTCGCGGGCCGGCAGCGTCCGGGCTGTGCCGTCCGCCCGCCAGATCAGCATCTCCGCATCGAGCGCCACCGCGAAGGCAGCCATGGGTGCGGCGGCGAGCGCGGTGCACAGATTTCCGCCAATGGTCGCCGCCGCGCGCACCTTGAACGACCCGTAGAGCGCGCCGCAGCAGCGTGCCGCCAGCGCCGAGAGGCGAGGGGGCAGCGACGCTTCTTCGAGTTCCGCGAAAGTGCAGGTGGCGGCGATCTCGAGGCCATCCGCCGTCAGCGTGACCGGCGGCCAGTTGAGGGCCGGCAAATCGATGAGGCGGGAGAGCGCGGGATCGGGTGCCGCGAACAGGGCGGTGCCGCCCGCAAGAAAGGCATCGCCCGCCTGAAAGGGGCCGATCTCGTCACGGGTCCGGGGCCGGTGGAGGGCGGTGACGGTGTTGAGATCCATGGGCCTTCGCGCTGCGGGACCGGTTGCCTCCGGTTTCCCATTCTCCCGCCCCCGAAGCAAGAAGCACGCCGCCGGACGAGCCCGGGCATGACGTCCGTCGAGGGACGCTACCCCAGCTTGAGCCGGCGGCGCAGGGGTTCGGGCAGTTCGGCGGGGTCGAGGCGGGGCAGCAGCTTGAGCCGCACCGCCATCCAGCCGATGAGCGGCAGGATCACCACCGCGCCGAGCGGCATCACCAGCGGGTGCAGGGTGAAAGCGGCGAGCGCCGTCAGGGCGAGCGCCACCGCGCTCACGAGGCCGAGCCGGGCGAAGCGATAGGGAATGGGCGCGTAATGGCGCGAGACCGCCCAGGTGAGGACCACGCGCACGCTCTGGGCGATCAGCGTCGCGGCGATGGCGCCCGGCACGCCATAGCGCGGGATGAGTGTGAAATAGAACAGGATGGCGAGGCCCGCCCCGATCAGGTTGATGAGGAGCGGGGCAAAGCCGTCCTTCCTCAGATAACAGCCGATCTCCAGCAGGCTGCCGGTTTCCTGAATGGCATAGTTGAGCGCGATGAAGGCGATGAAGGCGCTCGCCCCCCAATAAGCCTCGCGCGTCAGCACATGCACCGCAAACGGCCCGCCCAGACTTACCCCCACGAAGGCGCCGAGCACGATGAGCAGGCCCAGCGACACGATGTCGGCGCTGCGTTCGGCGCCGTTATCCTCCGCCAGCACGATGAAGCGCTTGGGGAACCACCACATGTGGAAGGGCTGGAGCAGCACCGCCGTCAGCGCGCCGAGCCGTCCGGCGACGCCATAGAGCGCGATGTCCTCCGGGGTCACATGGCCGGCCAGCACCCAGCGGTCATAGGAGCCGAGCACGAAGGCGGCGAGGGCGGAGAGCAGCAGCGGGCCGCAATAGATGAGCATCTCCCGCCAGCGGGCGAAGCGCAGCGAGATGCCGCAGTCGCGGGCGAGATAGACCATCATGGCCCCGCCCTGCGCCAGCGCCGCCGTGGCGGAAGCGATCAGGACGCCCTCCACGCCGAAGCCCAGCACCAGCAGCGTGGCTGAGAGCGCCGCCTGTCCCAGCGCGCGGCTGAGCGACATGGCGAGGAAGGTGCCCGCCGCCCCCCGGATGCGCATCCAGGTGAGCCCGACGCCCAGCACGCCTTCGAGGCAGATGGCGGCGAGCAGCAGCAGGAATTCGCTCTGGCTCACCTTTTCGGGCAGCAAGCCGGTAATGGGATGGGAGAAGGCCGCGCCCAACGCCACCAGCACGCCGCTGACGAGAAGGGCGAGGCCGGCATATTCGGCGCACACTGCCTTGCGCGCCTCCCAGGTCTGTTCGTCACCGACGAAGCGGGCGAGGGCCGAGGGCAAGGCGAGGCTGAAGAACAGCGCGCCCACGTCGATGAAGGAAAGCAGCACCTCCAGCCGGCCGTATTCAGCGCTGGAGAGGAAGTAGGTGTTGACCGGGAGCATGACGAGGCCGATGGCCCGCAGCACCACCAGCCCGACCGTGTAATAGAGCGTCTCGCGTATGGCGCCCGCCACGTGATGCCTCCCGCTTCCTCCCCCGCATGGCCGATCCGGCCACGGAAGTCCATGGCGCTACCGCCGCCCCGCCCGCGCCGTGCGCCGCGCGCACGGGTGCCCTCCCGAAACAATGCTTTGATTCGCCGCCCGTCTGACGCTACAGGTCGCGGCGTTTCCGTGGGTTCCCATGACTGACGCAGCGAAGACCCCTTCCCTCGCCGACCTCCGCGCCGAGATCGACCGTATCGACGAGACGATGCATCGCCTGCTCATGGAGCGGAGCGAGATCATCGACCGGCTGGTGCAGGTGAAGCGCACCCAGACCGAGGGTTCCGCCTTCCGCCCGGCGCGCGAGGCGTCGATGATGCGCAGCCTCGTCGAGCGCCATCACGGCCTGCTGCCGCTCGATACGGTGGAGAGCATCTGGCGCGTCATCATCGCCACCTTCACCTATGTGCAGGCGCCCTATTCGGTCCACGCCGACCTCTCGGTGGGCGAGCCTCTGATGCGCGACAGCGCGCGCTTCCACTTCGGCTTCACCGCGCCTTTCGTGCCGCACATGGGCGCGCGGGCGGTGGTGGAGGCGGTGGCCGCCTCGCGTGGCGACCTCGGCCTCCTGCCCGCCGCCATGGTTCCGGGCTCTGATGCCTGGTGGACCGCCCTCGAGGGCGTGACGGCGCCCAAGATCATCGCCCGCCTGCCCTTCGTGGAGCGGGCGGACCATCCCGCCGGCCTGCCGGTGTTCGTGGTCTCCCATCCCATCGCCGATGCGGCGGTGACCGAGGTGTCCACCTTCAGCGTGCGCGTCGCCGGCTGGAGCGCCCGCGCGGCCGCTGCGGTGGCGACCCACGCCGAAGTGCTGGCGGTGGCCGACGGCGCGCTCGACGGCGCGGCCCTGCTCGTCTCCGTGCGGGGCACGGACGGCGGCACCGTGCAGGACGTGCTGCGCCAGAGCGGCGCCAGCGTCCGATCCTTCATTCCCGTGGGGAGCCATGCCGCCCCCTATCGTTTCGGCATGGACAGCGCCGGCATCGCCCGGCCCTGATCTGGAGCAGGTTATGTCCGTTTCCGCCAAAGAGACCCAGCGTCACCCCGCCCGTCCCGAGCCGCGCCCCGGCGTGCTGGCCATTTCGGCCTATGTCCCCGGCAAGAGCCATGCGGCGGGTGTGGAGAAGGTGTTCAAGCTCTCTTCCAACGAGACGCCGCTCGGCCCGAGCCCGAAGGCCATCGCCGCCTTCCAGAGCGCCGGCACGAACCTGCAGGATTATCCCGACGGCTCCTCAACGGCGCTGCGCGAGGCCATCGGTAAGGCCATGGGCATCGATCCGGACCGCATCATCTGCGGTGCCGGCTCCGACGAGATCCTGAACCTCATCGCCCACGCCTATGTCGGCCCCGGTGACGAGGCGATCCACTGCGCCCACGGCTTCCTCGTCTACAAGATCGCGACGCTGGGCGCCGGCGGCGTGCCGGTCGTCGTGCCGGACCGCGAAGACCTCCAGATGGACGTGGACGCCATCATCGGCGCGGTGACCGAGCGCACCCGCGTGATCTTCCTCGCCAATCCCAACAATCCGACGGGCACCTATCTGCCGTTCAACGAGGTGCGTCGCCTGCACGCCGCGCTGCCGCCGAACGTGCTGCTGGTGCTGGACGCCGCCTATAGCGAATACGTCCGCCGCAACGATTACGAGACCGGCCTTGAACTCGCGCTCTCCGCCGAGAACGTCATCATGTGCCGCACCTTCTCCAAGATCCACGGCCTCGCCGCCCTGCGCATCGGCTGGGCGGTGGCGTCCGAGGCGGTGATCGACGCCCTCAACCGCATCCGTGGCCCGTTCAACATGAACGCCCCGGCCATTGCGGCGGGTGCGGCGGCCATCCTCGACGCCGAGCATGTGGAGCGTTCCATCGCCCACAACGACCAGTGGCTGTCCTGGCTGACCACCGAGCTCACCGCGCTCGGGCTCACGGTCACGCCCAGCGTCGGCAACTTCGTGCTCATCCATTTCCCGAAGACGCCCGGCCGCACGGCAGCGGAAGCGGATGCCTTCCTCACCCGGCGCGGCCTCATCCTGCGCGCGGTCGCCTCCTATGGCCTGCCGGATTCCCTGCGCATGACCATCGGCACCGAGGAAGCCAACCGCCTCGTGGTTCAGGCCCTCTCCGACTTCCTCTCCGGGGCGGAGCGGTGAGCGCACCTCTCGTCGGGCGCCTGGCGATCATCGGCGCGGGACTGATCGGCTCGTCCGTCGCCCGCGCCGTGCGCGAAAAGGGGCTGGCCGGCACCGTCGTCGTGGCCGACCGCGATGCGGGCGTGCGGGCCCGCGTTCGTGAGCTGGGCTTTGCGGACGAGGTGCCGGAGACGGCGGCGGAAGCCGTCGCGGATGCGGACATCGTCATCGTCTGCGTGCCGGTCGGTGCGTCCGGCGCCGTGGCGGCGGAGATCGGCCCGGCGCTGAAGCCGGGTGCCATCCTCTCCGACGTCGGCTCGGTGAAGGCGGCGGTGGTGGAGCAGATGGCCCCCCACGTGCCCGCCCACGCCCATCTGGTGCCCGCCCATCCGGTGGCCGGCACGGAATTCTCCGGCCCCGATGCGGGCTTCGCCAGTCTGTTCGAGAACCGCTGGTGCATCGTGACGCCGGTGGCGGATGCCGATCCGGCGGCGGTGGAGCGGCTCTCCGTGCTGTGGAGCGGCATGGGCGCGAATGTGGAGACCATGTCGCCGCAGCACCATGATCTGGTGCTGGCCATCACCTCCCACCTGCCGCACCTCATCGCCTACAACATCGTGGGCACGGCGGCGGACCTCGAACAGACGCTGACCTCCGAGGTCATCAAGTTCTCGGCCGGCGGCTTCCGCGACTTCACGCGCATCGCGGCGTCCGATCCGACCATGTGGCGCGACGTGTTCCTCTACAATCGCGAGGCGGTGCTGGAGATGCTCGGCCGCTTCACGGAGGACCTCACGGCCCTCCAGCGGGCGATCCGCTATGGCGACGGCCAGACGCTGTTCGACCACTTCACCCGCACCCGCGCCATCCGCCGCTCCATCATCGAGCAGGGCCAGGAAACGGCGGCGCCGGACTTCGGCCGCCATCTGGTGGCGGCGAAGAAGTAGGACGCCGCGCGCCCAAGCGCGCCGGCCTCACCTTCGCTCTGGCTCGCTCGAGACCCTCCCGCCCCAGGCGGAACCACCCTCCCCCCTTGCGGGGGAGGGCTAGGGAGGGGGGTAGAACGGCTGCGTCTGTCGTGCGGGCAGGGAGTGAAGCAGGCCTGCATTTCCGGCGCATGGCACTCTGGCGGAGAGGGCATTACCCCCCTCCCCAGCCCTCCCCCACAAGGGGGGAGGGAGCGCGTTGGGCGAGGCGCGGCGCCCGTCGAATTCACTCTCCTCAGAACAGCGGCGGGACGATGCCGACGGGGATCTTGCCGAGCTTCAGCGCGCCCTGATCGAAATTGATGTTGAAGGTCACGCCCTTGCGGCCGGCGACTTCGCCCGGCTTGCCGGCCATGGCCAGGGCGCCGACGATGGGCACGATCTCCGGCGAGATGAAGCCCGTCTTGCTCAGGTTCCGCAGCACTTCCTCGATACCCGAGAAGCCGAGCGCCAGCTGCCCGTTGAGGCGGCCCTGCGCATCCACCAGCAGTGCGCCGGTGGCGTTGGCGGCGGCCTTCGGCGTTGTGACCGCAAAGCCCTGGAGCTGCACCACGCCGCCGGACATGGCCCAGGCCCGCAGCCGGTCCTTCACCGACATGGGGCGCAGGTCGTCCGCCGCCGTGACGGTCATCTGGAGCGCCACATCCACCGGGCCGGAGCTGCCGGCGCCCGCCATCATCGGGCTTTCCGCGCCGGCGAGGGAGAAAGCGAAGTCGATGCCGTCGCGCGCGCCGTTCTCACCGGGGCGGCGGCGGGCATGGGCCTCCAGCTGCTTGGCGGAGAACATGGGGTTGGTGGCGGCGTTTCCGGGGGCCTGTTCCACCAGCGGATTGTTGACCACGATGTCGAGCCGCTGCGGCTGCCCGGTGGAATTGCCGATGCCGCTCATCTGCAGCAGCGACCAGGAGGCCGTGTAGACCTGCCCCGTCACCTGATCCTCGATACGGGCGGGCGAGGCGAACTCGGCGACGATATGGCTCGGGTCCCAGACCTGCGCCACGGCGCGCGCCCCGGCGGCGGAAATGCGGAAGCTGTCGCCGCCCTTGGTCACCAGAACGGGATCGCGGCACATCAGCTCGAAGCGGAAGGGAAAGCCCTCCAGCGCCCGCTCGGAGCAGGACCATTCCCGGCCGAGCAGCTTCTCGCGGGCAAGCCAGGCGTCGATCTCGCCGTCCGCGGTGCGGGCGGCATAGACCCAAAGGCCGGACCAGCCGGCGGCAATGAGGAGCAGCAGCACCAGGGGGAGGGCGATGATCCAGGGTCGCCGGCGCCGGGGCGCGGGTTCGGAGACAGTCATGCTTTCCCTTCGTGTCGATGCGTCGGGCTGCCGGCAGGCGACGGGCAGGCAGGATGAACTCTGGCTCTAGAACATGTTGAAGGCCACTTGAAGGCCCAAGCCGCCCCCGTTGCCGCACCTTTGATGGCGCGCGCCGTCCTGCCACGGGACAAACCCGCGACTTTCCGTAGGCGGGCGTTGCTTTCGCCGCATAATCGCCGGATCAATCAGGCGAGAAGCCTGCTTCGCCTTTGCGGTAACAGCCCCGAGTTCCATCCCGCCATGTCCGCCGATTCGCCCTCGCCGCGTATGTCGCATCCCCCGGTGCCGGTTCCGGCGCATGATCCGTGGGTGTTCGGCTATGGCTCGCTGATCTGGAACCCCGGCTTTCCCTTCGCCGAGCGGGTGGAGGCGACCTTGCTCGGGGCGCACCGCGCGCTCTGCATCTATTCCTTCCACCATCGCGGCACGCCGGAGCATCCCGGCCTCGTGCTGGGGCTCGATCTCGGCGGCTCGTGCAAGGGCGTGGCCTATCGCGTGGCGGCGGCGGACTGGCCGCAGGTGCATGCCTATCTCACGGAGCGGGAACAGATTTCCGGCGTCTATCGGGAGACGTCGCGCCGCGTGCGGCTGAAGGGGCACGAGGATCTCGCCGCCTCGGCGGTGGCCTATGTGGCGAACCGGGCGCACCCGCAATATGCCCGCGGCCTCTCGCTGGAGGACCAACTGCATCTGGTACGCCGCTCGCACGGCCGTTCGGGGCCGAACCGGGATTATGTGCTGGCGACCGTGGATGCGCTCGCCACCATGGGCATCGAGGACCGCGGCCTGAGCTGGATCGCCCACCACCTGCGCGGCGGTCAGGCCTGAGCCACTCGCCCGCTGTTACGCCTCAGGCGGCCTGACGGCGTCCTGCTGCCACGGCATGGGCGGCGACCGGCGGAGGGAGCGCCAGCGGATCGGTGGACAGGGTGCGACGGTTGAGAAGCGTGCGCAGCGTGTCCGCGCCGCCTTCGCCGAAGACATGGATGTGGATTTCTTCCGCCAGATTGCGCTTGGCTGCGCGCACCGCCGCCTCGCCCGGCTTGCCCGCCCACACCGCGATGGAGCCCGCCGGCGTGCGCCGCACGGCAATGGCCAGCGCCTCCGGATAATCGGGGGCCTCTTCGGTCGGATAGACGGAGAACACGTGCCGGACGCCGTCCTGATCGCGCCAGAAACGATAGCGCGCACCAAGCGCAGCCTCGCTCAGGCCGGTCAGCGGACCGGCATCAATCAGGGGGATGAGGAGCGAATCAGTGGCGTTCATGAGAACGAAACTAGAACGCTTCTCTGGGCCTCGGCAAGAGTTTTCCACAAGGTATGGTTACGGGGATAATTCCGCCTGTGGAGGCATTTCCGGCGCGGTCATCCCCAGTTCGGCACGACCCAGCGCCAGCAGGCGGTCGCTGGCGGGCTCGATGTCCGCCTGCAGCCGCTCGAAGAAGGCTTCACGCCTGAGGCCGGGCGGGATAGGCGGCAATATCTCGACACGGATGGTGCCCGGCCGGCGCACGAGGGCGTTGCGCGGCCAGTAAAGGCCGGAATTGAGCGCCACCGGCAGGCAGGGCACGCCGAAGGCCGCATAGAGGTGGGCGACGCCGAACTTGTAGGCCGGCGGCGCGCCCGGCGGGCGGCGGGTACCCTCGGGAAAGATGATGATCTGCCGGCCCTTGGCGAGTTCCTCGCGGGCGCGGACGGTCATGGCCTTGAGCGCGGCGGCGCGGGCGCCCCGGTTGATGGGAATGACGTCGCCCTTGGCGGCGTACCAGCCGAAGACCGGCAGCCACATCAGTTCCCGCTTGAGGATGAAGGTGGCGTCCGAGAACAGCGGCAGCAGGGCGATGGTCTCCCACGCCGACTGGTGCTTGGAGGCGATGAGCAGCGGCCCGTCGGGGATGTTCTCGCGTCCCGTGATCTCCACGTGCGTTCCGGCGATCGTCCGCAGCAGCCAGCCCGTGCCGCGCGACCACGGCAGCACCACGAGCCGCCACATCTGCCGGCGCGTGACGAAGGGCAGGGCCGGCAGGAACACCAGCATGTAGAGGATGGTGAAGCTGTAGAACAGAAACTGGAACAGCAGCGAACGCAGCAGGATCACTCGGGCTTCCCGTCGCCCCCATGGACCGGTGCGGACACCGACGCCTGCCGGCCGCCGGGCGTGGCGGCGGAGGTGGACACGGTGGCCTTGGGCGCGACCGCCTGGGCGGGGCGGATCTTCGCCATGGCCATCATGTACTTCAAATACTCCTTGAGGAGGAGCTTCACGGTCTGGGGATCGGTCCACCAGCCGCCGGACTGCATGCGGTCCGTCACCACAGGATAGGCGACAAGCTCGACTTCCGGCAGCGCGCGGCCGAGTTCCACCAAAGCGCGGGGCATGTGCCAGGCGGAGGTGACCACCACGAGGGAGCGGAAGCCCTGCGCCCGCGTCCACTCGGCGGCCTCGATGGCGTTGCCGAAGGTGTTGAGCGCCCGGTGGCCGAGGTCGACGCAGCAGTCCAGCAAATGCTCGTTGTCGGGCAGGGTGCGGCGGATCTCGTCCTGCGAGGTGGCGCGGTTGACGCCGCTGATGAGAAGCCGCTGGCCGTGGCCGGAAGCGAGCAACTGCACGCCATCCGCGATGCGAGAAGCCCCGCCGGTGAGCACGACGATGCCGTCCGCCGGCTTGAGCCCGGCGGGCTCGCGCGGGGCGATGGCGGTGGTGAAGACCACGAAGCCGCCGACGAACAGCAGCGCCAGCGTGCCGGAGACGAAGGCAAGGCTCAGGGCCGCGCGGCGCAGCCAGAATGTCGGTCCGCGCCGTGATCCCGCCTTGGCCTTGTCGTCTGGCCTGCTCTGGTGACAGGCCGGCTGCGTCACGCTCATGATGTTCAGAATGCCCGATAAATGCGGCAGGCGCGAGGAGCCGCGGTGCCGCGCCCGAGGCGGTGAAGCCTCAGGTGATCGTCCTCAACGTCCGGTAAACGGTGACGCGGGAGGTGAGTGCCGTCACCAGCGCGATCAGCACGACCACCACGGCCATGCCGGCAAAGCCCAGCCAGCCGGGATCGAACCAGGAGAGGATGCCGGGGCTTTCCGGATCGGCACCGATGCCGAGGCGCGGCAGGCTCATGAGCCCGCCGAACAGCGCCGCCGCCGAGAGCCCGCCGAGCAGACCGCCCTGCGTGCCCACCTTGAGGAAGTGGCGCTGGAACTGGGCGGCGATGAAGCCGTCCCGCGCGCCGACGAAGTGCAGCACCTCCACCACCGCCCGGTTGGTGGCGACCGCCGCGCGGGTGGCGAAGACCACCGATAGCACGGTGGCCGCGCCCACCAGCGCCAGCAGGCCGAAGCCCGTGAACATGACGCCCTCCGCCATGGCGCCCAGCCGGCGCGACCAGGTGCGGTGGTCGTCCAGCGCGGCGGTGGGGATGCGGTCGGTCAGCGTGCGGCGCAGGCGCGCGAGATCGGGCGGCGAGGAGGTGTCGAGCCGCAGCACCACGATGCGCGGCACCGGCAGGTCCGAATAATCGAGGCCCGAACCCAGCCATGGCTCCAGCAGGCGGCCGGTCTCCGGCTCTGTCAGCACATGGGCCTCGGTGATGCCGGGCGTCTGGCGGGCGAGGTCCACGGCGGTCTTCACCTGCGCGTCCGTCACCGCCTTGTCGCCGGCGCGAATCTGGATGGTGACCTCCCGCGTGACATCGGCGCGCCAGACCTCGGCGGTGCTGCGCACGGCCATCACCGCGCCCACTGTGATGGCGGCGAGGAACGTCATGATGGCAACCACCGCCACCAGCGCACGGCCCGCCACGGTGGCGCGGGGCACGATGGGGGTGGGCGGCGGCACCTTGGGTTTCGGCGCCGCCTTGGGCGCGGCCTTGGCCTTGGTTGGCGGCGTCTCGGCCACCGGGATCGGGGGGGTGGGGGGCTCAGTCATAGACATAGAGCCGTCCATCCGCGATCACGAGCCGGCGCGCGTCGAACTGATCCATCAGCGCGATGTCGTGGGTGGCGAGCAGAACCGAGGTGCCGGAGCGGTTCAGTTCCACGAAAAGGCGCAGCAGGCGGCGGGCCAGCGTCGGGTCCACATTGCCGGTGGGCTCGTCCGCCAGCAGGAATTCCGGCCGGCCGATGAGGGCGCGGGCGATGGCCGCGCGCTGCTTCTCGCCGCCCGAGAGCACCGGGGGCAGCACGTGCATGCGGTCGCCGAGGCCCACCCAATGCAGGAGCTCCGTCACCTCCGCCCGGTAGCTCGCCTCTTCCTTGCCGAGCACGCGCAGTGGCAGCGCCACGTTCTCATAGGTGGTGAAGTGGTCGAGCAGGCGGAAATCCTGGAACACGATGCCGATGCGGCGGCGGATGACCGCCACCTCGTCCGGATCGAGCGAGGAGACATCGCGGCCGAACATGGTGATGAGGCCGCGCGTCGGCTTCATGGACAGGAAGAGCAGGCGCAGCAGCGTGGTCTTGCCCGCGCCCGAGGGACCGGTGAGGAACTGGAACGAGTTCGGCTCGATGCTGAAGGTCACATCCTTCAGCACCTCCGGCCCCATGCCATACCTCAGGCCCACATTCTCGAACCGGACCACCCCTGCACCTTCCTCGAATCGTCCAAGCCTTCGTGCGCCACCATAGAGCGGCAAGGCCAGAGGGTGAATCAAGCATGAGCATGCCCATGCCGTGCCCATGGGAGGGCTGCGCGCGGTGCGCTGGACGATCGGTGTCCGGCGCGGCATGCTCGGCCGTCACGGAGGAACCATGTCCCTACCACCCGTTAAAGTTCTGTTCGACGAGAACCGCATTGCCGCCCGCAACAAGGAACTGGCGAGCGAAATCGCCGGCGCGGGCTTCGAGAATCTGCTCGTGGTCGCGGTGCTGAAAGGCTCGTTCGTGTTCGCCGCCGACCTTCTGCGGGCGATGCACGCCTCTGGCATGGCACCGGAAATGGAGTTCGTGCACCTCTCCAGCTATCGCGATGCGCAGGTCTCCTCCGGCCAGGTGACCATCCTGCGGGATGTGGAAAGCGACGTGCGCGGCCGCGACGTGCTGCTGGTGGACGACATTCTGGAATCCGGTCGCACGCTGGCCTTCGCGAAGGACCTGCTGATGGCACGCGGCGCCCGCACCGTGAAGGTGTGCGTGCTGTTGGAGAAGCCCGGCAAGCGGGCGGTGCAGATCGACGCCGATTATGTGGGCTTCATGACGCCGGACGTATTCGTGGTCGGCTACGGCATGGATGTCGCCCACGCGTTCCGCCAGCTTCCCTTCATCGGCCATATCGAGCAGCTCGACTGAGCCTCACGGGCGCCGGCTGAGGGAGCCGGCGCCGTTCCGCCGCGCTTGGGTTGCAGCTGTTTATGGCTTGCCATCGTTCAGCGTGATTGGCGTGTGGGGCGGAACCGCGCCGCCGCGCCACCAATTCAACTTTTGGTTGTTTTGTTCCTATTTTGTTCTATTCTCCGGCTGCCGGCCGTTTTGGCCACGGGCAATTGCCGGGGGTGACACATGTTTCCGGAGATCCACGTCTTTTTCAGCGGCCGGTTGCCCGAGCGCATGGCCGTCAATGCGATGTTCAACGCATTGCACTTTCCCTTCGCGCTTCCGGGGCAGGGCGCGCTGGAAGGGCACCGGGGCTTCATGCCCATGCGTCTCCAGCATGTGGAAACGGGGTTCGAGTTCGACGTCTTCGACAATGCGGAGATGCTGGCGCTGATGGCCGGCGCCATGGACCCGGCCTTCGACCGCTCCGTCACATTTCGCTGGAGTGGCGATGACGAGGAACGGCTGGCCGCCCTCTGCACGGCTGCCGCGCTGGCGACGATGCTCGGTGCGGTGGTCCTGGACGACGAGGCTGTGAGCCCGTTCTCCGCCGAGGAGGCGGTGGAGAAGGCGCGGGGCATGCTCAAATGGATCGTGCCGCAGCTCGAGGGCGAGCGGGCAATTGGATTTAAGGGGGGCACCAGCCCCATCCATCTGCGGGAGTATCTCAGACCCCTCCTGGAGTCCCGGAAGGATCTGGTGCTGGTGGACCGCTATCTGGTGATGCGGCCTGTCCGCCACGTCCTGCGAGGTGCCGCGCTCGGTCGCTATGACCGCTACGCGGTCGACATCCATCGCCTGCTCATGCCCATGTATGACCCGACCGTGGCCTGCACCAGCTACGATCAACTGCCCGGCGCATGGGAGATCTGGGAGCCGCACTTCCAGCCGCTGCTGCTGGACCAGTTGCGCGAGCAGGTGTTCACGCCGCTCGCCAGCGTGACGAGCCTGTCCGATTTCGCCGGGGCCATGCGCACGCGCAAGCACCCGAATGGCGAGCACATCATCGCCCTCGTCCGCTCGCTCCTCCTCGCGGGGGAAGCGGAACAGGCCGCCGCCTTCGTGGAGGAGGGCGAGCGCAGCGCGAATGGCGAGCATGAGGCGGAGCTCATGCGTAAGCTGCGCGGGGACCTCGGCCGGGACATCGCCGACATGTGCGACGACCACCACCGGCGCGAAGCCGACATGGCGTCGATCCTGAAGCTCAAGGCCATCTGGGAGCCGACGCCGTTTCCGGTGGAACTGCCGAAGGGAAGCCGGGCCGCCCGCACCGACGAGGCGCCCTTCCCGCTGGCGCCATGAGCGCCGCTGCCGGACGATCTGTATGGTGCCCTGCCGGAGGAACTGGACGCGCCCGTCTTCTCCAAACGGCTTCAGGACCACGGCGATGCGTTCATTCGCCTTGCGCCGCTGTCGCGGGAGGAAGCCGAGCAGAGGCATCAGGCGCATGACCGCTATTGCATGGTGGTCCGGCTGTCTCCCACGGACCTTCTGACCATCCATTATGGCGTGTGGGATCAGGCGAACCCGGGCGACCGCAGAGATGCCGGTATGCTCGCGCCGCTCGATGTGTTCGTGAACCTGCGCACGCCGGGATGGGGCCTTCATGCCTCCTTCAAGGACGAGCAGCGGGATCTGGGGCGGATGGGGCGCCTTGAGATCATCGTGCACGACCTCGAACGGCATATCCATGTCTGGCAGACCCGTCTCGATGCGACGAAGGGCGTGCGGGTCACCAAAGACCAGCGGCGGGGGAAATCCGAGGTGGAAACGCCCATGAGCGACACGGAGATGGCGCCGTGGCTCACGCCGGTCTTCCCCTTCGGCGACTACTGGACCCTGCTGCGCCGGATCGAGGCCTGCGCCCGCCTTGCCGGCCATGGGCCGCTGCCCGGCGTGCCGCCGCTTGCGTCCTGAGGAGCGGTGACGCGCCCGGCCGGCGCGCGGCACCGGATATCGCACCACACTTTCCCGGCCAGCCGTCGGACATTCCGCGGAAGGCTCTGGGTGAAAGTGAGCGCCTGCTGGGGCCGTGATTTTTGCGGGGGGAATGGCACATGTCGATGGAGCTGCATGTCTTTTTTCGCGGCGCCTTGCCGGCCCGCGCGGCCGTGAACGCCATGTTCCGGGAGCTGACCTTTCCCGTCTCCCTCTCCGGCCGGGGGACGTTGGAGGGGCACCGGGGCTTCCTGCCCATGAAGCTGCGGCGGGAGGAAACGGGCGTCGAGTTCGACGTGTTCGACGATCAGGAGATGATCGCGCAGTTCGCGGGCGAGGTGGATCCGGGTTTCGACCGCTCGGCGAGCTTCCGCTGGGGCGGCGACGAGGATGAGATGCTGGCGGCGCTCTGCACCGCCGCCGCGCTCGCCAAATTGCTCGGGGCCGTGGTGCTGGATGAGGAAGAGGACCGGCCATTCCCCGCCGATCGGGCCGTGGAAATGGCCCGTCGCAGCCTCGATGTCGTCCAGGCCCGCAGGGACGCGGAGAAGGCGAAGGGCCGGGTGCCGGGCACGCGCCCGGCCGACATCAAGCGCTATGTGAAGCCGCTGCTCGCCTTGCGGCCGGATCTGACGGTGGCGGACCGCGCTCTGGTGATCCGCCCGGTGCGCCATGTGCTGCGCGGGGCCTTCTTCGACCGGACCGGAGACCCCTATTCATTTAGCGTCTCTCGCATCCTGGTGCCTCTGTACGACGCGCACTTCGACATCTTCTTGCGGGACAGGGTGCGCGGCGCCGGACGGGATGTCTGGGAGCAACATTTCCAGATGCTGCTTCTGGACCATCTGGCGGAACATGTCTTCGCACCGGCCGGTCAGGTGAGGACCCTGTCCGCCGTTGCGGAACGTTTGGCCGGAACATTCAGGAGACAAGGCGGGGACAACGCCCTTTTCAAGGCGCCCGTGCGGGCCTTCATCCTCGCTGGCGCGCCGGAGCGGGCCGAGGCCTATCTTGATGATCTCGCGCGGGACAATGCCGACCGACCGCACATGTTGCGGGCGATCCAGGAGCTGCGGAGCGAACTCGACCGCGACATTGCCGAGCTTTGTGCCGAGGCCCATGCGCGTGAAGCCGAGATGGTGGTCGCGCTGAAGCTGCAGAGCGTCTGGGAGCCCTCGCCCTTTCCGGTGGAGGAACCGAAAGCGAGCCACGCGAGGCGCTGCGATGAGGCGCCGTTTTCCATCCGTCCCTGGGTGCAGACGCCGGAGGGCCTGTTCGCGGACGAGCCGGTGGAAACGAATACGCCATCCTTCTCGCACGGTCGGCTGGTGCGGGCGGGCCGCAACATGCTGCTCCTTCCCCTCACGCGTGAGGAGGCGGAGCGGCGGCATCACGCACGCGAGGATTACCTTCTCACGGTGCGCCCGATGGAAAAGGGCCGGCTGACCGTCCATTACCTGGGAAAGCGGCCCAAATCGCCCCACGACCCCAGAGATCCGGATTTCCTCCCGCCTCTTTCCATCTGGCTCTCGCTGGACGTCCCAGGTTGGCATGTCAAAGCAAGGCTTTATGGGGACTTGGATCGGCAAGGATGGCTCGGGGACCTGAACGTGGAGATCTCGCCGCAGGGATCATCCCAGGAGGCCTGGTGTGCCGGATTGCGGTCCCGTCCAAGCGCGTGGGAGATCACGGACCGGCGCGAGGGCGAACCGGCGAGGAGGACAGAAATCCCGATGACCGAGGCGGAGATGGCGCCTTATCTGGAGGCGACCTTCGCGTTTGGTGACTATTGGGCGCTGCTGCATCACGTGGATGCCTTCACGCGGATGGCCGGTTACGGCCCGCTGCCGGGCTTGCCCGAGCGCCCGGCCTGAAGCTGCGTCATATGGGCCACCGCAGGGGCACGACCCGGCGACCGATCAGGGCAGCCGCTCTCGGCCCTTCATCCCGGAGGCGCCGCACGTCGGCTGGCACCTGCGCCGCTGTGACCGCTTCGGCAGAGGGCCGCCCTTCGGGAGGGACGAACGATGGACGCTCTCGGCTTGGCCGCCGGATGGGAGGCGTGCCCGCGCCTTCCCGCGCCCGCCGTCAGAAGTTCCGCAGCAGCCGCTCGATGTAATCCAGCTCCTGCTGGGGACGGTCGGTCTGTTCGAGGCGGCGGCGCAGTTCTTCCAGCACGCGGCGGGCGCGCTGGGCATCCACCTCGTCCGGCACCTTCACGGTGAAGTCGTCGCCATAATCCTGCGAGCGCATGGGCCGGCCGAGGGGGTCCGTGCGCTGGGCCTGCTCGCCGGAGGGGCCGCCGGGGCCGGGGCCGTTCTGGTCGCCCTGCTGGCCATCGGCCAGCGCCTGCGCGCCCTGCCGCATTGCCTGAAGGGCGCGGCCCTGTGCGTCGAGCGCGCCCTGCCCGTTGCCCTCGCCGAGCGCGCCTTCCGCGTCGCGCATGGCCTGTTCGGCGCGGCCGAAGGCTTCACCGGCGCGGTTGGCGGGATCGCTCGGATCCCCCTGGCCCTGGCCTTGTCCTTGGCCCTGCCCCTGTCCGCGGCCCTGCTGTTGCTGCTGCTGGCGGAACTGCTCCAGCATCTGGCCGAGGCGGCGGCGCAGCTCCTGCTGGCCCTGCTGCAGGCCGCCATAGCCGTTGTCGCCCTCCTGCTGGCCCTCTCCAGGCTGGCCCTGCTGTCCCTGTTGGCCGCGCTGGCCCTGTTGCCCCCGCTGGCCGGGACGGCCCTGCTGGTAGGTGCGGTCGCGCAGGCGCTGCTGCTCCTGGATCATGTTGCCCAGTTCGCTCTGCTGCTGCCCCTGCTGGCCGCCGGCCTGACGGTTGCCGGGCTTCATCCCGTCCATCATGGCCTGAAGCTCGTCCAGCAGTTGGCGGGCGGCATCGCGCGACCCGGAGCGGGCGAGATTCTCGATCCGGTCCACCATGCGCTGGAGATCCTGCGGGCGGATCACGCGGGTGTTCTGGTCCAGCGGCCGGTCGGTGCCGTCGCCGCGTTGCGCCTGCTCGGCGAGCTGGCGCATCATCTTTTCCATGGCCTGCCGCAGGTCCTGCGCGAGGCGCTGGATCTCCTCGTCGCTGGCGCCGCGTTCGAGGGCTTCGCGCAGGGCCTCCTGCGCCGCGCGCAACTCCCGCTCGGCGGCGCTCAGCGTGCCGTCCTCGATCAGCACCGCCACGTCCCACAGATAGTCCACGACGCCCTTGAGATCGTCGTCCGAGCGGGCGTTCTTCAGCCGGTAATAGGCCGTGCGCAGGCCGAGATATTCATTGGCCGGCAGCGCGAACTTGTCGGGCGCCAGCGTCAGTGCCGCCAGCACGTCCTGCACCCGGCTGCGCGCGCCCACATCCAGCGCGAGGCGGCGGCGCTCCTCGATGAGGGCACGGGCGACAGGCTTCGAGAAGGCCCGGGCCGGCAGGCGCACCACGCGGGTGTCGCTGGTGCCCTCGTTGCCGGCCTCGTCCTTCGCGACGAGCGTCACTTCCACGCGGGCGCCAGCCCAGGGGTGGGTGACGAGATCCTTGGAGGTCTGCGCCGCGCCGCTGCGCCCGCCTTGCGGCAGGGAGAGGGGCAGGTCCGGGGGCGGCACCAGCGGCTGGCCGGCGACGGGCACGGGTGCGCCGGGCCGGGGATAGAGGCCGCGCTCGGGCGGCAGCGCCTTCAGGATCGCCCTGGCTTCCTTGACGCCGTAATCGTCCTCGACCCGGTAGGAGAGAACGAAGGTGTTGCGCGGTCCGGTCTGCGGGTCACGGGCGAAGCTGATGGTCGGCTTCTGGTCGGGCGTTGCCGCAATGCGCCAGCTCGCGGTGCGCTGGTCCGGGCCACTGAAGGACACCGCGCCGCCGCGCATGATGGTGAAGCGGCGCTCGCCCGGCTGAGGCGCATCTGCGCGCGCGGGGGCGGTCTTGCCGCCTTCGGTCTTGGGGCCGTCCTTCGCGGCATCGGCGGTCTCGGCCGGCTTCACTTCCTCGAAGCCGCTCTCCACCTTCAGCGCATCGAGCGGCACGCCGGCGCTGCGCACCACGAGCACGCTGCCGGCGGGTACGGTCACGGCGGCGGCCTGCGCTGTGATGGTGTCCTCGGACCTCAGGCCCGGCAGCACGACCGGCGGCCGTCCCGTATAAGCTGGCGGGTCGATCCAGGCATCGAGCCGATAGGCGAGCGGGGTCACGGCCCCGCGCCAGTCGAAGGCGGTGCGGATGCGGCTCCAGTGGTCGCCGGGCGTCAGGAAGAAGGCGGAGACCACGCCGAGCAGCGCCAGCGCCCGGAGGGCATAGGGATCACGCTCGGCGAGACGCGGCGCAGGCAGGCCGGCGCGCAGCCGCCGGGCGGCACCCACCGCGCGGGCGACGTGCGCCCGCCACAGGGCGGCGCCCACGGGATCATCGGGACGGGTCGCGAGGGCGTCGCCCAGCGCGGTCGCGGGCCGGTGGGGCAGGCCGCTCGCCACATCAAGGCGTGCCAGGGCCTCGGCACGCGTGGGGCGCCGGATGCGAGCCAGCGGCACCAGAGCGGCGAGGCCAAGAAGAGCAAAGAGAATGAGGCCGATGATCCGGCCGAGTGGCGGCAGGGCGACCCAGAGGCCGGCCCAGGAGGCGACGAGAAACAGCGCCACGGCGACCGCGACCAGCACGAGCGGCGGCCAGGCCCGCTCCCAGAACACCACATGGCGGGCGCGGACCAGAGCCTGCTCCAGCGCGCGGGCGGCCTGAGCCTCAACGGTTCGCGGGGTCTTTCCGTCCGGTGTCGCCGTCACACAGCCTCCCGCACCCGGGGCCTCTCAAAGAGGGGGAGTTTAGCACGGGACGGCCGGGAGGCTAGCGCGGGCGCTGCGGAAGCGGGTCACAAGGCCGTTTCCGCAACGCCAGAAAAGGGCACGCGGCCCTGAGCCAAGCGGCCCGGACCGTCGAGGTCCGGGCCGCGGGAGGTCAGCTCCAGTAATAGGGCGTCTTGTAATAATCGTGCACGCGGGTCTCGTAGTCGCGATCCCACTGCGGCGTGTCCCTGGTGCCGTAATGCGGGCCGCCCTCGAGCTGCTCGCGGGACATGGGCACCACATAGCCGCCCATGCCGGTATCGTAATTCAGCGTGGACCACGGCAAGGGGTGATAGTCCTCCCCCATGCCCAGGAAGCCGCCGAACGACATCACGGCATAGGCCACCTTGCCGGAGCGCTTGTCGATCATCACGTCGTAGATCGAGCCGATCTTGTCGCCCGTGGTGTTGTAGACGTTCGTACCGGACACCTTGTCGCCGGCAATGAGGTTATGGGTTTCGTCGGTCGCGACCATGGCGTTCTCCTCTTTGGTGTTGGGCTCCCGGCCCGTCAGAAGGCGACGGAAACGGCGGGAGCAGGTGTTTCCTCGGCGGTCGGGATGGGAATGCCGATGACGAAGCCGCCCTGTCGGGCGTCGTAACGCAGGGCATTCCAGGGCACGGGGCGATCCTCGCCGCCGATGCCGAGCACGCCGCCGAAGGTGATGACGGCGCTCGCGAGCACGCCCGTGCGCTTGTCGATCATCACATCCTGCAGGCTGCCCACATGGTTGCCTTCGGTGTCGAAGACATCGGTGCCCTTGAGGGTGCTGGCCGAGATCAGCGCCTTGGTTTCGTCGTGGGGTTCCATGACGGCCCTCCCTGGCTCCGCGGCGGGACGTCGGGTCCCGCTTGCGGCTCTCCAAGGGTCAACCTCGGGCGGCGCGGACTGTTCCCGCGCGGAGCGTTCACGCGCGCTTGCGCAGGATCTTGAGCCGGCCCAGCAGTTCGGCCACCGCTTCGGGCGGCAGGTGGGCGATCTCCACCGCCAGCAGGTTGGCGAGTTCCGTCGCCTCGGGGGAGAGGCCGGCCGTGTCCACGGTCACGCGGGGATGGGAGACTTCCGCGAGGCGCTGCAGGTCCTCCGCCTCGTCCCAGATCACGTTGAAATAGGCGATGATGCGCTGGACGAGGGCCCAGGTCGGCTTGCCGCGCTTGCCGGTTTCCAGCGCCGAGAGATAGGTGGGCGAAACCCCGATGGCGGTGGCCATCTCGGTGAGGGTCGCCCCGCGGGCGGCGCGCAGCTCCCGCATCCGGCGTCCGAAAGGCGTCATGCTTCAGCTCCGCTCCCGCCGCCGGCGGATGCGAACATAAAGCGCGCCTTCGCCGCCATGGTGGCGGGCGGCATTCTCGAACCCCACCACATAGGGCCGCAGCGCGTGGTCCGAGAGCCATTGCGGCACCGCCCGGCGCAGCACGCCGCGCCCGGCCTCGCCGCCGCGCAGCCAGCCAAGGCCCAGCCCGAGCCCCAAGCCCTCGCTGTCGCCCTTGCCGGTGATGACGAGCACGAGGCTGTGGCCGGCGGCCTGCGCGTCCATGATGAAGAGATGCAGCCGCCGATGGGCGGCGGCCTGGGTGAGGCCGTGCAGGTCGAGCCGCGCATCCACATCTGCGCCCCGGTTGAGCTTGCGGCGGACCTTCGGCTCGATCTTGGTCAGCGGGGGCGGCGGTGGTGCCGCCGGCGCCAGCGGCCGCTTGCGCGGGTGGAGCACCGGGCCCTTGGGCGCACGGCCCTCCGTCTCGGCGGGGGGCGCCGGTTCCTCGGGAGGCGGCGTCTCGGGCTTGGCGGGCAGCGCCGGGCGCGGACGCAGCGGCGCCACCGAGCGGGAGACATGCTCCCACAGGGCGCGTTCGTCCTCGCGCAGCACGCGCTTGCGCCGCCGCGGGGTCATGGCGCCGCCTCGCGGGGCTCGAAGCGCGGCAGCAGCAGGAAGAAGTCGCCCGGATCGCGGATGCGCCCGGCGATGCGTCCGGCTTCCGCCCCAGCGCCGAAGAAAAGGTCCGCCCGTGCCGGCCCGACGATGGCCGAGCCCGTGTCCTGCGCGATCATCAGGCGCTGGAAGGGCGTCTCGGGGGCCGGGCTCGCGATGGGAAGACGGGCGCTGATGAAGACAGGCGTGCCATAGGTGTGCAGCGTACGGTCCACGGCGATGGAACGGCCAGGGGTGAGGCCAATGCCCTGTGCGCCCAGCGCCCCCTCGCCCTCCTTGAGCGGCACCGCCTTGAAGAAGACGAAGGAGGGGCTCTCCCGCCGCAGCGCCTTTCCGGCGGCGGGGTCGGCTTCCATGAAGGCGCGGATGCGGTCCATGGACATCTCGTTGCGCGGCACGATCCCGCGTTCGATGAGCAGGCGGCCGACCGGCACATAAGGCTGTCCGTTATGGCCGTCGTAATTCAGCCGGATCACCCGCCCGTCCGGCAGGCGCACGCGGGCCGAGCCCTGGATCTGCATGAAGAAGAGATCGACGGGATCCTTCAGCCAGCAGATTTCGAGGCCGCGCCCGGCGAGCGCCCCGTCCTCGATCTCGGCGCGGTTCCAGTAGGGCACACGGGCGCCATTCTGCATCCGGTAGGCCGGGCCCTTGTTGCTGCCTGGCGCGTCGCTGATGAGGTCCGGGGGGCGGGCATAGACGGGGACGGCATAGTCCGCGCCGGGGACGAGCGATCCTTCCACCTCCGGCTCGTAATAGCCGGTGAGGAAGCCGCGCGGGCTGGCGGTGGGAGTGATGGCGAAGGGCCGGAAATGGGCCTCGAAGAACCACCGCGCCAGCACCGGGTTCGGGGTGCCGAGCCGGCGGGCGGCGGCGCACGCCTGCCGCAAGGCGGGCTGGAGGCGGGGCCGCGAGGCGGGACCGACTTCCGCGGGCGCCTTGGCCAACGCCCGGCAGGAGGCGAGGAAGGTGGCGAAGGCCGCCCCCTGGTCGTCGGCCGACCAGCCGGGCAGGGCGCCATAGGCCACCGGCTGAAGGGTGGCGCCCGCAAGGTCCGGCACCGGCGTCGGCGCGAGGGGCGCGGCCCCGGCGGGCACGCCCGTCAAAAAGCCGAGGACCGGGACCAGCCGGACAAGGTGGGCCAGCCGGAGACGGCCGCGCCGAAAGGCTGCACCGCTCCGGTCCATAGCCCTTTACTGCGCGGCTTCGGTGGCGACGAGCTTCCAGTTCGGGTCGCGCGCACCGAGCTCGCGGGCGAAGGTCCACACGTCGGTCACGTCGGCCACGGTGTCGGCGCTGCCGTCCACCACCGCGCCGTCGCGGGAGCGGGTGGCGGAGATGATCTTGGAGACGAAGCGCAGGGTCACTTGGCCGGTGCGGCCGCGCACGCTCGCCTCGATGATCTCCGCCTTCTCGATGGCGACGAAGCGCGATTCCATGGTCTCGCCGCGGCCTTCCCGCTCGGAGATGGCGGCGACGAAGCCGTCGAACACGTCCTTGGAGAGCAGGTCCTTCAGCGTGCGGCGGTCGCCGGCGGCAAAGGCGAGCACGATCATCTCATAGGCGGACTTGGCGCCTTCCACGAAATGCTTGGCGTCGAAGTCCGGCTCGATGGCAGCGATCTGGTCCAGCGCTTCGGCGAGCGGAGAGCCTTCCTCCGTCACGCCCTTCCAGCGGAAGGTGCCGGGCAGGGGCTGGGACACCGGCGCCGTGGGGCGCTGCGGGGCATCGCCAACCCGCTCGGGCAGGCTCACGACATTGTCAGACGAAGGCGCGGCCGGCGGGCGCGGCGTGAAGGGATCGTACGGCGGGCGTTCCTTCCCGGTCCTCTGGCCGAGCACGCTGCGCAGCCGGACGAAGATGAAGACCGCGAGGGCCAGGAAGATAATCGTATAGATGTCGAGCACTGCGTTCCGCCATGCCTTCCAGCCGCTGCGCGGACGCGCGACCGGTATTGTCTCCGCCAGCGTTGCTTTCCCGCCGCGCACGGCCGGCAAGCATTGCCCCTCCATATGTACGCGCGGCGGGCGCAAACGCCAGCCCCCGCCCTGCGAAACACGCGAGGGAACTCACCTTACGGGACCAAGCGTTTGATTGCCACCACAGCGGCCAAGGCGCAGTCGGTGCCGTGAGCCCCGCTTTGGACATCGCGCCCGGCAGCGTTAGTTTGCCCCCCGTATGGTGGAGTATCCTGGATGGTATCGACCGCATTGCTTGCAGACATCGGGGGCACCTCGGCCCGCATCGCGCGCGTCGATGCCGGCGGCCAGCCGTATGACATCCGCGTGCTCGCCGGGGAGGACTTTCCCAATCTGGAAGCCCTGTTCGGGCATTATTTCGAACAGACCGGCGGCACCCGTCCCGATGTCGGCGTCTTCGCCGTGGCCGGACCGGTGGATGGCGATGACGTGCGCCTGACCAACCGCGACTGGCGCTTCCAGCGGCCGGCGCTTGCTGCGGCACTGGGTCTCGGCCAGCTCGCCGTGTTCAACGATTTCGTCGCGCTGGCGGAGGGTGTGCCGACCCTGGGCCGCGCCGACCTTGTGCAGGTGGGCACCGGCAAGGCCGTGGAGCGCGCGCCCATTCTGGTGTGCGGCCCCGGCACGGGCCTCGGCACCGCCCTGCTGCTGCCGCAGGAGGCCGGCTACCGCGTGCTGCCCAGCGAGGGCGGCCATGCCCGCTTCGGCGCGGTGATGGCGGATGAGGCGCGCATCCTCGCCCATCTGGTGCGCGATCTCGGCTCGGTGAGCGTGGAGGCGGTGCTGTCCGGCTCCGGCCTCGTGCGGCTGCACGCGGTGCTTTCCGGCGAGCAGTGCTCCTCGCAGCACATCATCCGGTCCGCGCTGACCGGCAGCGCCGCCGAGCTTGAGAGCTGCAACGTCTTCCTGCGCATCCTCGGCCGCATCCTCGGGGATTATGCGCTGCTGTTCGATGCGCGCGGCGGCGTCTTCATTCCCGGCGGCGTCGCCGCAGCTCTGGCACCGCTGTTCGCGGGCTCGCCCTTCCGGGCGGCCTTCGAGGACCATCCGCCCTATACGGCCCGCCTCGCCACGGTGCCGACCCATGTGGTGGTGCATCCGACCCCCGGCCTTGCCGGGGCGGCGGCCATCGCCCAGCGCCTGCTCGCGGCCACCTAGAGCTGGAGCCACCGATCCCTTGGTGCGCGGTCCTCAGGCTGCCGTGCGCAGGGCGGCCGGGTCGGCGCAGAAGTCCGCCACCACGGCGGCGAGGGCGTCCGCCAGCGGTGGAGCGCCCTCCCGCACGCACAAGGCGAGTTCCGACGGCCCAAGCGGCGGCAAAAGGCCCTCGGGCAGGGGCCGAAGCGCCGGCGTGAGGGCCCGCCGCTCCAGCACCGAGACCGCAAGGCCGCTCTCCACCGCCGCAAGGATGCCCACGAGGTTCGGGCAGTCATAGGCGATGCGCCAAGCGCGCCCAGCCCGCTCCAGCGCGCCGATGGCACGGTTGCGATAGAGGCAGCCCTGCGGAAAGGCGGCGAGCGGCACCGGGTCCAGCACGGGGAGCGGCGCATCGGCGCGCACGGCCCAGACCAATTGCTCGGGCCAGGTGTTGCGCGCACCGCCACGGCCCGGCTCGCGCTTCATCAGCGCCACGTCGAGATCGCCCTGGGCGAGGCTCGCGTCGAGATCGACGCTGAGCCCGCAGCGCACCGCGAGCCGCACCTGCGGATGGGCCGCTGCGAAGGCCGCCACCATGCGCGTGAGGGCGGCAACCGCAATGTCGTCCGGCATGCCCAGTCGCAGCACCATCGCAGGCGGCGCCGACGCGAGCGCCGCCTTCGCCTCCGCGGAGAGGGCGAGGATGCGGCGTGCATAGCCGAGCAGCCGCTCGCCATCCTCGGTGAGGCGCACCTGCCGACCGCTGCGGTCGAACAGGGGCTTGCCGGCCGCCTGCTCCAGCCGCCGGATCTGCTGGCTGACGGTGGATTGCGTGCGGTGGACCCGCTCGCCAGCGCGGGTAAATCCGCCAGCATCCACGACGCTCACGAAGGCATGCAGCAGGTCGAGGTCCAGCATGTGGACTCCATTTAGGTTTCCACTATGAGGCATGAAAACATCGAATTTTTCAATTCATCGCCAATGTGGCTTGGTGGGCGCGAGGAGACGCCCCAATGCCCACGGCCAGACTGACGCCAAGCCGCGCCGCCACATCCCCGCTCGGCGCGACGCCGCTGCTGATCGCGCTGTTCTGCGTGCTGTGGAGTTCGGCCTTCGCCGCCGGAAAGATCGCGCTCGCCGAATGTCCGCCGCTGCTGCTGCTCAGCATCCGCTTCCTGATCGCTGGGGCCATCATCCTCGGCCTGTGCGCGGCGCTGGGCGGCTTCCGGCGGCTCGACGCGCGGGAATGGGCGGCGCTCATCCTCGCGGGCGCGCTGAACAATGCGCTCTATCTCGGCCTCAGCTTCACCGGCATGACCACGGTCTCGTCCGGCTTCACGGCGGTCATCATCTCCGCCAACCCGCTGCTGACCGCGCTGGTCGCTGGGCCGGTGCTGGGCGAGCGGCTCACCCTTCGCAAGCTCGCGGGGCTGCTGCTCGGGATGGCGGGCGTTGCCATCGTGCTGCGCTCGCGGCTCGGCAGCGGGCATGAGAGCCTCGTCGGCACGCTGTTCGTGGTCGGGGGCCTCTTCGCCCTCACCGCCGGCACGCTCGTCTACAAAAGGCTGCGCACCTCGGCGGGGCTCTGGCAGGCGAGCGGCATCCAGTGCCTCGCCGGCGGGGTGGTGCTGTTCCCCGTGGCCCTCGCCACCGAGCCGCTATCCGCCATCCACGTCACCGGCCCGTTCCTCTGGGCCTTCGCCTATCTGGTGGTGGCGGTGTCCATCGGCGGCTACAGCCTCTGGTACTTCATCCTCAACCGCTCCAGCGCCACCGAAGCGACGGCGCTGCACTTCCTCATGCCGCCGCTCGGCCTGTTCTTCGGCTGGGTGGTGCTGGGCGAACACGTGCCGCCGCTGGACTTCCTCGGCGTCGTGCCGATCGCCGCCGGCATCTGGCTCGTGACGCGATAAGTTTCAGTCGAACGCCGTATCGGCCGCGGCCTCGATCGCGGCGCTCTCCAGCCCCAGCGCTGTCAGCGTCTCGACCATGTGCGGCGGCAGGGGCGCGCGGGCGTCGATGGCCGGACCGTTCTTCGCCACCGGCAGGACGATGCGGCGGGAATGCAGATGCAGCATCGGCCCGCCGGGCAGGCGCGAGGCGCCGCCATAGATGCTGTCGCCGAGAATGGGAAAACCGATGTGCGAGAGATGGGCGCGCAATTGATGCGTGCGTCCCGTCACCGGAGAAAGCGCCATCACCGCGAGACCTTCCGTGCGGGCGAGCACCCGCCAGTCCGTCACCGCCTCAAGGCCACCAGGCGTGCCCTTCGGCACCGCCTGCATCCACCAGCCCCGGTGGGGCGAGCGCTTGGCGAGCGGCTGATCGATGCGCCCCGTCTCCTCGGCGGGCGCACCCCGCGTCACCGCCACATAGGTCTTGTCCGCCTGGCCCTCCGCGAACAGGCGGTTGAGCAGGGCGAGCGCCTTGCCGTGACGGCCGAGCACGAGGCAGCCGGAGGTGTCCTTGTCGAGCCGATGGGCCAACTCGGGCGCGCGGGGCAGGCCGAAGCGCAGGCCGTTCAGATGGTCGTGCAGCGTCTCCCCACCCTTGGGGCCGGGATGCACGGGCAGGCCCGCCGGCTTGTCTAGCACCAGCACCATGCCATCGCGATGGAGCAGGCGCGCGGCAAGAGGCGAGACGGGCGGTTCGGAACGGGCGGCCTGGGACATGGAGCAACCGGACAGGGTGGGGATCCGCTCCAGATAGCACGGCCGGCCGCGAAGCGGACCTGCCGGACCCGCGCCATGTGCATGCGGGCGCGCATCTGCATGCAGGATTTGCGGTTTTGCCTCGGCGCCCTGCCCGGTATCGGTTGTTGAAACGATTAAGACTGCGCCGCAGCTGCCGGCCGCTGGGGGATCGATGCCCGACATCCGCCGTTCGTTCGCCTGCGCCGCAGCGGTGCAGCCGCCTGCCCGCCGTTTCGCGGCGGAGGCTTGAGACCAGCCATGTCAGCCGCCACCAAGCCCGCCAGTCGCCGCCTGTTCGGCATCCTGCTCATGTGCCTTGCGGTCTCCACCTTCGCCATCTCGGACGCCATGGCGAAATGGCTCGGTGCCCACATCAATGTCTTCATGGTGGTGTGGGCGCGCTACGTGGTGCACTTCGTCATCGCGCTGGTGGTCTTCAATCCCTGGACGGTGCCCGGCCTGCTCTCCACCCGGCGACCCGTGCTTCAGGTGACCCGCTCGGCCCTGCTGTTCGGCTGCACGATCCTCAACTTCACGGCGCTTCAGTTCCTGCAACTGGACCAGACCGTCTCCATCATGTTCTCGGCGCCCTTCTTCGTCGCCCTGTTCGCCGGGCCGATGCTGGGGGAGTGGGTGGGCGCGCGGCACTGGGCGGCCATTTCGGCGGGATTTGCCGGCATTCTCCTCGTGGCCCAGCCGGGGGCGGGCGGCATCCATCCCGCCGCCCTGCTCTCGCTCTTCTCCGCTGGCTGCTATGCGCTCTACGCGATCCTGACCCGCATGCTTGCGGACACGGACAAGACGCCGACCACCCTGTTCTACACGTCGCTGGTCGGCTCGGTGGTCGCTTCGCTGCCGCTGCCCTTCGCGTGGGAGACGCCGCAGGAGCCGGCCGTTCTGGTGGTGCTGCTGCTGATCGGCCTCGTGGCGGGCGGCGGCCACATGCTGCTCATCATCGCCCACCGCCATGCGCCCGCGGCGGTGCTGGCGCCTTTCCTCTATGTGCAGATCATCGGCATGATCATCCTCGGCTGGGCGCTGTTCCATCAGGTGCCGAGCCTGTGGACGCTGGCGGGAGCGGCCATCGTCATCGCGTCGGGCGTCTATCTCCTGCTGAACGAGCGGCGGGAGCGGGCGCGCGAAACGCTGGAGGCGACGCTGGGGGACTGAGGCCCGCGAGCCTCGCGCACCTCGCTTTGGTCAAAATGCCGCCTATGGTGAGGGATCGGCGCGCTGGTTCCCGCCGCGCTTTCCAAGCTCCAACAGGTTCCTGTCCATCATGTCCGCTCCCCGTCTGCTCGTTGTCGAAGGCAATGTCGCCGAAGCCCGCGCCCGTCAGGTGCGGTTCGGAGGCGAAGCGGCGAGCGAGGGCTATGCGCGGCTGCTGCGGGAAATCCTGCCCACCGCCGTCGTGGACATCTGCTATCCGGCCGACCCGGGCGCCAACCTGCCCGACAGC
The DNA here is from genome assembly GCF_000010525.1 of Azorhizobium caulinodans ORS 571. GTDB lineage: Bacteria > Pseudomonadota > Alphaproteobacteria > Rhizobiales > Xanthobacteraceae > Azorhizobium > Azorhizobium caulinodans. The sequence goes on along the minus strand of NC_009937.1, from coordinate 5,227,824 downwards.
GGCGGCCTTGCGGGCTATGACGGCATCGCCATCACCGGCTCCTCGCTGAACATCTACAATGGCGGCGAGGAGATCCAGAAGCAGATCGACCTCCTGCGCGCCGCCTTCACCACCGGCACGCCGGTCTTCGGCAGTTGCTGGGGCCTCCAGCTCATCACCACCGCCGCCGGCGGCGCCGTGCGCAAGAACCCGCGCGGCCGCGAGGTCGGCTTCGGCCGCCGCATCCGCGTCACGGACGCCGGGCGCGACCATCACATGTATGACGGCAAGCCCGAGGTGTTCGAGGCCATGACCGTGCATCTGGACGAGGTGGAGACGCTGCCCCACGGCGCGCGGCTGCTCGCCACCAACGACCACTCTCAGGTGCAGGCGGCCGAGTTCAAGGTGGGCGCCAGCACCGCCTGGGGCGTGCAGTACCACCCCGAATATCCCTTCCGGGAAATGGCGGCCATCTTCCGCCGCCTCAGCCCCTCGCTGGTGGCCGAGGGCTTCTTCCTCGACGAGGACGAGGAAAGCGCCTTCATCGGCGACCTCGAAAAGCTGGAGCGCGACCCCGCCAACGCCGCCCTCATCTGGCGCCATGGTGTGGACGGGGCCGTCATCTCCAAGGAACTGCGCACCGCCGAAATCCGCAACTGGATCGCCCACCTCGTGCTGCCGGAACGGGCCCGCCGCGGCCGGGGGTGACTGGGCTCGCGGCTGCGTTTCTTCGCGCCCGGTCTGCCCCCTCCCAACCCTCCCCCGCAGGCGGGAGAGGGCTTTTCTGGCTCGCATGAGGAAGCCGGACGATCTTCCGGGACAACCTGTCAGCTAAGGGGGCAGGTCCCCTCTCCCGCTTGCGGGGGAGGGATAGGGAGGGGGTCCGCGCAAAGCGCGGAGACGGCTGCCCATCTCGCCGCCCTCACCCCGCCTCTTCCAGCACCAGCAGTTCCGCGCCTTCGTCCACCAGATCGCCGGCGGCGAACAGGACGCGGGCGACGGTGCCGTCACGGGGGGCGGTGACGGTGTGTTCCATCTTCATGGCCTCCACCACCACCAGAGCGGCGCCCTTCTGAACGCTCTGGCCGGGCTCCACGGCCACGCGGATGACCGTGCCCGGCATGGGCGCGACGAGGCGGCCGGCGGTGCCGGTGGCGTCGATGGAGGCGCGGCGCGGGTCCACGAACTCGATCAGGCGCTCGGTTCCGCCGGCGAAGACCGTCAGCTTCATGCCGGAGCGCACCACGCGCGCCCGAAGCTTCACGCCCGCGAGGCGCGCTTCCATGGTGCCGTCGGCCTCAAGCCGGCCTTCCACCTCCAGCGTGCCGCCGGGCAGATCGAGGGCAAAGCCCCGCGCGCGATAATGCGCCCGCACCACGAGGCGGGCGCCCCCGTCCGAGAAGGTGAGGTCCACATGGGCGGCGCGGTTGAGCCGCCAGCCGGGGGCGAGGCCCCAGGGTGAGAAGGGATCGGCCGGATCGGTGGCCGTGGCAGAGACGCGCGCCTCCTCCAGCAGGATGGAGAGGGCGGCGAGCGCCAGCGTGCGGTCGTCCAACGGCTCGGGCGCGGGCAGGAGGTCAGCCCCGAAGCGGCCGATGAAGCCCGTATCGAGATCCGCCGCCGTGAAGGCGGGATGATTGGCGATGGCGGCGAGGAAGGCGCGGTTGGTGGGCAGGCCCACCACTTCGGTCGCGGCCAGCGCGGCGGCCAGCCGTCCCACCGCCTCCGCCCGGTCGGCGCCGCGGGCGATGATCTTGGCGATCATCGGATCGTAATGGATGGAGACGCTATCCCCCGCCCGCACGCCGGTGTCGACGCGCACGCCGGGCAGATCATCGGGCAGGCGCAGATGATCGAGCCGGCCCACCTGCGGCAGGAAATCCTTCTGCGGGTCTTCCGCATAAAGCCGCACCTCGATGGCGGCGCCTTCCAGCGGGACATCCGCCTGCGTGAGCGGCAGCCTTTCGCCGCGCGCCACACGCAACTGCCATTCCACGAGATCCTGTCCGGTGATGGCCTCGGTGACGGGGTGCTCCACCTGCAGGCGGGTGTTCATCTCCATGAAGAAGAAGTCCTCGCCCTCGGCAATGAACTCCACCGTGCCCGCGCCCACGTAGCCGACGGCCCGCGCCGCATCCACCGCCGCCTGGCCCATGGCGGCGCGCCGTTCGGGCGAGAGTCCGGGGGCGGGGGCTTCCTCCACCACCTTCTGATGCCGGCGCTGGATGGAGCAGTCGCGCTCGTTGAGATAGACGGCGTTGCCATGGCTGTCGGCAAACACCTGCACCTCGATGTGGCGGGGGCGGGTGAGATATTTCTCGATCAGCACCCGGTCGTCGCCGAAGGCGTTGCGGGCCTCGCGCTGGGCGGAGGCAAGAGCGTCGGCGAATTCCCCCGCCGAGGCCACCACCTTCATGCCCTTGCCGCCGCCGCCGGCGGAGGCCTTGATGAGCACGGGATAGCCGATGCGCGCCGCCTCGGCGGCCAGCAGGGCGGGGTCCTGATCCTCGCCGTGATAGCCGGGCACGAGGGGCACGCCCGCCTTCTCCATCAGCGCCTTGGCCGCGCTTTTGGAGCCCATGGCGCGGATGGCGGATGCGGGCGGGCCGACGAAGGTGATGCTGGCCTCAGCGCACGCCTCCCCAAAGGCGGCATTCTCGGAGAGGAAGCCGTAGCCGGGGTGAATGGCATCCGCGCCGCTCGCCTTTGCGGCGGCGATGATGGCGTCGATCTTCAGATAGCTCTCGCGGGCTGGGGCGGGGCCGATGGGCCAGGCCTCATCGGCCGTCTCCACATGGAGCGCGTGGGCGTCCGCTTCCGAATAGACGGCCACGGTGGCGATGCCCATGGCCCGCGCGGTGCGCATGATGCGGACGGCGATTTCGCCCCGGTTGGCGATGAGAAGCTTGCGCAGGCTCATGCCTGTCCCCAGTTCGGCTTGCGTTTTTCGAGGAAGGCAGAGAGGCCCTCGCGCCCGTCCGCGCTGGCGCGCTGATCGGCGATGCGGCGGGCGGTGTCGGCAATGACCGCTTCAGACAAGGGTTGATCCACCGCCGCCACCAGCGCCTTGGTGGCTTTGAGCGCGGCGGGGCTCGCCGCCTTCAGTGCCTTCAGGTGGCGGGCAATTGCGGTATCGAGATCAGCGGCCGGCACCACCTCATGGATGAGACCGAGCGTGCGGGCGGCTTCGGCCGAAAAGCGTTCGGCGGTGAGGAAATAACGCCGCGCCTGCCGGACCCCCATGGCCCGCACCAGATAGGGGCTGATGACAGCCGGGATGAGGCCGATGCGCACTTCCGTGACCGCAAACTCGGCCTCGGGCACCGCCACCGCGATGTCCGAGCAGGCAATGAGCCCGATGGCGCCGGCGAAGGCCGAGCCGTGGACGCGGGCCAGCGTCGGCTTGGGCGCGGTGTCGATGATCTGCATGAGCCGGCCGAGCTTTTCGGCGTCCGCCAGATTCTCATCATGGGAGTAGCCGGCCATGCGGCGCATCCAGTTGAGATCGCCGCCCGAGCAGAAGGAGGCACCGTTGGCGGCGAGCAGGATGGCGCGCACCGCTGGGTCCGCGATGGCGCTTTCATAGGCCCGCGTCAGCGCGGCGATCAGCGCGTCATCGAAGGCGTTGTGCACCTCCGGCCGGTTGAGGGTGAGGACGGCGACGCCGTCTTCGAGGGCAGTGAGGAGGCTCATGAGGCGCCTCTTTCGGGAACGGGAGCGGGAGGCGAGGGGTGCATGGTCAAGTGGAGAGCGTCATACCCCCCTCCCCAGCCCTCCCCCTCAAGGGGGGAGGGGGCGCGGTGCGCGGGGGAAGAGGCGGGATGCTGTCCGAGAGAGGCGGGGGAACCCTCCCCCCTTGTGGGGGAGGGCAGGGAGGGGGGTAGGGCCGGTTCCGCAAGAGCGCGATGGCGCGATTGGGGACGCTGCAATGGGCGTCCACTTTTGACACAGAGTGTCCTCCTGCCCCCTCCCCAGCCCTCCCCCGCAAGCGGGAGAGGGAGCCAGTCTCGCGAGCGGGGAGAGGCGGCGGGTAGAAGACAGACAGCGCCGCTTGCGTGCCGGAAAAGCCCTCTCCCGCTTGCGGGGGAGGGTTGGGAGGGGGCCGGCGGCGGGCCGGAGGGCGGGAGAGCGTTCAACGCCGCCCCTCACATGCGGAACACGCCGAAGCGGGTGTCGCGCTCCGGGGCGTTGAGGGAGGCGGAAAGCGCGAGCGCCAGGACCATGCGGGTGTCGGCGGGGTCGATCACGCCATCGTCCCACAGCCGCGCCGAGGAATAATAGGGATGGCCCTGCACCTCGTATTGCGCCTGGATGGGGGCCTTGAAGGCGGCTTCCTCCTCCGGGCTCCAGCTGCCGCCGCGCCCCTCGATGCCGTCGCGCTTCACCTGCGCCAGCACATTCGCCGCCTGCTCGCCGCCCATCACCGAGATGCGGGCGTTCGGCCACATCCAGAGGAAGCGGGGATCATAGGCCCGGCCGCACATGCCGTAATTGCCGGCGCCGAAGGAATTGCCGATCACCACCGTGAACTTCGGCACGCTGGCGCAGGAGACGGCGGTGACGAGCTTGGCGCCATCCTTGGCGATGCCGCCGGCCTCATATTTCCGGCCCACCATGAAGCCGGTGATGTTCTGGAGAAAGACGAGCGGGATATTGCGCTGGCAGCACAATTCCACGAAATGCGCCCCTTTGAGCGCGCTCTCCGAGAAGAGGATGCCGTTGTTGGCGATGATGCCGACCGGATAGCCGAAGATGTGGGCGAAGCCGGTCACCAGCGTCTGGCCATAGAGCGGCTTGAACTCGTCGAACTCGGAGGCGTCCACGATGCGGGCGATGATCTGGCGCACGTCGAACGGCTTCTTCGGGTCCTGCGAGACGATGCCGTAGATCTCCTCCGCATCGTAGAGCGGGGGGCGCGGCGGGCGGATCTCCAGCCCATGGGATTTGCGGCGGTTGAGCCCGGCGACGATGGTGCGGGCGATGCCGAGGGCATGGGCATCGTTCTCCGCCATATGGTCGGCAACGCCCGAGGTGCGGGTGTGCACGTCCGCGCCGCCCAGTTCCTCCGCCGTCACCACCTCGCCGGTGGCCGCCTTCACCAGTGGCGGGCCGCCGAGGAAGATCGTGGCCTGGTTCTTCACCATGATGGACTGGTCGGCCATGGCGGGCACATAGGCGCCGCCCGCCGTGCATGAGCCCATGACCACGGCGATCTGGGCGATGCCCTCCGCCGACATGTTGGCCTGATTGAAGAAGATGCGGCCGAAATGCTCGCGGTCCGGGAACACCTCGTCCTGATTGGGCAGGTTGGCGCCGCCGGAATCCACCAGATAGAGGCAAGGCAGGTGATTCTCCCGCGCGATGGACTGGGCGCGCAGGTGCTTCTTCACCGTCATGGGGAAGTAGGTGCCGCCCTTCACCGTGGCGTCATTGGCGACGATCAGGCATTCGCGCCCCGACACGCGGCCGATGCCCGTGATGAGACCGGCGGCGGGCACCTCGTCCTCATACATGCCGTGGGCGGCGAGCTGGGAGAGTTCGAGGAAAGGCGAGCCGGTGTCGAGCAGGGTGCGGATGCGATCGCGCGGCAGGAGCTTGCCGCGCTTCAGGTGGCGCTCACGGGCCACCGCTCCGCCGCCCTCGGCAATGCGATCCACCGTGGCGCGCAGGTCCGCGACGCTGGCGGCGAGCGCCTCGCGATTGCGCCGATAGGCCTCCGAGCGGCGGTCCACCGCATCCTCGATGATCGCCATGCGCGTCCTCGCCCTGATGTCGTTGCGCAGAAGACGGGCATAGCCGCCGGCAGGGTTGCTGCCGGTGCCTCGGGGTCCTGTCTCCTCCGGTGCCGATCTGGCGTCGGCATGAGAAACGATCGTACGTTTTTTTCATCGCCCCGCAAGGGGCATGTAGGGTGTGTGCCGGAGGCTCAGGCGCGCCGGCGCCGCGCGTCCGGCACGGCAGCGGGCAGCCCGGTGAGGGCGACGCCTCCGGTGACGAGATCCGTATAGATGGTCACCAGCTCATCCTGACTGAGCCGGCCATCGGGCCGGTACCACATGCAGATGCCGGTGAGCATGGAGATGATGGCATAGGTGGAGACCCGCGAATCGGTGACCTTGAACAGGCCCCGTTCCGCACCCTCGCGCAGGATGGCGTCGAGCAGGCCCTCATAGCGCCGGCGCATGGCGACGATTTCCGCCCGGTGCTCGGCCTCGAGGCTGCGGATCTCCATGTTGGCGATGAAGACGTGGGCCATCCGCGTCATATGGTAGCGCAGGTGGAAGCCCACATAGGCCCTGAGGCGATCCATGGGATCGCTGAGGCCGTCCAGCGCCTCGGAAACCTTGCTGAGCAGATCCTCCATATGGTCGCGGACAATGTCGAACAGCAGGCTCTGCTTGTTGTCGAAATATTTGTAGAGCGAGCCCGATTGCAGCCCGACCTCGGCGGCGAGCTGGCGCAGGCTCATGGCCTCATAGCCATGCTGGTAGATGAGCTTCACGCCCGCCTGCCTTATGGCCTGCGCCGTGCGTGCCCCGTTTGAACCCACTGTCCGCGCCATCGCGCCTTTCGCCCCGGCGGTTCGCCCCGTGAAAGGGACTGTCCGTCCTTGCTTTGGACCCCGGCCCGCCGCTCCGCCTGCTTGCGGCGCCAGGCGCGCGGGTATTGGATAGGCCTGCGCGTCAGCGTCGCAGGTGGGTGCTACAGTGCGCGCCGGAACGCCGCAGTGCAAGACATGACGGTGCGGTTTCGGGCTTGACCCGATCAAAAAAAGAACGTTCGATTGTTTCAATCAAAGCCCGGCGCATGACCGGGCCAAGGCGCCCAACGCCAACTTGAACGGGCGCCAAAACGGGGGAGACGCACGGCAAAAATGGCCGGCGCACCTCCGACACAGGGAGGACGGCTTGGGCACCACGCTACTCGACGTGCGTGACGTCTCGCTGCGCTTTGGCGGCCTCAGGGCGCTGAGCGACGTCTCGTTTTCCGTGGAGAAGGGCGAGCTCTTCTCCATCATCGGCCCCAATGGCGCCGGCAAGACATCGCTGCTGAACTGCATTTCCGGGCGCTATTCGCCGAGCGAGGGGAAGATCTTCTTCGGCGGACGCGACATTACGCGCCTGAAGCCCAACCGGCGCGCCGCCATCGGCATCGGCCGCACGTTCCAGAACCTGGCCCTGTTCCACCATATGAGCGTGCTCGACAACATCATGGTCGGCCGCCACCACCTCCTGAAGAACAATTTCCTCACCGGCGCGCTCTACTGGTTCGGCGGGGCGCAGAAGGAAGAGCTGGAGCACCGCCGCAAGGTGGAGGATGTCATTGATTTCCTTGACATCCAGCATGTGCGGAAGGCGACCGCCGGCACGCTCTCCTACGGTCTGCGCAAGCGGGTGGAGCTGGCGCGCGCGGTGGCTCTTGAGCCCGAACTCATCCTCCTCGACGAGCCCATGGCGGGCATGAACCTCGAAGAGAAGGAGGACATGGCCCGCTACATCGTGGACCTCAACGAGGAATGGGGCATGACCATCATCATGATCGAGCACGACATGGGGGTGGTGATGGACATTTCGCACCGCGTGATGGTGCTGGATTTCGGCCGCAAGATCGCCCACGGCCAGCCCGCCGACGTGCTGGCGGACCCGCATGTGCGCAAGGCCTATCTCGGCGAGGAAGACCCCGAGATCGAGCCCGCCACCCCTCAGGCCCTGTCCGCGTGAGGCCGGCCATGACCACGGCACATGCCCTGACACAAGCCTATCCGGATGTCTCCGTTCTCGACACTTTTCCCAAGCTGCTCGCCCACAATGCGGCTGCCCATGGCGGTGATGTGTGGCTCCGAGAGAAGAAGTTCGGCATCTGGAACGCCTTCACCTGGGCCGAAGTCGAGGCGCGGGTGCGCCACATGGCGCTCGGCCTCACGGAACTGGGCGTCGGCCCTGGCGACGTGGTGGCACTCATCGGTGACAACCGGCCCGAATGGCTGATGGGCGAGATCGCCGCCCATGCGGTACGGGGGATGTCGCTCGGCATCTACCGCGACGCGCTGGCCGAAGAGGTGGCCTATCTCATCACCTATGCCGGCGTGCGGGTGATCTTTGCCGAGGATGAGGAGCAGGTAGACAAGCTGCTCCAACTGGGCGAGCAGATCCCGACCGTGCGGCACATCGTCTATTCCGATCCGCGCGGCCTGCGCAAATATGACGATCCGCGCCTTGTGGCGCTCTCCGAGATCGAGGCGCGCGGTGCGGAACACGCCAAACGGGAGCCGGGACGCTACGGCGAACTGGTGGCGGCGGGGCAGGGCACCGACGTCTCCATCCTCTGCACCACTTCGGGCACCACGTCCCATCCAAAGCTTGCCATGCTCACCGGCGGGGCTCTGGTGCGCCATTGCGCGGCCTATCTGAAGGCCGATCCACGCGGGCCGCAGGATGAATATGTCTCCGTGCTCCAGATGCCCTGGATCATGGAGCAGATCTACGCCTTTGGTCAGGCGCTCATCTCCCGCATGAAGGTGAACTTCGTGGAGGAGCCGGAGACCACCATGGCCGACATGCGGGAGATCGGCCCCACCTTCGTGCTCTTTGCCCCCCGCGTGTGGGAGCAGATCGCCGCTGATGTGCGCGCCCGCATCATGGATGCTTCGCCCCTCAAGCGCGCCATGTTCGATTACGGCATGAAGCTCGGCCTCAAGGCGCTGGATGAAGGGCGCCGCTCGCCGGTTGCAGACTTCCTGCTGTTCCGCGCCCTGCGCGACCGGCTCGGCTTCTCCCACCTCACCTCCGCCGCCACCGGCGGGGCGGCGCTGGGGCCGGACACCTTCCGCTTCTTCCTCGCCCTCGGCGTGCCCATGCGCCAGCTCTATGGCCAGACGGAGCTGCTCGGCGCCTACACGCTGCACACGGCGGACGACGTGGATTTCGACACGGTGGGCAAGCCGTTCGAGGGCGTGGACCTGCGCATTGACGATCCCGACCCCAACGGCCTCGGCGAGATCGTGACCCGGCACGGCAATGCCTTCGCGGGCTATTATCTCAATGAGGAGGAGACCGCGAAGTCGCTCGATGCGGAAGGCTGGCTGCGCACCGGCGATGCCGGCTATTTCGACAAGCGCGGTCACCTCGTCGTCATCGACCGGGTGCGCGATCTCGCCCGCACGGCGCAGGGCGACCGCTTCTCTCCGCAGTACATCGAGAACAAGCTGAAATTCTCGCCTTACGTGGCCGAGGCGGTGGTCCTGGGCGATGGGCGCGAGAGCCTCGCGGCCATCATCTGCATCCGCTTCCCCATCGTCTCCAAATGGGCCGAGAAGAACCGCATCTCGTTTACCACCTACACCGACCTTTCCTCCCGCCCGGAGGTGACGGAACTGATCCGCGCCGAGGTGGAGCAGGTGAACCGCACGCTGGCGGAGAAGCAACGCCTCTCGCGCTTCGTGCTGCTCTACAAGGAACTGGATGCGGACGACGGCGAACTGACCCGCACCCGCAAGGTGCGACGCGGCGTCATCAACGAGCGCTATGGCGAGATCATCGACGCCATGTATCGCGGCGACCGCAAGATCGACGTGGACACCACCATCGCCTTCCAGGACGGCACCAAGCAGCGCATCCGTACCGTTCTGAACGTGACCCATCTCACCGACGCGCCTCCGGCGGGCGCGGGCAAGAGGAGGGCGGCGTGATGGGGGGCGCGAGGGATGCGGACGCGATCGGGCGCGCGGGGCCGGATGCTCCCGGTCCTTGGTCCCGCGTTCTCGGCCGGCCGTCCTACCCCCCTCCCCGGCCCTCCCCCTCAAGGGGGGAGGGGGCGCGGCACTCTGGCTTGGGCGTACGCAACGCGGGTGTGGGCGCGCGCCCTGTCATCCCTCACTTGGCAAAACCCTCCCCCCTTGAGGGGGAGGGCAGGGAGGGGGGTAAGACGCCCTCCGCTGTGGTCGGCTTGGAGGTAGATGCGGTCCATGGCCCCGCGCCATCGGGCAACCAGTGGGCGCTTGCCAACCCGTCCGCCATTTCCCCCTCCCAACCCTCGTCCGCAAGCGGGAGAGGGCTTTTCCGGCGCTCGCGGCCTGTCGCGGGCGCATTCAGCCGCCTCGTACTTGGCAACACGCTGGCCGCATTTGTCCCCGGCCCTGTCCGGGCGGGCCATAACTCCCTCTCCCGCTTGCGGGGGAGGGCTGGGGAGGGGGCAGACCGGGCGCGCCACGCCCCATGCCCCCACGGCGCAGTTGGGCGTGCGTCAAGCGCAGCACCCCAGGTCGCGCCGTTCCCGCCCCCCGTCTCCCGACCGAGCATGACATCCGCATCTCTCCTGATCCTCCGCGTCCGCGCTCTGGAGCCTGCCCGATGACGTCTCCGCTGCTGCTCCAGCTCATCATCAACGGCCTCATCATCGGCACGCTCTATGGCGTGGTGGGCATGTGCTTCGTGCTCATCTACAAGGCCTCGCAGGTGGTGAATTTCGCGCAGGGTGAATTCCTGCTCATCGGCGCCTGGGCCTGTTGGTGGCTGCTCACCTACTGGCAGATCCCCTTCATCTGGGGCTTCCTCATCTCCATCGCCTTCATGATGGTGTTCGGCCTCGCCCTTCAGGTGCTGGTGCTGCGCCCGCTCATCGGCGAGCCGATCATTTCGGTGATCATGGTCACCATCGGCCTGTCCATCTTCTTCCAGGCGCTGATGAAATGGATGTTCGGCACCTTCGCTCAGCCCTTCCCGCCCATCTTCCCGGTTGCGAAAGTGGAGATCCTCGGGCTGCAGGTGCAGAGCGCCTATCTCATGTCCACGGGCGTCAGCCTCGCGATCATGGTGGGATTTGCCTGGTTCTTCAAATATTCCCGCATCGGCCTTGCCATGCGGGCCACCGCCTTCTCCCAGCAGGTGGCGCAGTCACTGGGTATCTCTGTGCGCCAGATGTTCGCGCTCTCCTGGGGCATCTCGGCCTCGGTCTCGGCCGTGGCGGGTGTCGTCGTGGGCATCGTCAACGGCGTGTCGTCGGCGCTGTCCTACTTCGGCATCAAGGTGTTTCCGGCGGTCATCCTCGGCGGGCTCGATTCCATCCTCGGCGCGGTGGTGGGCGGGCTCATCATCGGCCTGCTGGAGAACATCGCCCACTATTTCGACAGCCAGTTCCTGAAGTGGGGCAATCTCTATGAGATCGCGCCCTTCTATGCCCTGATCGTCATTCTCATGATCAAGCCTTACGGCCTGTTCGGCACCCGCGACATCGAGAGGGTCTGATGGCGACCACAAGCCTGCGCCCCTGCGGCGACTACCGCTCCAGCTATCGCGCCGACCAGACGCTGTTCGACACCCGCCTCTCCATGCTGTTCTGCGTGGCCGGCGTGGTGGCGCTCGCCTGCGCGCCGCTGGTGCTCTCCAGCTATCTGCTGAGCCTCCTGATCCAGATCGGCTATCTCGGCATCGCGGCGCTCGGCCTCAACATCCTGGTGGGCTTTTCCGGCCAGATCTCCATTGGACACGCCGTCTTTTACGGCTTCGGCGGCTTTGCCTCCGCCTTCCTCGCCGAGCATGGGGTGCCGGTGCCGCTCGCCATCATCCTCGCCGGCCTCTGGACCACGGTGGTGGGCCTGCTGTTCGGCGTGCCCGCGGCGCGGGTGAAGGGGCTCTATCTCGCCATCGCGACGCTGGCGGCCCAGTTCATCCTGCAGGACTTCTTCGTGCGCGCCACCTGGTTCACCGGCGGCTCGGCCGGGGCGGTGGCGGCACCCTTCACAATCCTCGGCTTCGACATGTCGGGCGACCATCGCTATTTCTACGTGGTGCTCGTCTTCTTCGTGGTGCTCTATCTCGGCGCCTCGAACCTGATGCGCAGCCGCGACGGGCGCGCGCTCATTGCCGTGCGGGACCATTATCTCTCCGCCGAGATGATGGGCGTGAACCTCACCAAATACCGCACCATGGCCTTCGGCATCTCCTCCTTCTATGCCGGCATCGCCGGCGCGCTCTATGCGCACTACATCGGCTACATGTCGGTGGAGGGGCTCGACATCCTCTTCTCCATCCAGTTCCTGGCCATGATCATCATCGGCGGGCTGGGGTCGGTGATGGGATCGCTGTTCGGCACCATCTTCATGGTGCTGCTGCCGGAGCTGACCGGCGCGCTCGCTGGCGCGCTCCAGGGCAGCGCCATCGACAAGGCGCTGCATCTGAAGGACGGTATCACCTATCTGCGCGAAATGCTGATCGGCGCCGTCATCATCCTGTTCCTGATCTTCGAGCCGGATGGGCTCGCCCACCGCTGGCGGCAGATCAAGGCTTACTGGAAGCTCTATCCCTTCTCCTACTGATCCGTGCATCATGAGAGTGAGCCGACACCGGGGCGCCAACAGACCATCGGGCCGGCACGAGGAAACGCCACAGAGAGGAACCACCCCATGAGGATCGCCGCTTTATCGCTCGTCTCCGCGCTGGCCCTCACCGTCGCAGCGCCAGCGCTCGCCCAGCAGACCATCAACATCGGCCATCTGGCGGACTATTCCGGCGGCACGTCGGACGTCGGCCAGCCCTACGGTCAGGGCGTGCAGGACACCATCGCCTGGATCAACAAGAATGGCGGGGTGAACGGCAAGACCATCAATTCCGACTTCAATGAATATGGCTATCAGGTGCCGCGCGCCCTGGCTGCCTTCAAGAAGTGGACGTCCGGCTCGGACAAGGTGGTGGCCATCCAGGGCTGGGGCACGGCGGACACCGAGGCGCTGGTGGCGCTCGTGACCAAGGAGCAGATCCCCTATTATTCCGGCTCCTACTCGGCGACGCTGACCGACCCCACCGGCAAGGGCGGCCCCAAGAGCGAGCGCGCCGCGCCTTATAACTTCTTCTACGGCCCGTCCTATTCGGATGCCGCGCGCGCCATGGTCCAGTGGGCGGCGGATGACTGGAAGGCCAAGGGTGGGCAAGGCAAGCCCAAGTGGGTGCACATGGGCGCCAACCACCCCTATCCGAATTCGCCCAAGGCGGCGGCGGAAGCCTATGCCAAAGAGCTGGGCTTCGAGGTGCTGGAGCCCATCACCTTCGCTCTCACGCCCGGCGACTATACCGCCCAGTGCCTGACGCTGAAGCAGGCGGGCGCCAATTACGCCTATCTCGGCAACACCGCCGGCTCCAACATCTCTGTGCTCAAGGCCTGCGAGGCGGCGGGCGTGAAGGTGCAGTTCCTCGGCAATGTCTGGGGCATGGGCGAGGAAGCCATGAAGGCCGCGGGCACTGCCGCCAACGGCGTCGTCTTCCCCGTGCGCACCGCCGTCACCTGGGAGGGCAGCGCGCCCGGCCTTGCCACCTTCAAGGACATTTCCAAGCAGTCCGATCCTTCGGGCAATGCCTACCGCTCCGTGCATTACATGACGGCGGTCTGCACCGTGCTCTACATGAAGGAGGCCATGGACTGGGCCGACAAGAATGGCGGCGTCACCGGGCCGAAGATCGCCGAGGGCATGTACCAGAAGAAGGACTGGGTGCCGAAGGGTACCGAGGGCGTGTGCAACCCCTCCACCTGGACCGCCACGGACCATCGCCCCACCATGACGGTGGATCTCTATCGCTCGGTGGTGAGCGGACCCACCGATGCGCCGCTGGCGGACCTCGTGAAGAGCGGCACCATCAAGCTGGAGAAGGTTGCCACCATCAACCTGCCCCGCAAGTCCGAGCTGCTGGGCTGGTGAGCCTTCGCTCGACGAGGAGAGCCCTCGCGGCTCGACATGGCCGGGCTTGTCCCGGCCATCCACGCCGCTCCGCCTGGCGCAGCCCCCTCCCCAACCCTCCCCCGCAAGCGGGAGAGGGGGCTCGTTGCGCGGGGCGTAGGGCCTTTTGTCTGTGGGGTTAAGCGCGCGGCCGGTCGTCCGCGCAGGGGAAACTCCCTCTCCCGCCTGCGGGGGAGGGTTGGGGAGGGGGCAGGCCGGGCGCCGTCCTTACCCACCTGACGTAACACTCATCAGGAGCCGCACCATGGCCGAAGCCGCGCTGAAGATGGACGCCTCGCCCGCGACGGCGGCAGCCCAGCCGTTGCTGGCGGTGGAGAATATCGAGGTCGTCTATAACGACGTCATCCTCGTGCTGCGCGGCCTCTCGCTGAAGGTGCCCAAGGGCCAGATCGTGGCGCTGCTCGGCTCCAACGGCGCGGGCAAGTCCACGACGCTCAAGGCCATCTCCGGTCTCCTGAAATCGGAGGATGGCGAGGTCACGCGCGGCGACATCTTCTTCGAAGGGCAGAACATCAAGGGCATCGAGCCGGACCGCATCGTCCGGTGTGGCATCTTCCAGGTGATGGAAGGCCGCCGCATCATCGCCGACATGACCGTGCTCGAAAACCTGCGCCTCGGCGCCTTCACCCGCCGCGACAATGGGGTGAAGGAGGATATCGAGCGCGTCTATCACTATTTCCCGCGCCTCAAGGAGCGCACGGGCCTCGCCGGCTATCTCTCCGGCGGCGAGCAGCAGATGCTGGCCATCGGCCGCGCCATCATGGCCCGCCCCAAGCTCATCCTCATGGACGAGCCCTCCATGGGCCTCTCGCCGCTGCTGGTGAAGGAGGTGTTCGCCATCATCAAGCAGCTCAACCGCGACCTCGGCGTCACCATCCTGCTGGTGGAGCAGAATGCGCGCGTGGCGCTCTCGGTGGCGGACACGGGCTACATCATGGAGCAGGGCAAGATCGTGCTGGACGGCACGGCCGAGCAGCTCCAGTCCAACGAGGACGTGAAGGAATTCTATCTGGGGCAGGGCGGCGGCGAGGAGCGGAAATCCTTCAAGAATCTGAAGTCCTTCAAGCGGCGGAAGCGGTGGCTGTGAGGGGGCTGCGATAGGGCGGAGTTTTTGATCGAGGGGGCAGCAAGGCGTTGGTCTGTGGTGCGCCGTTACGGATGGCGTCCTACCCCCCTCCCCAACCCTCCCCCTCAAGGGGGGAGGGCAGGGAGGGGGGTATGACGGCCGGGCCCGCGCGCACGGCCGCCGAGACGAGGCAAACAAAGAGAGTATCCATGACCGAGAGCCGCTATTTCGATGCCCTGGAAACCCGCGATCCGCAGGCGCGGGAGGCGGCGCTCATGGCGGCGCTGCCGGGGCAGATCGCCCGCGCCAAGGGGCGCTCGGCCTATTTCGGCACGCTGCTCAAGGATTTGGATGCGCAGGCGGTCACCAGCCGCGCCGCGCTGGCCCAACTGCCTGTCACCCGCAAGTCCGAGCTGCTGGAGCTTCAGCCGAAAAGCCTGCCCTTCGGCGGCCTGAATGGCACGGCACCGGGCGGCCTCGCCCGCATCTTCATGTCGCCCGGCCCCATCTATGATCCCGAGGGTCGCCGGGCGGATTACTGGCGCTTCGCCCGCGCCTTGTTCGCGGCCGGCTTCCGCGCCGGCGACATCGTGCACAATTCCTTCTCCTACCACCTCACCCCGGCCGGCTCGATGGTGGAGAGCGGCGCCCATGCGCTCGGCTGCGCCGTGGTACCCGGCGGCGTCGGCCAGACCGACCTGCAATTGCGCGCCATCGCCGATATCCGTCCGCAAGGCTATGGCGGCACGCCGTCCTTCCTGAAAATCCTCGTGGATCGCGCGCGGGAGGAGGGGGCGGACATCTCCTCCCTCACCAAGGCTCTGGTCTCGGGCGAGGCCTTCCTGCCGGCCCAGCGGGCGGAATTCCGCGCCGCCGGCATTGCCGCGCGCCAGTGCTACGGAACGGCGGACCTCGGCCTCGTCGCTTATGAGAGCGAGGCGGAGGAAGGGATGATCGCCGATGAGCATCTCATCATCGAGATCCTGCGCCCCGGCACCGGCGATCCGGTGGAGGAAGTGGGCGAGGTCGGCGAGGTGGTGGTGACGCTGCTGGAAGAGGACTATCCCCTCGTGCGCTTCGCCACCGGCGATCTCTCTGCCGTGCTGCCCGGCATCAGCCCCTGCGGGCGCACCAACACGCGCCTGCGCGGCTGGCTGGGACGGGCGGATCAGGTGACGAAGATCCGCGGGATGTTCGTGCATCCGGTGCAGGTGACGAGCGCGGTGAAGAAGCACCCCGCCGTCACCCGCGCCCGCCTCGTGGTGGAGCGCGCGGGCGATCAGGACGACATGATCCTCGAAATCGAGACGGCGGACCTTGCCGCCGTGCCGCAGGAGCGCCTCCTGGATGACCTGCGCGCCTCCACCAAGCTGCGTGGCCGTCTGGTGCCGCTCCCCCCCGGTACCTTGCCGGCGGACGCCAAGACCATCGAGGACCGCCGGCCGGTGGGGTGAGGGGTTGGGTCAAGGCGCGAGGATGCTGACGCATCCGCGCCTTGCAACGCTCAAACGCCGCGCAGGCTTACTCTTTCTGCGTGAATTCCGCTTCGATCTGGAGCTTCACTGCATCGCCAATGCCCGGCAGGCCGGTCTTCAGGCCGAAGTCGGAACGGGTGAGGGTGCCGGTGGCGTCGAAGCCCACGTGATAGAGCTTGTCCGTGGGGTTGATGCCGGCCTTGTGGAAGGTCACGTCCAGCGTCACCGGGCGGCTCTGGCCGAGAAAGGTGAGGGTGCCCGTCACCTGCGCCCTGCTCCCCTCCACCTTCACCGCGCTGGAGGCAAAGGTGAGGGTGGGAAAGGCGGCGGCGTTGAAATAGTCCGGCCCCTTCAGCCTCGGATCGAAACGCGGATCAGCGGTGGCGACATCGGCGCTGTTCAGCGTCACCTCCACCCGGCTGGCCTCGGGCTTTGCGGGGTCGAGCACCAGCATGCCGGAGGCGGCGGGCAGGAGGCCGCTATAGGTGGAAAAGCCCCGATGGCTGAGGCTCCACACCACCCGCGTATGGCCGGCATCAAGGGCATAGGTGCCGGAACGCACGGCCTTGGGGTCCGTGGTGTCAGGCGTCTGGGCGGCAAGCGGGGTGGCTGAGAGCGCAAGAAAGACGAGGAAGAACGCGCGGGAAGCAAAGGCTGGCATGAGTGATGTCCTCAACGCATCGCCCCGGCGCAGCTCGCGCTGCGTCAGGGCCATGCGCATCATTCATCACGCTTATTCCGCTGCGTCCACCGGCGCGGGGGCCGCAGCTTCGCCCGCGGCGCCGACGCCGAAGCGCTTCGCCACATAGTCTTCCACCATCTTGCGGAATTCCACCTGAAGGTTAGGCCCGCGCAGCGTGCCCACCTTCTTGCCGTCCATATAGACGGGCGCGCTCGGGATCTCGCCGGTACCGGGCAGCGAGATGCCGATATCGGCATGCTTGCTCTCGCCCGGGCCGTTCACGATGCAGCCCATCACCGCCACGTTGAGCGCCTCGACGCCCGGATAGGATTTCTTCCACTCCGGCATGCGCTCGCGGATCATGTCCTGAACGCTCTTGGCGAGCTCCTGGAAGGTGGTGGAGGTGGTGCGCCCGCAGCCGGGGCAGGCGGCCACCAGCGGCACGAAGGTGCGCAGGCCCATGGTCTGGAGGATTTCCTGCGCCACCTGCACCTCGCGGGTGCGGTCGCCATTGGGCTCGGGGGTGAGCGACACGCGGATAGTGTCGCCAATGCCCTGCTGGAGCACATAGCCCATGGCGGCGGTGGAGGCGACGATGCCCTTGGAGCCCATGCCCGCCTCGGTGAGGCCGAGGTGGAGCGCATAGTCGGAGCGGCGGGAGAGTTCGGTATAGACGGCGATGAGATCCTGCACCGCCGAGACCTTGGCGGAAAGGATGATGCGGCTGCGGGGCAGGCCGATCTCCTCCGCCAGCGCCGCCGACATGAGGGCCGAGCGGATGAGCGCCTCGCGCGTCACGGCCCGCGCCTCGGCGGGCTTGGGCAGCTTGGCGTTCTCGTCCATGAGGGCGGTGAGGAGCTCCTGGTCCAGCGAGCCCCAGTTGGCGCCGATGCGCACCGCCTTGTCGTGGCGCACCGCGGTCTCGACGATGGCCGAGAACTGCCGGTCCTTCTTGGCGCCGAAACCCACATTGCCGGGATTGATGCGGTATTTGTCCAGCGCCTGCGCGCAGGCGGGGTGGTCCGCCAGCAGCTTGTGGCCGATGTAATGGAAATCGCCCACCAGCGGCACGTCGATGCCCTGCCGCAGCAGGCGCTCCTTGATGCGTGGTACGGCGGCAGCGCTCTCGTCCCGGTCCACGGTTATGCGCACGATCTCGGAGCCGGCGCGGGCCAGCGCCGCCACTTGGCGCACGGTGCCGTCGATGTCGGCAGTGTCGGTGTTGGTCATGGACTGGACGACGACGGGCGCATCACCGCCCACGATCACCTTGCCGACCGGCACCGGCACCGTCGGCCGCCGCACGGCGGGGCCAGCTTCCAGAAGCTCGTCGGGCACCACGGGGACCATGCTCATCTCGGTGTCTCTGTTCCGCCGTCTCCGGCGCCCGCCCCGTCTCCGGCTGCCGCTTGGGCCGGGGAGGGGAGCAGGCGGCCAGAGGCGGGCCCTGTCAGTTGCGCGCGGGCGGGGTCCACGCGGTTATGGCGATCGCGGCCGGGTACGATACCTGATGGAGCGTGACGCGCGTGAAACCCGCCCGCATCACCTGCGTCCACATATCGGCGCCGTATTCGGTCTGGACCAGATAGTCGTCGCTGTTCTGCGATGAATTACCATGCCAGCTCGGCGGCAGGCCATCCCTGCTGCGGGTCAGGCGTCCCACGACGACCGGTATTGTGAAGCAGAGGTGCCCGCCGGGGCGCAGCACCCGGCGGCACTCCTCGAGGCCGCGCAGCGGATGGGGCACGTGCTCCAGCGTGTCGGAATGGACCACGAGGTCGAACGCCGCCGCCGGATAGGGCAGCGCCTCCATGTTTACCTCGGGAAAATTGCCCCGCACGTAGCCGGGCAGGTGCGACAGGGCGTTGGAAATGGCGGTCGCGCCGTTGACGTCGAGCACGCGCAGGCCGGCGAGACGGGGATCGGCCGTCCAGGCGGTCATGGGACCCTCAACGCCCAGCGCGTCCCGCACCGCCTCGCCCAGCGCCACCACCCGCAGGTTCGCGCGGCAGGCGACGCAGAAGCAGCCCTGCTGCCGGTTGATGTACTCCACTTCCTCGCGGCAGAGGCCCCAGGCGGCGATCAGCTCGTCCCACAGGATCTCGCGGGAGGAGAATTGCGTGCCCCCGCAGATCGAACATTCCAGCATCCGAAACCCGTTCCCTGCGGCCAGCCGCCTCGCGGCCGGATGGCATCGTCCGGCCCGCAGGCCCTATCCCCAAGTCCGTGACGGATGGACGATCCGGACGTCCATCCGCTGGTCACTGGTGGCCGATCGGCGGCGCGGGATCAAGGGTCAGGTGGGCTCGCGGCAGTTCGCGCACACGCCGGCCACTTCCAATACCCGCTGGCGTGGGGTGAAGCCGGCGGA
Source organism: Azorhizobium caulinodans ORS 571 (assembly GCF_000010525.1). Lineage (GTDB taxonomy): Bacteria > Pseudomonadota > Alphaproteobacteria > Rhizobiales > Xanthobacteraceae > Azorhizobium > Azorhizobium caulinodans. The sequence goes on along the minus strand of NC_009937.1, from coordinate 5,208,525 downwards.
GCGTGCTGCCCAGGCGAGATCACGGCCCACCGCGTGCGAGTTCACCTCCCGCGTCGCGCCGCACTGTTCGCAGATGAGGAACACCACCACGTCCCCCGGTTCGTGGGGATGGCCGCAGGCGAGAAAGGCGTTGCGGCTTTCGATGCGGTGGGCGAGCCCTTCGGAGACCAGGAAGTCGAGCACGCGATAGACCGACATGGGCGGGGGGCGGTCGCCCTCGGGGCCGAGGCGCTCGACGATCTCATAGGCGCCGAGCGGGGCGTGGCTCTCGGCCAGCACCTGCATCACGCCCCGGCGCAGCGGCGTGAGCCGCAGGCCCTTGTCGGCGCAGATCTTCTCCACCCGCGCCAGCGCTCCGCTGATACAGGCGCCGTGGTCATGGTCGTGTCCATGTCCGGCGGCCGGAGCGGCGGCGGGCGGACTGGCCGGGTGGGAGGCATCCGTCGTCATGGCCCCAATGTAGCGATCCGCGTGCCGCCTTTCCATGGTCCTCGGGTGCCGCCGTGCTCTTCTTCGCGGCGGCGTGCGCGGCCGGCTCCCCCAAATACAGATCTCATACTGACGTATAGGAGTCTCAGACGATGTGGGGAGCGCGCGAGCTGCAGGCATGATTTCGAGTTTAGAGGCCGTGGCTATGATGATCTTGTCTCGAACACAGGAGATGAGACATGAACATCAAGCGCACCATCATCGCTCTCGCCGCCGCTTCCACCGTTCTGGCGGGCAGCATCGTCACCGCTTCTGCTGATGAGTACACGACCCGCGAAGTGAAGCAGGAATATGCCGTGCAGCGGCAGGAGAAGCCCTTCTTCCAGACCTTCTTCAATCTCGAGCAGGCGCCGGCCACCACCAAGACCACCGCGCCCAAGGTCCAGGCCAACAATGCCATCGGCTCGCTGATCGCGCCGGCCGACCCGCACTGGGGCCCCGCCTTCGATCCGGACGTGGAGTGATCCGCGGTCCCGATCTCAAGAGCTGGACCCGAACCTGATGTCCACTCTCGAAAACGTGCTTGTTCCGCGCAGCCCTCTTTCGCGGAACAAGCGTTGCTGTCGGCAGCGGCCGGAAAGCGCGGCCGTTGCGCCATGACGGCGTTGCACAATGGCCGCATCCGTCGCAAGGTCTGAGCGCGAAAATCCTTCGCAGGGTATGACGTTCCCGTCACACCCGTTCGCTATAGAAGCGATCCGGGACGTTCGTCCCGCAGAGTCAGGGAAGCTCAATCATGTCGATCAAGGGCAAGGTTGCCGTCGTCACCGGATCCACCAGCGGCATCGGTCTCGCCTATGCGCGCGCCTTTGCGGCGGAAGGCGCCAACGTGGTCATCAATGGTCTCGGCGATGCCGCCGCCATCGAGGCCGAGCGCGCCAAGATCGAGGCCGACTTCGGCGTGAAGGCGCTCTATTCCGACGCCAACATGCTCAAGGCCGAGGAGATCACCGGCATGGTGAAGCTGGCCGAGACCGAGCTCGGTGCGTGCGACATCCTCGTGAACAACGCCGGCATCCAGCACGTGGCTCCGGTCGAGGATTTCCCGATCGACACCTGGAACACGATCATCGCCATCAACCTGACGTCAGCGTTCATCGCCTCCAAGGCGGCGATCCCCGGCATGAAGGCGAAAAAGTGGGGCCGCATCATCAACACGGCGTCCGCCCACGCTCTCGTGGCCTCGCCCTTCAAGTCGGCCTACGTCTCGGCCAAGCACGGCATCGCCGGCCTCACCAAGACCATCGCCCTCGAGACGGCCACCTTCGGCATCACCTGCAACGCCATCTGCCCCGGCTATGTCTGGACGCCCCTGGTGGAGAAGCAGATCCCCGACACCGCCAAGGCCCGCGGCATGACCGAGGAGCAGGTGAAGAAGGAGGTGCTGCTCGCCGCCCAGCCCACGAAGGAGTTCGTGACGGTCGAGGAAGTGGCGGCGCTCGCGGTCTTCCTGGCCTCCGATAACGCCCGTTCCATCACTGGCGCCATGCACCAGATCGACGGCGGCTGGGTCGCTGAGTAAGCCATCCGGCATGGCCCGCCGCACGGCCAAGGGCATCAGCCTCGCACTGCAGGGGGGAGGCGCCCACGGCGCCTTCACCTGGGGTGTGCTCGACCGCCTGTTGCAGGAGGACGGGCTCGTGGTCTCGGGCATTTCCGGGACCAGCGCCGGGGCGATGAATGCGGTCGTGCTGGCCTCCGGCCTCGCCAAGGGCGGGCCGGAGGAGGCCCGTTCGGCCCTTTCTCAATTCTGGCGCGACGTCTCCCGCGAGGGCCATCTCTCGCCCATCCAGCGCTCGGCCTTCGATCGGCTGCTCGGGTCGTGGTCGCTGGCCAAGAACCCGGCCTATCTGGCCTTCGAGGTCGCCTCGCGCTTCCTCTCGCCTTACGATTTCAACCCGCTCAACATCAATCCGCTCAAGGACATCCTCACCGCGCACGTGGATTTCGAGGCCATCCGCGCCTCGGATGTGCAGGTGTTCGTCTCGGCCACCAACGTGCGCACGGGGCGGGCCCGCATCTTCGGGCATGACGAGATGAGCGCCGAGGCGGTGATGGCCTCCGCCTGCCTGCCGCAGCTCTTCCAGGCGGTGGAGATCGACGGCGTGCCCTATTGGGACGGCGGCTATATGGGCAATCCGCCGCTCTTTCCGCTCTATGAGAAGGTGGAGGCGGAGGACATCGTTCTCGTCCAGATCAACCCGGTGCTGCGGGAGGAGACGCCCCGCACGGCGGCCGAGATCCAGAACCGCATCAACGAGATCACCTTCAACGCCTCGCTTCTCGCGCAGCTCCGGGCCATCGACTACATGGGCCGGCTGGTGGAAGGCGGGCTGCTGAAGCGCAAGCTCCTGGGCGATTCCAGCTTCCGGCGCGTCCGCCTGCACCGCATCGGTGGCGAGGATCAGCTTGCGGGCTTCGACCTGTCCTCCAAGCTCAACCCCGAATGGGCCTTCCTCCAGCACCTGCGCGACCTTGGCCGGGAGAGCGCCGATGCCTTCCTCGCCGCGCATATGGGTGACATCGGCACCCGGAGCACGCTGGACCTGAAGCTCGAACTGGCCGATTGAGGGGGCGGGGCATGCCGCCCCCTGAAAACTGCCGCCCGCCAGATCCCTGCCCCGCCATGATCGAGATCACCGCCCGCATCCGCATTCCGGAGGAGGAAATCCTCCTCTCCTTCGTGCGCGCCTCGGGCCCCGGCGGGCAGAACGTCAACAAGGTCTCGACCGCCGTGCAATTGCGGTTCGACCTCATGGGCTCGCCCTCGCTGCCCGAGGGCGTGAAGCTGCGCGCGGCGACGCTCGCCGGCAGCCGCCTCACCAAGGACGGTGTGCTGGTGCTTCAGGCCCAGCGCTTCCGCACGCAGGAGCGCAACCGGGAAGACGCCATCGAGCGGCTGGTCGAACTGCTCCGGGCAGCGACGATCGTCGCCCCCAAGCGCCGCCCCACCCGCCCGACGCTCGCCTCCAAGGAGCGCCGGCTCGCGGCGAAGGAGCGGCGCGGCAGCGTGAAGAGCCTCAGGCGCGGCAAGCCGGACGTGGACTGAGCACGGCGCCTCACACCGGCGGCTGGCGACGCACCTCTCCGAAGCGGCGTTCGAGATAGGCCGTCACCTGCGCTTCCGCTTCCGGATTGGTGGCGGCCGGCGCTTCGCCCGCGCGGTCGAAGGGGCCGTAGAGGGTGACGCAGTTGAAATCATCCGCATAGGCGCGGGCCCGGAAGACGGCGCCCGCCACCTCGAACTCATAGATGAGGAAATTGTAGAATTCCTGGAGCGTGCCGCCGGGGTGGTCCTCCCAGATTTCATCCACGTGATGGGAGATGCGGACGGGCGTTACCGGGTCCGGGTTCGCGGCATCATCCGTCACGCACATGGTGTCCTCTCCCTCTGGACCTGTCGCCCTCAGGCGAGCAGCGCCCGGATGTCCTTGAGCGACTTGGGCACCAGGTCCACAGGGCGCTTGCCCGTCTTGTCACGGACCGTCTTGTCGGCGCCACGCTCCAGCAGAAGGGAGATGTCCGCCGGCGTCTGCACCTGCTCCGCCGCCACATGGAGCAGGGTGCGGCCGTCATTATCGACGCCATTGATGGGCAGGCCGAGGCCGAGCAGGAAATCGAGGCTCGCCACCTCCTCCGGCCAGTTCGCCCGCACGCTGGTGATGCGCAGCAGATTGTGCAGCAGCGTGCCGCCGCCGGGGATGCGCTCATGGGGATCGAGCCCGCGCGCGATCATCAGCCGGAAGGTGTCGGCGAGCGTGCAGTAGCACAGGGCACTGCGCCCGGCGCTGTCGCGCTTCTTCGGATCGGCGCCCAGCTCCAGCAGGGTCTCCACCAACTCCAGCCCGCCGAGGCGGGCGAGCAGCAGGGCGGTTTGCAGGGGCGTGGAATTGTACCCGCCATCCTCCTCCGCCGCCGGCTGTTCCAGCGCGTCGATGTCGGCGCCGTGAGCGACCAGCATGCGGATCTTCGCCGCCGTGCGGGCGCGGTGGAGGGTGGTGCTGCCGTGGATGTCGCGGGCGTTCACGTCCGCGCCGGCCTTGATCAGCACCTCGCCGTCATCCGCATCCGCCCACATGAGCATGGTGATGCCGTTGTCCCAGCGCGCGTCGGGCGTTGCTCCGGCCTTCAGCAGCGTGTCCAGCATGGCGAGATAGGTTGCGCGATCCAGCCAGAGCGCGACGCGTTCGCGCAGATGCTGCTCTTCCCAGGCCTTCATCTCCGGCAGTTCGTCGTCGCGCGATCCGCGGGCGCGCCGGCTTTCCGCCCTGAGCCGCGCCTCCAGTGCCGCGCGCGAGGGCGCGCTGACCTCGCTGCGCCGGGTCACCAGCAGATGCAGCGGCCAGTGGCGATCCTGCTTCCAGCCGTTGACGCGGACGCCCTTCGTCACCAGCCAGCGGATGGTCTCCAATGAGCTGACCTGAACGGCGTCTCCCAGCAGCAGGCGCCGGGTGTCGAGCGTTGCGCCGCCCTCCAGCAGCACCTCGGCAAGGGGGAGGTTGTTCGCCCGCACCGCATAGGTGAGGGCGGTGGCGAATTCCTGGTCCCAGCCGACCGTTTCCATCATCCATGCGGGATCGGGGACCACATCGGGCCGCGCGCCGGCCTTGAGCGCGAGGCGTACGCCCTCGATGCTGCCGGCGCGGGCGGCGGTGAGCAGGGCTTCCTCGGCCGGCGTCTTCGCCACGATGGCGGGCGGTGGCTCGTCGGGGTCGACCTTCGCAGGGTCTTTCTCAAGATAGGCCAGCCAGCGCTTGGCCCCCGCGCCATCGGCGCGCAGGTAATAGGTGCCGGCCGCCTCATCCAGCGTGCCGAAGGGCATGAAGGACGCCCACTCCGTCCCGGCAAAGCCGATCTTGGACATCTGCGTCACGAAGGTGAGGAAATCGGGGGCGAGCGCGAGGCCGTGCAGCATCTCCAGCTCGTGGCTGAAGTAGCGCACCGGGTGCGGGCCCTCGGGCTTCGACATGTCGATGGTGAGCATGTCGCCATTGACGAGGTCATAGAAGGGGAACTGATGCTCCCACATCTCCGGCCGGTTTGGCGCCTCGGAGAGATCGACGCTGGCGAGATCCCGCTTCCAGTTGAGGAAGTTGGGAATGGCCGAATTGGCAATGTGGTCGAGATCCCAGAGCGCCATGCGGTTGGCGCTCATGGTGGGCAGGTTCTCCCGCTCCAGCGGCTGGAGGTGGATGGGGATGTACCAGCCGAAGCCCACGCGGCCCGAATAGCGGGTGAGCACCTCGCGCAGCTGCGGCGGCATCTTCAGGCCGTGGCGCTGCTCCAGCATCCGTACCTCGCCCTCCCGCGCGGGAGGGCCGATGACCACGGGCGTCACGTCCCAGCCCCGCCGGCGGGCGATCTCCTCCATGCGCCGCCAGTCGGCCTGCCACTGCTGCCAGAGGGCGTCGGTCATCTCGCGTTTCTCCGTGCATGCGGCGAGGGACAGGGCGAGCACGGCGCCGGCCCCGCACAACAGCGTGCGCCGGTCCATTGCGCCGGTGGCGGGTGTGGGGCGAGCTATGCCGATGTCCATCAGGCCGTCGGGCTTCAGCGGAATGTTGTGATGAAGCGAAGATGAATCTTGAGCTTGGCTTTTCCGGCGAAGATGTCCGGGAGCGGACCCGCGGCAGTCTTCGCAAAATCCGGCGACAGTGGATCAGAAAAACCAAACTCCGGAGCGCTACGATAGTAATGATTGATCGTCATGGGCGCGGGCACTCCGGATCTTAGGTCGAAACAATGGCTCTGCCCCCCGCTTCACCGAATTTAGACCGGAAAAGCCGCCGTGCAACCCTTCGGGCGCCGGCCGGCGGCGTCCTATGGCGTGCGCGCCGGGCTTGGGCCACTCTGGCGCGACGATCGATTCGCGGTGGCGCAACGGAGCGGCGGCATGACGGACAGGGTGGCGGTGGTGACGGCGGGCGGCAGCGGCATGGGTGCGGCGGCGGCCCGACGGCTGGCGGCGGACGGCTTCAAGGTCGCCATCCTCTCGTCCTCCGGCAAGGGCGAGGCGCTGGCGCAGGAGCTGGGTGGGCTCGGCATCACCGGCTCCAACCAGAAGGTGGAGGATCTTGAGCAACTTGTTTCCGCCACCATGGCCCGCTTCGGGCGCATCGACGTGCTGGTGAACAGCGCGGGCCACGGCCCGCGCGCCCCCATCCTCGAGATCACCGATGCGCAGTGGCACACGGGCCTCGACGTCTATCTCATGAACGTCATCCGCCCCACGCGCCTCATCGCCCCTATCATGGCGGACCAGAAGGGCGGGGCGATCATCAACATCTCCACCGCCTGGGCCTTCGAGCCGGCGGCCAACTTCCCCACCTCGGCAGTGTTCCGCGCCGGGCTTGCCGCCTACACCAAGCTGTTCGCGGACCAGTACGCGCCCCATAATGTGCGCATGAACAATGTGCTGCCCGGCTGGATCGACAGCCTCCCCGCCACCGAGGAACGCCGCGCCAGCGTGCCGCTGGGCCGCTACGGCAAGTCGGAAGAAATCGCCGCCACCATCGCCTTCCTAGCCTCCGAGGGCGCGGGCTACATCACGGGGCAGAACATCAAGGTGGATGGCGGGCTGATGCGCAGCAGCGTGTGATGCAGGGCCGGCGAGGATGGGTGCCCATCCTCGCAACTGCCCCCAGGCGCCAGGTCAGGCGTTGATGCCACCGTCTACGACGAGACCGGTGCCGGTGATCTGGCCGGCGGCGGGGCTCGCCAGGAAGGCGACTGCGGCGGCCACGTCCTCCGGGCGGCCGAAGCGGCCGAGCGGCGTGAGCGCCCGCTGTCCCTCCGCCAGCTCGCCGTCGGCTGGGTTCATGTCCGTGTCGGTGGAGCCTGGATGTACGAGGTTCACGGTGATGCCGCTGGGCCCCAGTTCGCGCGCCAGCCCGCGGGTAAGGGCCAGCAGGGCGGATTTGGTGGCGGAATAGACGGTGACGCCCCCGAAGGGCACGCGCTCCGCGAGGCACGAGCCGATCGAGATGATGCGCCCGCCCTCCTTGAGATGGCCGAGCGCCGCCTGCGAGGCGAGCACCACGGCGCGCACATTCACGTTCAACAGGGCGTCGATGTCCGCAAGGCTCATGTCCGCCAGCGCGCCGCCACGGGCGATGCCCGCATTGTTCACGAGGATGTCGAGCCCGCCGAGCGCGGCCGCTGCATCATCCACCGAGCGCTTCACGGCGGCGGGATCTGCACTGTCGGCCTGCAAAGCGATGCCGCGCCGCCCCTTGGCCTCGATGGCACGCACCACCTCGGCGGCCTTGTCGGCGGATCGCTCGTAGGTGATCGCCACATCCGCTCCTTTCTCAGCAAGCGCCAGGGCGATCGCAGCGCCGATTCCCCGTGAGGCACCCGTCACAAGGGCGCGCTTTCCGGCGAGTTCACTCATGTCACCACCATTTTTGTATCAATCGATACATAAATGGCTAGGGCGGTTGCGGCACGTGGTCAAGGCATTTATTTATCGATCGATGCAGAATTCGGACGACACCCCTTCACCCACCTCCGCCGCGCCGGGGCGGGGGCGTGGCCGGCCGCGGGCCTTTGATCGCGACGCGGCTCTGACGGCGGCGATGCGGCTGTTCTGGCAGAAGGGATTTGCCGCCACCTCCATCGCCGACCTCACGCAGGCCATGGGGATCGGATCGCCGAGCCTTTACGCGGCCTTCGGCTCCAAGGAGGCGCTGTATGCGGAGGCGCTGGCCTGTTACCAGAGGCGATATGAGGATTGGGTCTGGGGGAATTTCCGGGCGGCGCCCACGGCCCGCGCTGCGGTCGCTGCCTATCTGATGGATTCCGCCGCCGCCCTGACGGCCTTCTGCGGCCGTCAGGAGCCGCTCGGCTGCATGGTGGCGCTCTCGGCGGTGGGCAGCGAGGGCCATGCGGAGCTTGGAGACATGGTCCGCCAAGCGCGTGCCGCCGGATGTCGGTTTCTGGAGGCGCGGCTCTCCCGGGCCGTGGCAGAGGGCGAAATTCCGGCCTCCGTAGACCTTGCTGCACTGGCCCGCCTGCTGGTGTCGGTGCAGGCCGGCATGTCCATTCAGGCGCGGGACGGCGCCACGCGGGACGATCTGGAAGCGGTCGCCCGCCTCACCATGCAGGGCTGGGACGGCCTGATCGCCGGCTGAGGGCGCCTAACCCTCCGCCCCCAGCAGCCGCTCGGCGGCGGCGCGGGCTTCGGCGGTGACGGTGGCGCCAGCGAGCATGCGGGCAATTTCCTCGCGGCGGTGCTCGTCGGTGAGGGGGGCGACGCGGGTGGTCACCGGCGCGTCCTTCTTGGCCCCCGGCGCGCTCGCCTTGGAGATGAGCAGATGCTGGCCGGCACGCGCGGCCACCTGCGGGGCGTGCGTCACCGCCAGCACCTGGACCTTGCCCGCCAGCCGCGCGAGGCGCTGGCCGATGGCTGCGGCCACCGCGCCGCCGACGCCACTGTCGATCTCGTCGAAGATCAGGGTGGGGGCCGAGCCGCGATCGGCCAGTACCACCTTGAGCGCCAGCAGAAAGCGGGAAAGCTCGCCGCCCGAGGCCACCTTCATCATCGGGCCGGGGCGGGTGCCGGGGTTGGTCTGCACCCAGAATTCCACCCGGTCATAGCCTTCAGGCCCCGCCTGCGCCGGGTCGCTGTCGATGCGGGCGGTGAAATGCGCGCGCTCCAGCTTCAGCGGCGGCAGTTCGGCGTCCACCGCCTTGTCGAGGCTGGCGGCGGCCTTGGCCCGGCGCTGGGCGAGCTTTGCGGCGGCGGCGCGATAGGCGGCCTCGGCGGCGGCGGTGCGCTCCTCAAGGCCGGCGAGGGTGGCGGCGCTACGGTCGAGTGCGGCAAGGTCCGCCTCGAACTTCGCCTGCACCTTCGGCAGATCGTCCACCGCTCCGCCATACTTGCGGGCGGCCGCGCGCAAAGCGAACAGCCGCTCCTCGATCTGCTCCAGTTCGCGCGGGTTGAAGGCGGTGGCGGAGAGCGCGGCTTCCAGATGCGCGCGGGCGGTCTCCAGCGCGTCGAGCGCGATGTCGATGGCCTCCACCGCCGGCTGCACGAGATCCTGCGATTCGCCCGCCCGCCGCTCCAGACGGCGCACGGCGGCGGCGAGGGTCGGCACGGGTGAGCCATGGCCGCCCACCGCATCCAGCGCTTCGGAAAGATCGCCGGCGATCTTCTCGGACCGCATCATGAAGGTGCGCCGCTCGGAGAGGGCGGTTTCCTCGCCCTCCTCGGGCGCGAGCTTGGCGAGTTCGTCTACCGCGTGGCGGATGTAGTCGGCTTCCCGCGCGGCGGCTTCCAGACGGGCGCGCTCGGCATCGGCATCCGCCAGCACGGCGCGCCAGGCGCGCCAGAGTTCGGAGACCTTGCGCACGTCGGCGCCAAGGCCGCCGAAGGCGTCCAGAAGGGCGCGGTGGGTCGCGGGGTCCACCAGTGCGCGGTCGTCATGCTGGCCGTGCAGCTCCACCAGCAGTGCGCCCAGCGCGCGCAGGGTCTGCACCGAGACCGGCTGTTCGTTGATGGTGGCGCGGGTGCGCCCGTCGGCCATCTGCACCCGGCGCACGACGACCTCGCCTTCGTCGGCGATGTCGGCGCCCTGAAGCAGGGCGCGGGCGGGATGGTCGAGGGCGATGTCGAAGACGGCGGTGATCTGGCCCTTGTCCGCGCCATGGCGGACCAGCGAGCCGTCGCCCCGCCCGCCCAGAGCGAGGGACAGCGCATCCAGCAGGATGGATTTGCCCGCGCCCGTTTCGCCCGTGAGGACGGTGAGCCCGCCGTTCAGGGCGAGATCAAGCCTCTCGATAAGAACGATGTCCCGGATCGAGAGGGACGAGATCATGGCAGGTCAGCCGACGCCCAACTTCTTGAAGGCCTGACTGATCCAGGACGCCTTGTTCTCCTGCGGCAGGAGACCCTTGGACTGGACCAGCTTGAAGGCGTCCTTATACCACTGGCTGTCTGGATAGTTGTAGCCCAGAACGGCGGCGGCGGTCTGGGCCTCGTTGACGATGCCGAGCGCCATATAGGCTTCCGTGATGCGGAAGAGGGCTTCCTCGGTCTGGCGGGTGGTCTGGTACTGGGTGATGACCACCTTGAAGCGGTTGATCGCGCCCGTGTAGTTGCGCTGCTCCAGATAGTAGCGGCCGATCAGCATCTCCTTGCCGGCGAGCTGGTCGCGGGCCACCTCGACCTTGCGCTTGGCGCCGGCCGCATACTCGGTGTTGGGATACTTGCGAATCACGTCGTCCAGCGCGTCGAGCGCCTGGCGGGTGCGGCGCTGGTCGCGGCTGATGTCCGGAATGCTGTCATACAGCGAGGAGGCGACGAGATAGGAGACGTAGGGCGCGTCCTGCGAGCCCGGATGCAGGGCGAGGTAGCGCTTGCCGGCCGAGATGGCGTCGTCGTACTTGCCGGCTTCGTAATAGACATAGGTGTCCATGAGCAGGGCCTTGCGGGCCCACTCGGAATAAGGATGCGTCTTGTCGATGTCCTCGAAGCGCTTGGCGGCGCCGTCGAGGTCACCCTTGTTCAGCAGCGTCAGGCCTTCGTTGTAGATCTTCTCGGCCGGCTCGTCGGGCGCCATGACATCCTTGTCATTGGCGCAGCCCGCCAGCGTGGCGGAAACGAGGACAACTCCCAGCAGAGCCGCAGCGCGGGACGTCCCGGCGCGAAACACAGCCGCGTCAATGAAAAGGCGCATACGTTCAGATCCCGTTGAAGGCGCACGCCTACGCTGGCGCAAAGGGGTCACCGCTTCCGGCGCTAAAGGCGCTTTCCGCCGGCATTGTGGCGGCCGGTCGTGAACAGACCGCAAACGTCGTGTCAGGCAGTGGAAATATCGCGGCTGTGGACTGGCGGCAAGCCTGCAACCGGGGGCCGGTGGCCCGGCGAGCGCGGTGGGGCATGATCGGGCGAGGTCCATTTACCCCGAGTTTGCCATGTCCAGCGTTTCCCGCCGGTTCGGCGCGTACACCGTCACCCCGCTGCGGGACGGCTTCTTCTCCGCCCCCGGCGACGTCCTGACCCATCCGGCTGGCGAGGCTGCGGCGGCGCGGGCACGCGCTGGCCTCCCGTTGCGCGAGGGGCAGCCCACGGTGGCGGTGGACGTCAACTGCTTCCTGCTGCGCGGCACCTCCGGCGCCATGCTGGTGGACGCGGGCACGGGCCCCGCCTGGGGCGCGAACTTCGGCCATGCCCGTCAGGCGCTGGCGGGCGAGGGTGTGGCTCCGGATGAGATCGCGCGGGTGCTCATCACGCATCTCCATGGCGATCACGCCCTCGGCCTCGTCGCGGACGGTGCCGCCTATTTCCCGCGGGCCGAGATCCTTGTGCCCGATGCGGAACTTGCCTTCTTCACGTCCGATGCGGCACGCGCGCGCACGCCGCCGGCGCGCCGGGGCGGCTTCGATGTGACGGCTGCGGTGCTCGAGGCCTATGGCGACCGGGTGCGAGGCATCTCTCCGGGCGACGTGCTGCAGGGCATCACGGCCCTGCCGCTACCGGGGCACACGCCCGGCCATACGGGCTACCTCGTCGCCGGCGAGGGGGAGGGACTGCTCATCTGGGGCGACGTGCTGCATGTGGGGGAGGTGCAGGCGCCGGATCCCGATGTGGGCGTGATCTATGATCTCGATCCACCGCTGGCCGCCGCCTCCCGGCGAGAAGCCCTGACGCAAGCCGCCCGCGAAGGCTGGACCGTCGCGGGCGGGCACATCACAGGATTTCAGAAGGTTGCGGCGGAAGGCGATGGCTTCCACCTGACGCCGGCCTGATTGGCCGGCAACCCAGGCTCAGCGCTCCGGCGCGTAGGCGGCGACGGGCTGGCCGAACACGATCTCGGCGGCGTCGCGGCGGCCCATCTCGGGGGCTTCCACCACCGCATAGGCGGTGCGGTCGGCGAGCAGGGCGTCCACCACCTGGAAGTTCAGCTTGTGGCCGCCCCGGAAGGACGAATAGCGGCCGAGCAGCGGCAGGCCGGCGAGGGCGAGGTCGCCCAGCGCGTCCAGCGCCTTGTGGCGGACGAACTCGTCGCTGGCGCGCAGGCCGCCGTCGTTCAGGATGCCGTCGTCCGCGAGGCAGACGGTATTCTCCAGCGAGGCGCCGCGGGCATAACCGGCGGACCGCAGGCGTTCCACATCCTTCAGGAAGCCGAAGGTGCGGGCGAAGGCGAGTTCACGGCGGAAGACGGAGGGCGTCATGGTCGCCGCGAAGCGCTGGCGGCCGATGCGCTGGTGATCGAACTCGATCTCGACTTCGAGGCGGAAGCCGGCGTCATAGGGACGCAGCTCGCCGAAGGAGGCGCCGTTCTCGACCCGGACCGGCTTCAGCACCTTGAGGAACTTGCGGCGGGCCTTCTGCTTCACCGTGCCGACTGCGTCGATGGCGGCGACGATGGGAGCGGCGCTGCCATCGAGGATCGGAACCTCGGGGCCGTCGATCTCGATCAGCGCATTGTCGATGCCGAGGCCCGAAAGCGCCGAGAGCATGTGCTCGACGGTGGAAACGAGAATGCCGGTCTTGTCACCGAGCACGGTCGCAAGGTCGGTGGCCTGCACCGACTGGCGGGAAACGGAAATCTTGCGAGGAGCCTGATCCGAGAAGGTGCGCTGGAAGACGATGCCGGTGTCGGGAGATGCGGGATGGATCTGGAGACGGGCTTCGATGCCGCCGTGGACTCCGACGCCCGTGAGCATCACCGTATCGGCCAGAGTGGTCTGCATCTTCTACCCATCCGTCTCGAAGGCGCTGGCAGTCCGCCCTGCCATCACTTCGCCCCTCAACCAACATCCTGCGGCGCCAGTTTCGCCATGCTCACAGTCTGCACTGGGCGCGGCGCGTGATCGCTTCGGATGGGCTGCACCCTAGTCGCAGGGGTGCGCTGCCACAAATCACGCTTGCTTACCGCCTGTTACGGTGGATGGTTGCCAAATTCCTTATGATTATCAAAAAGTTGCGCCCGACGTTGCCGCCGGGCGCATCAGGTTTGTTACAACGGAAGGGACCGGATTCGGAAGGTCGTGTCCCTCCGGGGCTGTTCGCCCCGGGTGCGTCGCGGCGCAGATTCGGACAAAGCCGGCGTCGCGGCGGACCTCTTGCCAAGGCGCTGGGATGACAGGCATCCGCGCCTTGAATCGTTCAGGTACCGTGGTCTCCGGAGGCGATGAGCGGGGCCCATCGCCTGCCGGGGTCGTCTCTTGGCTCAGTTCGCCTGACGGCGCAGGAAGGCCGGGATGTCCAGCTGGTCGTCGTCATGGCCCTGCTGGGGCGCCTGACGGCTGGGCACTTCCGCCTGCGGCCGGGTGGCCGGGCGCTTGGCGAATTCGGAGACAGGATCGCCGGGACGGCCGCCCATGCGGGGATCGGCGCCACGGGGCTCGGGAGCCCGCATGCTCGGCTGCTCGCGGCGGGCCGGAGGCGCTTCCGGCTCGTCATGGCTACGGCCGAGGCCGCCGACGCTGGCAAGGCGCTGGAGCAGCGTCATGCGCTTCTGCTCCACCGGAGCCTCGCCGCGTTGGGCGCGGATCTGGTTCTGCGCCGGCACGGGGAGTTCATCCACGCGGGGCATCCGGGGCGCACGCGGACGCTGGGTCTGCGGCGGGATGTAAGGCGCGAACTCGTCCTCGACCACCGGCGGGGGCGCCGGGGGCTGCTCGGGCTCCACGAAGAAGGAGGGCTTCGGCGTGGCGGCGCGGATGGTCACTTCGTCCACCACCTGCGCCGGCTGGGTGGTGCGCTCGGGAAAGGACTGCCGGGGCGCCGGCTGGGGCGCCGGAGCCTGCTGCGGGGCAGGCTCACGATAGGCGGTCGGCTGGGGCAGCGGCTGCTGGGCCACCGGCGGGGCGGGCGGGGCCGCCGGCTCGAGGTCCATCAGGTCCTCGGCGGAGATGGAAGCCACCGCGCTGCGGATCTGGGCCTCGCGGGCCTGCTCCACGGCGGCACGGCCGGCGTTGGACATCTTGCGGCCCTGGAACTCGCCCAGCGTCGTGCTGGTCTGGATCTGCTCGGGAACCACCGCCGGGTCGATCCCGGTGGCAACCACCGACACGCGGATGATGCCGTCCAGCGACTGGTCGAAGGTCGCGCCGAGGATGATGTTGGCGTCGGGATCCACTTCCTCGCGGATGCGGGTCGCCGCCTCGTCCACCTCGAACAGCGTCATGTCGTTGCCGCCGGTGATGGAGATGAGCAGGCCGCCAGCGCCGCGCATGGAGATTTCGTCCAGCAGCGGGTTGGCGATGGCGGCTTCCGCCGCCTGGAGGGCGCGCTTGTCGCCCGAAGCCTCGCCAGTGCCCATCATCGCCTTGCCCATGTCGCGCATCACGGCGCGGACGTCGGCGAAGTCGAGGTTGATGAGGCCTTCCTTCACCATGAGGTCGGTGATGCAGGCGACGCCGGAATAGAGCACCTGGTCCGCCATGGCGAAGGCGTCGGCGAAGGTGGTCTTCTCGTTGGCCACCCGGAACAGGTTCTGGTTCGGGATGACGATCAGCGTGTCGACCGTCTTCTGCAGCTCGTTGATGCCGTGCTCGGCGACGCGCATGCGGCGCTGGCCCTCGAAGTGGAAGGGCTTGGTCACGACGCCGACGGTCAGGATGCCGAGCTCGCGGGCGGCGCGGGCCACCACGGGGGCAGCGCCGGTGCCGGTGCCACCGCCCATGCCGGCGGTGATGAACACCATGTGCGAGCCGGACAGGTGGTCGCGGATCTCGTCAATGACTTCTTCGGCGGCGGCGCGGCCGACTTCCGGCTGCGAACCGGCGCCGAGGCCTTCGGTGACGGCGACGCCCATCTGGACGAGCCGGTCGGCCTTGGAGAGCGAGAGCGCCTGGGCATCGGTGTTCGCAACCACGAACTCCACGCCGGACAGGCCGGCGCTGATCATGTTGTTCACCGCGTTGCCACCGGCACCGCCGCATCCAAACACCGTGATCCTGGGCCGCAACTCCCGAATGTCGGGCATCTGAAGGTTGATCGACATGTCCTCACTCCGTTGCGCCCGAAGCGCCGTCCCGACGGTTCCGAATCCGTGGTCTGCCCCTAGTTAAGCGGCTCACGGTTAACCATCTCTAAAAGCTGTCACGCAGCCATTGACCAACGCGGCCGAAATAAGAGCCGCTCTCCGCCCCGACGGCTTGACGCCGCCGCGGCTCGAAATGTTCGAGGCCCGCCACCTGCGGATAGACGAGCAGGCCCGCCGCCACGGCAAAGGCCGTGCCTCGCGCCGCTTCCGGCAGGCGGGAAACCCCAAGCGGGCGGCCGATTCGCACCTGTGGGCCGATGACGCGGGCCATGAGGTCCGGCAGGCCCTGGAGCTGCGCGGCCCCGCCCGTGAGCACGAGGCGGCGCGCCGCGTCGCCTACGTGGCCGGAGGCCTTCAGGCGATCGCGAATCAGTTCCACGATTTCTTCCGCGCGTGGTTTCACAATCGTCACCAGACGCGACTTCGGCACGAGGTTGGGCTGGTCCCGCTCGTCGCCCGAAAGCGGCGGGATGGTCAGCATGTCGTGCTCGTCGGAGGAGACCGCGACCACCGCGCCGTGCAGCGCCTTCAGGCGCTCGGCGTCGGCGAGGCGGGCCGGCAGGCCGCGCGCCACGTCATTGGTGATGTGCTGGCCGCCAACCGCGATGCCGTCCACATGGATGCAGTGGCCGCCCGAGACTACCGAGAAGGTGGTGGTGCCGGCGCCCATGTCGATGAGCGTGACGCCGAGTTCCATCTCGTCGTCGGTGAGTGAGGAGAGCGCCGCCGCATACGGCGCGGCCACCATGGCCTCGATGCCGAGATGGCAGCGCTCCACGCACAGCACGAGATTCTTCAGTGAGGTGAGGTCGCCCGTCACCACATGCATGTCGACGCCGAGCTCCTTGCCCAGCATGCCGCACGGCTCGCCGATGCCGCGCCGGCTGTCGAGCGTGTAGCCCACGGGCAGAGCGTGCATCACCGCGCGGCCGTCGCCCACCGCATAAGTGGAGGCGGCTTCCAGCACGCGGCGGATGTCGAATTCCTCCACCGCCGAGGCGGTGATGCGCACCTGCGCCTCGTAATGCTGCGAGGACAGGCGCGCGCCGGAGACGCCGAGGATCACCGAGGCGATCTGCACGCCCGAGGCGCGCTCGGCCATGTCCACCGCCTGCCGGATGGCGGCCTCGGCGCGGGCCATGTCCACCACCGCGCCGCCCTTCACGCCATGGGCGCGGGTGTGGCCGATGCCGAGCACGTCGATGGAGTGGGTGCGCCGGCGCAGCACGTCGGAGGCCGGTCGCGGCTTCAGGCGGGCGATCATGCACACGATCTTGCTGGTGCCGATATCCAGCACGCCGACGATGCCGCTCTTCTTGGGCGGCAGCGGGCGCATCTTCGGGGCGAAGCCCTGAGCGAGGCGAGACCTCATGTGGCGCCTACCTTCTTGGCCTTGGCACGGGCTTTGAGCATCTGCATCCGGGCATCTGCGGCAGCGTCGGACAGGCGGACGACGACCCGGTCGGGCAGCCGCAGGTCCACGATTGTGATGTCGCGGGTGAGCAGTTTCTTGTCGCGATCGAGATCGGCGAGTTCGGTGAGGGCGCCGTCGAGCCCCTGTTCGGGCAGGCGCACGTCGATGCCGTTGCGCAGCTTCAGCGTCCAGCGCCGGCCGGCGACCAGAATGGAGGCGCGCACCTGGTCACGCACCGCCGGCACGCGGCCGAGGGCATCGACGATGTCCTGCACCTGCTTCTGTGCGCCCTCGCCCACCACGATGGGCAGGCTGATGTAGCGCGGATCATCCGAATAGGGGGCGATGGGGGTGCCGTCGCGAGCGATGACCTTGAGCTCGCCATTCACCTGCCAGAGGGCATAGGCCTGACGCTCCACCACCGCGATCTGGATCTTGTCGGGATAGAGCTTGCGCACGGTGGCGCTGGCGATCCACGGCATCTCCTCCAGCTTCTGGCGGGTGGCATCGGCGTCCACCAGCAGCAGCGAGGTGGTCTGCTTGATGCCGGCCGCCGCCAGGATCTCGGCGGGGGTGACGTGGTTCTGGCCGGAGAGGTCCACCTGCTTGATGCGGAAGCCGGCCACGTTGGCGGCAAGGTCGCCCACGTCCACCGCGAGGGAGCGGGCTTCCTCCACATGGCCGCCGAGCACGGTGCCGTAGGCGACGAAGCCGCCGATCACCAGCCAGGCCAGCACGCCGCCGCTGCGCCGCCCGATGCTGGAGGCACCCATGCGCACCGAGAGCCGGTGCAGCAGCAGGGAGAGCCGGCTGGGCGGCCGGAAGTCGCTGATGGGGCGCGGCTTGTGGCGCCGCGCCGCAGCCGCCTGCGGCGGGGCCGGGCGGCGGGTCTGGGTGGGTTCGCCGGCCGGGCGCGGCCGGGCCGGGCTGGGGTTGGCCATCGGGGCCTCCTGCCTCAGCGATCCAGCGTCGCGTCCTCGACCATCCATGTCACAAGCTCGCCGAAGGAAATGCCCGCATGGGCCGCCATGTCCGGCACCAGAGACGTCTCGGTCATGCCGGGCTGTGTGTTGACCTCCAGGCACACGAGCCCCTTTCCATCGGGAAGGGTGTCGTCATAGCGGAAGTCAGCACGGGAGATCCCCCGGCAGCCGAGCGCGCGGTGCGCTTCAAGGGCCAGCATCCGGACCTGTTGGTAAATTTGGGGTAAAACGCGCGCCGGAAGGATGTGGCGGGAGCCGCCGGCGGCGTATTTGGATTCATAATCGTAGAAGCCGTGCACAGCTTCCACCTCGATCACGTCCAGCGCGCGGTCGCCCATCACGCCGCAGGTGAGTTCGAGGCCCTTGATGAAGGGCTCGGCCATCAGTGATTCGCCGAACGTCCAGTCGGCGCGGAACAGCTCCTGCGGCGGATGCGGCTGGTCTTCCTTGACGATGAAGACGCCGACGCTGGAGCCGCCGGTATTGGGCTTGAGCACATAAGGCGGGGGCAGGACGTGGCCCTTCGCCGCCTCGGCCCGCGTGACGAGATGGCCGCCGGGCACGGGAATGCCGGCCGCCGCCATCACCACCTTGGCGCGGGCCTTGTCCATGGCGAGCGCGGAGGCGAGCACGCCGGAATGGGAATAGGGAATGCGCAGGATTTCGAGGATGCCCTGGATGGTCCCGTCCTCGCCGGGGCAACCGTGCAGCAGGTTCAGCGCCACGTCCGGCTTGAGGCGGGCGAGCACCTCGGCCACGTCGCGGTCCACATCCACGCGGGTGACGCGGTAGCCGACCTCTTCCAGCGCCTTGGCGCAGCCGGCGCCGGACCGGAGCGAGACCTCCCGTTCCGGAGACCATCCGCCCATCAGCACAGCCACATGCTTCGCCATCTCGCCCGAACTCCCGACCTACGCCCGCGGTGCGCCCCGCACGGGCGCCCGCATCGGCACAGTTAACCTCAGGGCGGTGTGTAATTTCCTAAGGGCGGGCGTGAGGCTGAGACGTGGCGGGGACGGGGCGTGTCTGACCCGGGCGCAGAGCCGCGAGTGTCAGGCCGGAAGGCCGATCCGTTTGATTTCCCACTCCAGCGTTACGCCGCTGGTTTCCAGCACCCGGCGGCGGACTTCCTCGCCGAGGCCTTCGATCTCGGCGGCGGTGGCGCAGCCGAGATTGATGAGGAAGTTGGTGTGCATCTCCGACACCTGCGCGCGACCCAGGACGAGGCCCCGGCAGCCGGCGGCGTCCACCAATTGCCAAGCCTTATGGCCCGGCGGGTTCTTGAAGGTGGAGCCGCCGGTGCGGCTCTTGATGGGCTGGGTCGCCTCGCGGGAGGAGGTGATGCGCTCCATCTCCGCCTGAATCTCCGCCACCTCGCCGGGCGTGCCCCGGAAGGTCGCCTGCGTGAAGATGAAGTCTTCCGGCGCGGCGCTGTGGCGATAGGTGAAGCCCATGTCGTCCAGGGAGAGGATATGGATGCGCCCGGCACGATCCACGGCGCGGGCGGACATCAGCGCATCCTTGGTCTCGCCGCCATAGGCGCCGCCGTTCATCCGCAAGGCGCCGCCGATGGCGCCGGGAATGCCGCGCAGGAAGGCAAGGCCTGCGAGCCCTGCATCCGCCGCCGCCCGCGCCACCTTCACGTCCGGCACGCCCGCGCCCGCGACGATTGTGGTGCCGTCCACCGCAATGTCGGTGAAGCCTCGCCCCAGCCGGATCACCATGCCGGGCACCCCGCCGTCGCGCACGATGAGGTTGGAGCCGAGGCCGATGACCGTGACCGGGATCTCCGCCGGCAGGTGCGCCAGCGCATAGGCGAGGTCCGCCTCGTCCGCCGGCTGGAACAGCACCTGCGCCGGTCCGCCGACGCGGAACCAGGTCACATCGGCGATGGGGGCATTGGCGGTGAGCTTGCCTCGCAGCTCCGGAAGCGCGGCGGCAAGGGCGGGCACGAGATCGGGAAAGGCGGGCGTTGTCATGCGCGGGGCTTTAGCGGCTCCCGCGCCGGCTGCCAATGCGGGGCGTGGCCGCGCGGCTTCCGATCCCTCAGAGCACCACCACGCCCCGATGCTTGGCCTCTCCTTCGGGCTCCACATGGATGGTGATGATGGTGTCGTCCATCTCCTCCTCCAGCGCCCGCTCGATGCGGTCGCAGATCACGTGGGCGGCGGCGACCGTCATGTCGCCGGGCACCACGAGGTGGAATTCCACGAAGGTCATGCGGCCGGCATGGCGGGTGCGCAGGTCGTGCGCCTCGATGGCGCCGGCGGCATGGGTGGAGACGAGTTCGCGGATGCGGCCCACCACGTCCGGCGGCGGAGCGGCATCCATGAGGCCGCCCACGGACTCCCGCATCAGGCCCCAGCCGGTCCAGAGGATGTTGATGGCGACGAGGCCCGCGAGGATGGGATCGAGCTGCGGCCATCCCGTGACCGGCACCAGCACGAAGCCGATAAGCACGCCGACCGACGTGACCACGTCGGTCATGAGGTGCTTGCCGTCGGCAATGAGGGCGGGCGAGCGGCGGGCCTTGCCGATGCGCAGCAGCACCACGCACCACACGGCGTTGATGATGGTGGCGGCGCCGTTCAGCAGCATGCCGTTCAGCGGCTGCTCGGGGAGATGCGGCTCGAGGAAGCCGTAATAGGCCTCCCGCAGGATGGAGAGGGAGGCGACGACGATCAGCACGCCTTCCAGCACGGCCGAGAAATACTCGGCCTTGTGATGCCCGTAGGGGTGGTTGTCGTCGGCCGGCCGGCCGCTGATCTGGAGCGCGAAGAAGGCCGCGAGCGAGGCCGCGACATTGATGATGCTTTCCAGCGCGTCGGACAGAAGGGCGATGGAGCCGGTGACCCAATAGGCCGCGCCTTTGAGGGCCAGGACGATGACCCCGATCAAGACGCTTGCGGCTGCCACCTGAAGGTTGCGGCTCATGGGCGTCTCCGAGGCTCGACCGGTGGATGGGGGGATGCCTAGCCCGTCCCCTCCCGCAACGCAACCGTACCCTTTGCTGGCCGCCTGTGCTTAGCGGGCAAAGGGGATGAGGCGGGCCGGTCACCGAGCCCCGCTCTCCGGTGCATCGCCTATTTCTCGCCTGGCGGATCCAGATCCAGCACTTGGCCTCGGTAGAAGATGCCGAGAATCTCCACCTCCGTCCGGCGCACACGATAGGCGATGGAGATGCGCCGCTTCATGCTCAGAACCCGGACGTCCTCCCCGACCTCCGGGCGCAGGGGCGCGCGTTCCGGCATGTCTGCCAGACGCGCACATTGCTCCTGAATGCTGAGAACGAAGCGGATGGCGATGTCCGGGCCGGCGTCCGCCGCGTCCCGAATGAAGATATAGAGCCGCTCCAAGTCTTCGGCGGCTCTTGGCCTGAACGTGACCTTAAGGCTCACGCCCATCGGCCTTCTCGGACCTCTGGTGAAGCGCTTTCAGCCGATCGAACACCTCGTCCGCATCAACACTGGGACGGGGGTCTTCGAGGGCTTGGCGGACGTGCTCCCGCATATAAGCGTCGAGCGCCTCCTGCTCGCGCTCGAGAGCGCGGACGCCCGCGCGCAGCACTTCACTGGTCGAGGCATAATGTCCGGCGCGGCGCAGGGCTTCCACCCGGGGCGCCATATCGCCGAGCGTGACCGTGATCGGCTTGCTGCTCCGCATGGGATATCCCCTTTCGGGACCAATCATAGCGGCGCGTATGACTTTGTCATGCTCGGGGCAAGGCTCCTCAGCCCAGCTTCTCCAGTTCGCCCGGCAGGGCATAGGCCCATTGGGTGATGGTGCCGGCGCCGAGGCAGATGACAAAGTCGCCGGGCTTGGCGAGGCCGGCGACGAGGCCGGCCAACTCCTCCGGCCCCTTCAGCGCCGTCACCGAGCGGTGGCCGCGGGCGCGTAGGCCCTGCACCAGATGTTCGCTGTCGGCGCCCGGCACCGGGCTCTCGCCCGCCGCATAGACGGGGGCGACGATCACATGGTCGGCGTCGTTGAAGCAGGTGCAGAATTCATCGAACAGCGAGGCGAGGCGGGTGTAGCGGTGGGGCTGCACCACGGCGATCACCTGTCCCTCCGTGGCGGCGCGGGCGGCGCGCAGCACGGCGGAAATCTCCACCGGATGGTGGCCGTAATCGTCGAAGATGGTCGCGCCCTTCCACTCGCCGGTGCGGGTGAAGCGCCGCTTCACGCCGCCGAAGCCGCCGATGGCCTCGATGATGCGGTCATCCGGCACGCGCAGCTCGCGGGCCACCGCAATGGCGGCGGTGGCGTTCAGTGCATTGTGCTTGCCGGGCATGGGCAGCTTCAGCCCGTCGATGCGGTGCTCGGCGGTGCCGGCGCGATCGCGGAACACCACGCCGAAGCGGGTAATGCCGCCGCGCAGGTCCACATCCACGAGGCGCACGTCCGCCTGCGGGTTCTCGCCATAGGTGATGATGCGCCGGTCCTCGATACGGCCGACGAGGGCCTGCACCACCGGATGGTCGATGCACATCACGGCGAAGCCGTAGAAGGGCACGTTCTCCACAAAGGTGCGGAAGGCTTCCTGCACCTTGTCGAAGGTCTTGAAGTGGTCGAGGTGCTCGGGGTCGATATTGGTGATGATGGCGACTTCCGCCGGCAGCTTCAGGAAGGTGCCGTCGCTCTCGTCCGCTTCCACCACCATCCAGTCGCCGGCGCCGAGGCGGGCGTTGGTGCCATAGGCATTGATGATGCCGCCATTGATGACGGTGGGGTCGAAACCGCCCTTGTCCAAGAGGGTCGCCACCAGCGAGGTCGTGGTGGTCTTGCCATGGGTGCCGGCGATGGCGACGCAGCTCTTGAGGCGCATCAGCTCGGCCAGCATCTCGGCCCGGCGCACCACCGGCAGGCGCTTCGCGCGGGCGGCCAGCAGCTCGGGATTGTCGCGCTTGATGGCGGAGGAGACGACCACCACCTCGGCGCCGTCGATATTCTCCGCCTTGTGGCCCACGGTCACGGCGATGCCGTTCTCGCGCAGGCGCTTCACATTGGCGTTCTCCGCCACGTCCGAGCCCTGCACCGTATAGCCAAGGTTGTTCAGCACCTCCGCGATGCCGCTCATGCCGATGCCGCCGATGCCGACGAAATGAATGGAGCCGAGGGCCTCGGGAAGCTTCATAGCGGTGTCGTCCAGTTTGCGGGCGGCGCCGCCGGGCGCGGTGCCGCGAAAGGTCTGATCAGGCCGAGGGCGAGCCGGCGAGGCGCGCGACGAGATCCGCCAGCCGGTCGGCGGCGTCGAGCACGCCCGCGCTTCTGGCCGCATCGGCCATCTGCGTCAATGTCTGGGGCGCGGCGGCAAGCCGCGTGATCTCCCGCGCCACGCGCTCGGGCGTGAACTCGGCCTGCGGGATGGGCAGCGCCCCGCCGGTGGCGGCGAGCGCCTTGGCATTGGCGGCCTGATCCTGGTCGATGGCGCCAGGCAGCGGCACGAGAAGGCTTGGCCGGCCAAGGGCGGAGAGCTCGGCCACCGTGGAGGCGCCGGAGCGCGAGATGACAAGCTGGGCCGCCGCCATGCGGGCGGGCAGATCATTGAAGAAGGGCGCCACCTCGGCGGTGATGCCGGCTTGCGCATAGGTGCCCTGCACGCGGTCGAGGTCTTCCGCGCGGGCCTGCTGCACGATCCTGAGGCGGGGGCGCAGCGCCGGGTCGAGTTGGGCAAGCCCCTCCGGCACGATGTCGGACATCACCCGCGCGCCCTGGCTGCCGCCGAACACCAGGAGGTTCAGCGGCCCCTCGGCCGTGGGCGGCGCATAGGGGATGCGGGTTACTTCCAGCACGGCGGGGCGCAGAGGATTTCCAGTCCAGACCGCCTTGGCCTTGAGGGCCGGGTCGCTGTCGAGAATGCCGGGAAAGCCGGTGGCGATGGCCTTCACACGGCTCGCCAGCAGGCGGTTGGCGCGGCCCATCACGCCGTTCGCCTCATGCACGAGGCTCGGGACGCCAGTGAGGCTGGCGGCCATCAACGGCGGCACGGTGGGATAACCGCCGAAGCCCACCACCACGGCAGGCTTGATGCGCCGGAGCAGCATTAACGCCGAAAGGAAGCCGCCACCGAGTGCCAAGGCGGTCTTCGCAAGCGCCACGGGCGAGCGCCCGCGCACCGTGTCGGCGGAGAGCACGTGGAGTTCGCGCGCCGGGAAGTGGCCGGCATAGCGGGCGGCGCGGGAATCGGTCGCAAGGTCGATGGTGAAGCCGCGTGCGGCCAGCGCGGCGGCCAGCGCCTCGGCGGGGAAGAGATGGCCGCCGGTGCCGCCGGCGGCGAGGAGGACGAGCTTGCTCACGCCGGCACCGCCGTGGGGCCGCCGGCGTGGTCTTCGGCGTGCGTCGGGTCGATGGGGGTGGCGAGCACAGCGCCCTTGGGGAGCGACATGGGCTCGCTCAGCGCCGCCATCGCCGAGGCGCCGGGCTTGGCGCGGCAGAAGGCCAGCAGCATGCCCATGCCGAAGGCGATGGAGATGAGCGATGAGCCGCCGTAGGAGATGAAGGGCAGGGTCATGCCCTTGGCGGGCATCAGGTGCACGTTCACCGCCATGTTGATGCAGGCCTGAAGGCCAAACAGCATGGCAAGGCCGGTGGCGGCGAAGCGGGAGAAGGGGTCCTGCTCCTTCACGGCCCGGTTCAGGCTGCGCAGGATGATGAAGGCGAACAAGGCCAGCAGGATGAGGCACAGGATGATGCCGAACTCCTCCGCCGCCACGGAAAACACGAAGTCCGTGTGGCCGTCGGGGAGGATGCGCTTCACCGTGCCCTCGCCCGGTCCCTGTCCCAGCCACCCGCCATGGCGGAAGCTCTCCAGCGCTGTATCCACCTGATAGGTGTCGCCGCTCGCCGGATCGAGGAAGCGGTCGATGCGCTTGGTCACGTGCGGCACGAATTTATAGGCGAGGAAGAGGCCCGCCGCGCCGACGCCGCCGAGGCCCACCATCCAGATCCACCTGAGGCCCGCGAGGAAAAACAGGGCGCCCCAGACGAGGCAGATGAGGGTGGTCTGGCCGAAGTCCGGCTGCATCACGAGGGGCAGCAGCACGGAGCCGAGCAGCACCACGGCGAGGAACTGGGCCGGCATTTCCGGCCGCTTGCCGCTTTCGGAGAACAGCCAGGCGGCCAGCACCACGAAAGCGGGTTTCAGGAATTCGGAGGGCTGCACGGTGATGCCGGCAAGGTTCAGCCAGCGCCGGGCGCCCTTCACCTCCGGGCCGATCACCAGCGTAGCGAACAGCAGTACCAGGAAGACCGCGAACACCACCACGCAGATGCGCCGGATGGTGCGCGGCTGGAGGAAGGACGTGCCGAACAGCACGCCGATGGCCGGCAGCAGGAAGAAGATCTGCCGGTCCACGAAGTGGAAGGGATCGTTGATGCCGAGGCGCGCGGCGACCGGCGGGGAGGCGGCGAGGCACAGGACGATGCCCACCATCATCAGGACCAGCAGGCTGCCGAGCAGCAGGCGGTCCACCGTCCACCACCACTCGCTCAGCACGGTGCGGTCGGCGCGCGACATCATCTCGAAAACACTCCGGCGGAAACTGCCGGACACCATGGGGCGGACTTGGTTGACGGCGGATTAAGGACCGCGCGCCTGCGGCATGGCAGCCTTTACGAGCGCGTGAGTGGCGCTGCCGCGCTTTGGGGCGTAGCGTCCGGCCAACTTTCACGAAATCCCCGTGTGACCCTTGAAGAAGATCGGTTTTCTCTCGTTCGGCCACTGGACGCCCTCGCCCAATTCCGGAACCCGCTCGGCGGGCGATGCGCTGCTGCAATCCATCGACCTTGCGGTGGCGGCGGAGGAACTGGGCGCGGACGGCGCCTATTTCCGTGTCCACCATTTCGCGCGCCAGCTGGCGTCGCCCTTCCCGCTGCTGGCAGCGGTGGGGGCCAGGACCAGCCGCATCGAGATCGGCACCGCCGTCATCGACATGCGCTATGAGAATCCGCTCTACATGGCGGAGGATGCCGGGGCGGCGGACCTCATCGCCGGAGGCCGCCTCCAGCTCGGCATCAGCCGGGGCTCGCCGGAGCAGGTGATCGATGGCTGGCGCTATTTCGGCTACCAGCCGGCCGAGGGACAAAGCGATGCGGACATGGGCCGGCGCCATGCCGAGGTGCTGCTGGACGTCCTGAAGGGGGAAGGCTTCGCGAAGCCCAATCCGCGCCCCATGTTCCCCAATCCGCCCGGCCTGCTGCGCCTTGAGCCTTATTCGGAAGGCCTGCGCGAGCGTATCTGGTGGGGCGCGGGCTCCAACGCCACCGCCGTCTGGGCGGCGGAGCGGGGCATGAACCTGCAAAGCTCGACGCTGAAGGATGACGAGACGGGCGAGCCCTTCCACATCCAGCAGGCCAAGCAGATCCGCGTCTATCGGGACGCCTGGAAGGCGGCGGGCCATGACCGCGAGCCGCGCGTGTCGGTGAGCCGCAGCATCTTCGCGCTGGTGGACGAGCGGGACCGCGCCTATTTCGGCCGGGGCAATGAAAGCGCCGACCAGATCGGCTTTCTGGACGAGAAGACCCGCGCCATCTTCGGCCGCAGCTATGCCGCGACGCCCGACGTGCTGATCGAGGAACTGCGCAAGGACGAGGCGATCGCCGAGGCCGATACCCTGCTCCTCACCGTGCCGAACCAACTGGGCGTCGACTACAACGCCCACGTGATCGAGGCGATCCTGAAGCACGTCGCGCCGGCGCTCGGCTGGCGCTGAGTTTCATCTGAAGCGGCAAGCGGGGCGGCTCGACCGCCCCGCAGTCTTCAGCCCTCGTAGCGCAGGACGTGCAGGCCGGCGTTCCAGTCGCTGAGGTAGATGATGCCATCGGTCTGCACGTTCACATCGCAGGTCTGCGGCGCCAGCGCATTGCCGGGGCGCGGATCGAGGATGCGCTTGGGCGGCGGGGGCACGAAGCGGGCGACCTCGCGCGGGGCATAGGCATCGCGGATGTCGAACACCCGCAGGCCCGCATTGTGATAGGTGGCGAAGATCAGCTCTTCGCTCTGGAAGGTCTCCGGCCGGTTCTCATGCAGGTTATGAGGGCCGAAATTCTCGCCCGTCCGGCAGAAATTCTCCTCCTTCGGCGTCGGCAGGGAGGAGATGGACACCGGGTTCTGCGGCGCCCGCACGTCATAGATCCACGTGTAGCTGAGGCCCTTGGCGCAGTTGAGGCTGGAGCTTTCGTCCGCGATCACCGCGAGCTTGCGGCCGGGCAGGGGCAGCGGGGTGTGCGTGCCGCCCGGATAGGGCGGGGCGGTGTTCACGTGCGAGACGAGCTTGGGCTTGGTCTTGTCCGTCAGGTCGAGAATGGTGAAGCCGCCGTCGCGCCAGGCCGCGTAACCCGTGTCTCCGGCGACGATCATGTGATGCAGGGCGACGCGCTTGCCGCTCCAGCTCGGCGTCTCGCCACCTTCCTTCCACATGCCGGGGATCCACCACTTGCCGACGATCTCCGGCTTGGTGGGATCGTTGATGTCGGCAATGACCAGGATGTGGTCGGTGAAGCCGTCCATATGGGCGGAGATGTAGGCGTAGCGCCCGCCCGCATACCACAGGCGGTTCACGCCGATGCCGGGGATGTTGAGGAAGCCGATCTCGCGCGGGGCGGCGGGCTTGGAGGTGTCATAGATCTTCACGCCGGCGGCGAAGTCCGCCTTGCCGGCCATGCTGCCGCCGAAGGACTGCTGGTAATAGGACAGGCCCGGATTGTACTTGCCGATGGTCGGGATGTCCGCGCCGCAGGCGAGCAGCATCAGGTCGCCATTGGTCTGAAGGTGATGGGTGCGCGTGTTGGCCGGCGCGGCCACGAACTGGATCGGCGTGGGCTTGGTCGGGTCCGCCACGTCCATCACGGTGAAGCCGTTCGAGAACATGTGGCCCACATAGAGCGTCTTGCGGCTCACCATCACCTGAACGCCGTCCGGATGCCCGCCCTGGTCGGAATAGGCGAGATGGGTCAGGCGGCCGTTCATGGGCAGCCCTGCGGGCGCTGCGGCCGGCGCCGGAGCGGTCTGCGCCCATCCGGTGCGCGACACGGCGGGAAGGGCGAGCCCGGCGAGGCCGGCCAGGCACGAGCGACGAGAAATCATGGAAGACCCCTGCGGGAAACTGGGCGACGGCACCCACCACGCTGGGGAAGATAGCGGCCGCGCCGGCGGAGGGAAGCGCCGCCTTGGCGAAAGCGGGCCGTTTCCATGCACGGAATGCAGGCAGGGTTAAGGGGTGAGCACCAGCCGGCCTGTAAGCCGGGTTCTGTATGGCGGGATTTCTCCCACGTGGCGGCCATTCCTCTGGGACGCCGGTTACCCGGCGCCTCTGGCAGTCAACCCGGACGACGATCCGAAGACCGGATTGGGCGCTTGCGCGCCCGTGCCGTCCCTATTCGACCTTGCTCCCGGTGGGGTTTGCCGTGCCGCTTCCGTTGCCGGTCGCGCGGTGGGCTCTTACCCCACCGTTTCACCCTTACCCGCGCACGCGCGGGCGGTCTGATTTCTGTGGCACTTTCCCTAGGGTCGCCCCCGCCGGACGTTATCCGGCACCGTGTCTCCGTGGAGCCCGGACTTTCCTCGATGCACAAGGCACCGCGGCCGCCCGGCCGGCTGGTCGCCTCCCAATGGGCGTTCGCGGGCCGGGCGTCAAGGCTTGGAGGGTGAATACCGGTGGGCTGTCGGCCTAGAGGCAGGTCGCCGGGAAATAATCCATATTCCGGCAGGCGGGCGTGTTCTGCTTGCGGAACACATGGCAGGTCCGCACGCCGTTCGACACCGTGACGTGCAGCGTGCCCGCGGCACATGCCGGCCTGTGACCGCCCTCATGGGGCGCGGCGATCCAGGTGCAGGTGTCGTTGGCATAAGCGTCGCGCAGCGTCTGGTTGTCTGCGTTGGCGGTGCGCCGCCGCCATGCGCTGCTGATGTTGAGGGTGTCGGGATTCAGGCAGGCGGCCTCGGCGGATGCCGCGGCCGTGCAGATCGCGGCCGCCGCCAATGCGGCAACGGCCAGCGCCTTGCGATATGAGGCAATCATCGGTCCTTGCTCCTCGCCGGAACGCGCCGTTTTCTGGCGCACGGATGAGGGTAGGTTCAGCAGGATCGGGCCGGCTGTGCCATAGGTCACGCTCGATGAGATTTCGGCTGTGCGTCAGGGGATGCAGGATGCCTGGGAGGTTGGCAGCACCATGAGCGATTTTCCTGTCACCATCTATCACAACCCCGCCTGCGGGACGTCCCGCAACACGCTGGCGATGATCCGCGCGGCGGGCTATGCGCCGACCGTAGTTGAGTATCTGAAGACCGGCTGGACGCAGGACCAGCTCAAGGGTCTCATCAGCGCCATGGGCGGGACCGCCCGCGACATCCTGCGGGAGAAGGGCACGCCCGCCGCCGAACTCGGGCTGCTGGTGCCGGAGGTGAGCGAGGCGGATCTGCTCGCGGCCATGGTGGCGCATCCGATCCTGGTCAACCGGCCCATCGTGGTTACACCGCTCGGCACGCGCCTGTGCCGGCCATCCGAGCGGGTGCTCGATCTTCTGGAGCGCAAGCCCGACAGCTTCACGAAGGAAGACGGCGAGGTCGTCGCGCTCAAGCCTTGAGGCGATAACAGCCGGCCTCAGCTGTGGGCGCAGCCGCCGTGATCATGGTCATGATGGTGGTCGTGCCCGGCATCCCCGTCCGCCGGGCGTCCGCCGATCAGATTGCGCAGGGTGAGGATGGTGGAGCCGTCGGCCACCCCGTCCACCTGCGAGCGGCGGAAATGGCGCTGGAAGGCCATCACCACATCGCGGGTGGCCTCGTCATAGAGGCCCGTTACCTCGATGCCGTAGCCATAGAGGGCGAGCATGGCCTGGAGCGCGGCGATAGGCTGGCCGCTGTCCCCCATCATCAGGAAGCGGCCGCCGCCCTTGGGCGCCTCATGCACATAATGGCCGACACCGGCGTGGTGGAGGAACTCCCACGGGAATTTCTCGCCGGGGTCCTGCTTGCGGCCGGGAGCGACGTCGGAATGGGCGAGTACGCGGTCGGCCCGGATGACGTGCCGCTCGACGATCTCGCGGCAGAGCGCGGCCACGGAACGCATCTGGCGGTCGGGGAAGTCCGGATAGCCCTGCCCGTGGCCGGGATTGACGATTTCGATGCCGATGGAGCGGGAATTGGTGTCGGGCTGCCCTTCCCAGGACGAGACGCCCGCGTGCCAGGCGCGGCGCGCTTCCGGCACCATCTGCACGATGCCGCCGTCCTCCAGCACCACATAGTGGCAGGAGACCTCGGCGGTGGCGCTGCGCAGGAGGTCGATGGCGGCCTGCGCACTCTGCATGCCGGTATAGTGCAGCACCAGCATGTCGATGGCGGCGCGGCGCTCCCCGTGGTTGGGGGAGGGGGCAAGAAGGCTGACGAGTTCGCTGTCGGGGGCGAAGGGCAGAGGCTCGGGGCTCACCGTGTCTCCCGTTGTTCCATGATCCGGGCGTAGGCCGCATTTAGCGCAGCCACCCGGTCATTGGCGAGCTTGATCGCCGCCGGCGGCAGGCCGCGGGCCTGGAGGCGGTCCGGATGATGCTCGCGCACCAGTAGCCGGTAGCGCGTCTTCACTGCCGCGTTCGAGGCGTCATGGGGCAGGTCGAGCACCGCATAAGGGTCGTCCGGCCGGTGGACGTGGCGAGCCTCGATGCGGGCATAGGCCACATCATCGAAGCCGAGCAGCCCGGCCACCTTGTGCATGAAGCCGAGCTCGCTCGGATGCAGCGCATGGTCGGCCTTGGCCACGTGGAAGAGGGCATCCAGCAGATCCTCGCGGGTCTGCGGCTCGTCGGCGAAGAGGACGCCGATCTGGCGGGCGTAGGCTTCGAAGCCTGCGGTATCCTGGCTGGCAAGGTCGAACACGCGAGCCACTCCTGCAAGTTCCTCGGGAGGAATGTCGAAGACTTCACGGAACGCGGCGACTTCCAGCGGCACCACCACGCCATCGGCTTTCGCCATCTTGGCGCAGAGTGCGATGAGGGCGATGGAGAAGGCGGCAGGTTTCGGAGCGGGGGCGAGAAGGCGCTGCACCACGTGGCCGGCGAGGCCACCAAGCAGTCCTCCGAGCGGGCCGCCGAGGGCAAAGCCCAGCCCGGCACCGCCGATCATCCCTACCAACGACACGGAACCCCCGTCCCCAAGACCCTCGGACGTCCGGAAACGCCACAGGGCAACAACGCGGTACGCAACAACGCTTTAACCATGATCCCGAACCACCATCCCTGCGCGGGGCTTGCGTGCGCCGTGCGAGGACGACCGAGGCTTGCGCCCCGCGCGGTGCGATCAGCACCGATCATGTGCTGAAAATTAAGCCGCGATTAAGGTTAATGCATCCTTAAAGAATGCGGCCACGCCCGCGACCTGTCCCCAACCCGTTTTCACCGGCATCACCGGGCGCGAACCCGCGTGCAGACAGGCTTTGCCCGCGCGATTCCATTGACGCCCATATCCTCCCATGTTAACCCAAATCAGCCCATCCGGAGGCCGGCGTGTTCCGCCACGCCTCCGGCCGCGTCGAGGCAGCGGATCAAATCCGCCGATGGGGCGTCATCCGATCGCTGGGGGGTGCGGGCGACATGGACCGCTTCGTGTCCACCTACACGATGCGCCTGGACGCCAAGGGCCGGGTTTCCATCCCCGCGCCTTACCGCACCGTTCTGGCCAAGGATGGCACCGACCTTCTGCACTGCCATCCGAGCCTCGCCGAACCGGCGCTGGACGCGGGCGGCACCAGCCTGATGGCCGAGATCGAAGCCCTCATCGCCCGCTATCCGCCCTATTCGGAAGCGCGGGAGGAACTGGCGGCGGCGCTCTATGGCACGACGGAAATGTTGCGGATCGATCCGGAGGGCCGGGTCGTCCTGACGGAAAGCCTCAAGACCCACGCGGCCATCGCCGATCAGGTGACGTTCGTGGGGCTTGGCCACAAGTTCCGGATCTGGGAGCCGGAGCGGTTCCGCGCCCATCTCGCAGAGGCCCGCGAGAAGGTGCGGCAACTCCGCCGCTCCCTCGGATCCGGCTCCGGGAACGAGGGGAGCATCTCGGGATGAAGACGGGCCGCGGGGTCGGGCCCACCGACGCCGCTGGCGGACCGGCCCGTCATCTTCCGGTGATGCTCGCCGAGGTTCTCGCTCACCTCGCGCCGAAGGATGCCGGCACCTGTCTGGACGGCACCTTCGGCGCGGGCGGTTACACCCGCGCCATTCTTGAAGCGGCCAACGGCCGCGTCATCGCCATCGACCGCGATCCCACCGCCATTGCCGGCGGTCAGGCGCTGGTCGAGGAGACCGGCGGCCGGCTGACGCTCGTGCACGAGCGCTTCTCCCATCTCGATCAGGTGGCCCAGGATCTGGGCGCAGCCCCGCTCGACGGCGTGGTGCTCGACATCGGCGTCTCCTCCATGCAGCTCGACGAGGCGGACCGGGGCTTCTCCTTCCGCCGCGACGGCCCGCTCGACATGCGCATGGCCAATGACGGGCCCTCCGCCGCCGATCTCGTGGCGGACCTCGACGAGGTGGAACTCGCCCACGTCATCTGGACGCTCGGCGAGGAGCGTTTCTCTCGCCAGATCGCCCGGGCCATCGTTAATGCACGCGCTGAATCGCCCATTACCCGCACGACCCAGCTTGCCGACATCGTCTCGAAAGTGGTGTGGGCGAAGCCCGGCGAAATGCATCCCGCGACCCGCACCTTCCAGGCGCTGCGCATCGCGGTGAATGAGGAATTGCAGGAGCTTGTCGGGGCCCTCGCGGCCGCAGAGCGGGTGCTGAAGCCGGGTGGCCGGCTGGTGGTCGTCACCTTTCACTCGCTGGAAGACAGGATCGTTAAGAATTTTCTGTCACACCGAAGCAAGGCACCATCCGCCTCGCGCCACATGCCGCAAGCGGAGGGGCCGGCTCCCTCCTTCCGGCTGGTCGCCAAGGGGGCGGTGGAGCCCGGCTCCGACGAAGTGGCAGGCAATCCGCGCGCAAGGTCCGCGAAGCTTCGCGCGGCCGAACGCACGGACGCCCCGGCGCATCCGGATGGGGACCTGGCGGGCCTGCTGCCCGCCGACCTGTCACAACGCCGAGGGCGGAGACGCAGCTGATGTTTCGCATCGCCAACCTGTTGATGGTTCTGGCGCTGCTCGTGACCGCTGGTGTGGTTTACAAGGTCAAGTACGCTTCCACGGCGGAGGCGGAACGCCTCGCCCATCTGCGTGCCGCGATTCGCACCGAACGGGATCAGATCTCGATCCTGCGCGCCGAATGGGCGCGCCGCACGGCGCCCATCTATGTGCAGGGGCTGGTGCAGCGGCACCTCGACATGCAGCCGCTCGCCCCTGACAACATCTCCATGCTGGACGATCTGCCCGAGAAGCCCGCCCGCAACACGGACGGCATCGGCGGCATGATCGAGGCGCTGGTGGATGCCCCGCTGACCACCTCGTCCGTTCCGCCGAAGCCCGCGTCCGGCGAGCGTGCGACGCAGGGCAGCTCCGCCCCGCCCGCCGCCTCGGCGCTGCGTTCGCCCTCCAATCCCGCTCCGAACGCGACGCCCAAGCCCGCCGCACCCCGCTCTGGCGTGCCCTCCGCCGCCCGGCAGGCACCCGCCCCGCTGCCGGTGGCGCAGGCGATGCCGCAGCAGGCGCCCGCCGCGCCGCCGCCGCCGCCGCAGAACCCCTTCGCCGCGCTGGGCGCGCTCCTGCCGCCCGGCTTCCTTGGCACGCACTGACGAGGCCTAAGACATGATCCCCTCGTTCAAGGTGCCCGCTTTCCTCAAGACCTCCGCGCAGGGCCTCGGCCGGGCCGGCAGCGCCACGGGCAGTGTGCTGGGCCGCGCCGGCGGCTCGGTGGGGCGCTTCATCCTCAACCTGCTGTGGCAGGTGGTCCGCTTCATCCTCATGACCATCTACGGCATGATCCGCTGGGTGGTGCTGCGCATCTACCGTCTGTGCCGCTGGTTCGTGATGCGGATCATCGGGCTCGTGCGCTTCACCTACCGCGCCTCGATCATCATCGTGCGCGGCATGCTGGGCCTCGACCGGGCCGATCAGGAAACGGTGACGCGGGCGCGCCTCAAGCTCATCATCGCCGCTTTCTCCTTTGTCTTCCTCGCCATCGCCCTGCGCCTCGCCTTCCTCGGTGTCACGTCCGACCCGAACGGCGTGCGCGGCGGCGGCTCGGAGGCGGTCGCTTCCGCCCGGCCGGACATCGTGGACCGCAATGGCGAGATCATCGCCATCGACGTGAAGTCCCCCTCGCTCTTCGCCGAGCCGAAGCGCCTCATCGATCCGGACGAGACGCTGGAAGGCCTGCTGAAGGTGCTGCCCGACCTCGACGTGAACGAGGTGCGCAACCGCCTCAACTCCAAGAAGGGCTTCGCCTGGCTGAAGCGCGAGATTACGCCAGCCCAGCAGCGGGCCATCTATCGCCTCGGCTTCCCGGGCATCGGCTTCGTGCGCGAGAACCGGCGCATCTATCCGGACGGCCCGTCCTTCTCCCACGTGGTCGGCAACGTGAACGTGGACAACCAGGGCATCGCCGGCCTCGAGAAGTATATCGACGGCCGCGGCCTCGCCGAGCTGCATCTGGCGGGCCTTGCCACCGACCGGCAGCAGGAGCCGGTGGCGCTGTCCATGGACGTGCGCGTCCAGCACACGCTGCGCGACGAACTGCTGAAGGCCCGCGAGAAGTTCAAGGCCAAGGCGGCCATGGGGCTCGTCACCAATGTCCGCACGGGCGAGATCGTGGCCATGGTCTCGCTGCCGGACTTCGATCCCAACCTCAATGGCGATCCGCGCAGCGACGCCTACCTCAACCGCCTGACCACGGGCGTGTTCGAGATGGGCTCCACCTTCAAGTCCCTGTCCTTCGCCATGGCGCTGGATTCGGGGAAGATCTCCCTCAGCAACTCCTTCGACGCCCGCGCGCCGCTCTCCTTCGGCCGCTTCGCCATCCATGACTTCCATCCGGAAGGCCGGGTGCTGAGCCTGCCGGAGATCTTCATCTATTCGTCCAACATCGGCACAGCGAAGATGGTACTGAGCCTCGGCGTGGACGCCCACAAGGCCTTTCTCAAGAAGATGGGCCAGATGGACCGCCTGCGCACCGAGCTGCCGGAGAGCGCCGAGCCCATCGTGCCCAAGCGCTGGGGCGAGCTGAACTCGGCCACCATCGCTTTCGGCCACGGCATTGCGGTCGCCCCGCTCCAGGCGGTGATGGCGGTGAATTCCATGGTGAACGGCGGCTATCTCATCCCGCCCACCTTCCTGAAGCGCACGGAAGACGACGCCATGAAGGTGGCGACCCGCGTGCTGAAGCCTGAGACCTCCGACAAGATGCGCTACCTGCTGCGCCTCAATGTGGAGAAGGGCTCGGGCAAGAAGGCCGACATGGTGGGCTACAACGTGGGCGCCAAGACCGGCACCGCCGAGAAGGTGGTGGGCGGGCGCTATGCCAAGAACAAGCTGCTCACCTCCTTCACCGCCGTCTTCCCCATGGACCGGCCGCAATATCTCCTGCTTGTCATGCTGGATGAGCCGCAGCCGACGCCGGAAACCCATGGCTATGCCACCTCCGGCTGGAATGCCGCACCGGTGGCCGGAAAGATCGTGGAGCGCATCGCGCCGATGCTGAACGTGGCGCCCCGCGCGCCGCTCTCGGCGGACCAGCTCCTGCGGGACATCGGGCAGAAGGTGGCGGATCGCCGCTGACAGGCACCCGCCTCGGGGCGGGTGTGCGCATGAGGGAGCTTGAGGCTGGCACCATGGCGGATCTCCTCGCACTGATCGCCGGGCACGCGCGCCTTGAACGGGGCGGCAGCGTTCCGATTGCCGCGATCACCAGCGACAGCCGCAAGGTGGGGCCGGGCACGCTGTTCGTGGCCGTGCCCGGAACGAAGGCCGACGGCGCCCGCTTCATTCCCGATGCGCTCGCCAAGGGCGCCGCCGCCGTGCTGATGGAGCCCACCGGCGCGCCGCCGGACATGGACGTGCCGCTGGTCTTCTCCCTCGACGTGCGCCGCTCGCTGGCACTTGCCGCGGCCCGCCTGCACCCCCGCCAGCCGCAAACCATCGTTGCGGTGACCGGCACGGCGGGAAAGACCTCGGTGGCCGAGTTCGTCCGCCAGATCTGGGCCCACCTCGGTATTCCGGCCGCCTACATGGGCACGCTCGGCCTCATCGCGCCGGGCGAGAGCAGCTACGGGGGACTCACTTCCCCTGATCCGGTGGACCTGCACGCGACGCTCGATCGCCTCGCCGGGGCGGGCATCACCCACATGGCGCTGGAGGCCTCTTCCCACGGCCTCGACCAGCGCCGGCTCGAGGGCGTGCGTCTGGCTGCCGGCGGCTTCACCAATCTCGGGCGAGACCATCTCGACTATCACCCGACGGTGGAGGCCTATTTCCACGCCAAGCTGCGGCTGTTCACGGAATTGATGCCGGACGGCGCGCCGGCCATCGCAGCGCTCGATGCGCCCTATGGCGCGACGACGCTGGCCTTCGCCCGCACGCGTGGCCTGCCGACCTTCGCCATCGGCGCGACAGGCGACCTCAAGGTGACCGAGGTGGTGGCAGAGGGAACCAGCCAGCGCATCCGTTTCGCCGATCGCCCGGAGATCCTGCTGCCGCTGGTCGGGCGTTTCCAGGCGGACAATGCGCTGCTCGCCGCAAGCCTCGTTGCCGCAGGTGGCGTGCCGCTCGATGACGCGCTCTCCGCCTTGCCGCATCTCAAAGGCGTGCCGGGGCGGCTGGAGCGGATCGGCCATGATCCCGCCCGTCCCGTCTTCGTGGACTATGCCCACAAGCCCGAAGCCCTGGAGACCGTGCTCGACACGCTGCGGGCGGCGACTGCCGGCCGGCTGATCGCGCTGTTCGGCTGCGGCGGCGACCGCGACCGGGGCAAGCGGCCGCTGATGGGCGCCATTGCCGCCGCCAAGGCCGATGTCGTCATCGTGACGGACGATAATCCGCGCTCGGAAGACCCCTCCGCCATCCGCGCCGAAATCCTCGCCGCCGCCCCCGGCGCTCTGGAGATCGGTGCGCGCGAGGAGGCCATCCGGGCCGGTGTTGCCATGATGGGGGCTGGGGATGTGCTGCTTGTTGCCGGCAAAGGCCACGAAACGGGCCAAATCATAGGCGACCGGACGTATCCGTTCTCGGACACCGCGGCCGTTCTCGCCGCCTTGGGAGAGGTGGGCGCATGACGACCCGCGCTTTGTACACGCCGGAAGAGATCCTTGCCGCCACCGGCGGGACCGCGCGCGGCACTCTTGCGGACGTGACCGGCATCTCCATCGACACCCGCACGCTGGAGCCGGGCGACGCCTTCTTCGCCATCACCGGTGAGAACAGCGACGGCCATGCCTATGTCGCCAAGGCGCTGGAGAACGGCGCGTCGCTCGCCGTGGTGGCGGCCGACCGCGTACAGGGCCTGCCGGACGGCCCGCTCGTGGTGGTGCCCGACGTGCTTGGCGCGCTGACCGATCTCGGCAAGGCGGCCCGCGCCCGCTCGGAGGCGCGCATCGTCGCGGTCACAGGCTCGGTGGGGAAGACCACCACCAAGGAGGCGCTGCGCATCGCGCTGTCCGCCGATGGCGAGACCCACGCCTCGGCGGCGTCCTACAACAATCACTGGGGCGTCCCGCTGTCGCTGGCGCGCTTCCCCCGCTCGGCCCGCTATGGCGTGTTCGAGGTGGGCATGAACCATCCGGGCGAGATCACGCCGCTGGTGCGCATGGTCCGGCCCCATGTGGCGGTCATCACCACGGTGGAGGCGGTACACATCGCCCAGTTCTCCGGCATCGAGGAGATCGCCGACGCCAAGGCGGAGATCTTCGACGGCCTTGAGCCAGGCGGCACGGCGGTGCTCAACCGCGACAATCCGCTGTTCGACCGCCTCGTCGCCTCGGCCCGTGCCAAGGGCGTCAAGAATATCGTCTCCTTCGGCGCCGACCCGGCCTGCGAGGTGCGGCTGAAAGACGTGGTGCTCCATCCGGCCTGCTCCACGGTGGTGGCGGACGTGCTGGGGACGCCGGTCACCTTCAAGCTCGGCATGCCGGGCCGCCACATCGTGCAGAACGCGCTCGCCGTGCTCGCCGCCGTCCGCCTGCTGGGCGGGGATCTGGCGCTGGCCGCCGTCGCGCTGGCGCGGCTGCGCCCGCCGCCGGGCCGTGGCGTGCCGGTCTCGCTGTCGGTGTCCGGCGGCACCGCGACGCTGCTGGACGAGAGCTACAACGCCAATCCGGCCTCCATGCGCGCCGCCATCGACGTGCTGAGCCGGACTCCGGTCGGCCCGCGCGGTCGGCGCATCGCCGTTCTGGGCGACATGCTGGAACTGGGCACCGAGGGCGCTCAGCATCACCGCGAACTGGCCGAGGCGCTGGAAGCGGGCAAGATCGACCGGGTGTTCTGTGCCGGCCCGCTGATGCATGCGCTGTGGGAGGTCTTGCCCTCCTCGCGCAAGGGCGGCTATGCGGTGCACGCCTCGCACCTCGAACCGCTGATTTCCGCGGCCATCCGGGCCGGCGACACCCTCATGGTGAAGGGCTCGAACGGCAGCCGCATGGGGCCGCTGGTCAAGGCGCTCGCCGAACGCTTCCGCTTGCCCGGCGACGCGCTGCTCGAAGGATAGATCTATGCTCCAGTGGCTCGCGCAGCTGCACGATACGTTTCCGGCTTTCAACGTCTTCCGTTACATCACCTTCCGCACTGGCGGCGCCATCGTCACCGCCGTGCTGTTCGTGTTCCTGTTCGGGCCGGGCATCATTTCCACGCTGCGCCTGAAGCAGGGCAAGGGCCAGCCGATCCGCGCCGATGGGCCGCAGTCGCACCTGCTGACCAAGAAGGGCACGCCCACCATGGGCGGGCTGATGATCTTCTCGGGCCTCATCGTCGCGACGCTGCTGTGGGCCAACCTGTCGAACCTCTATGTCTGGGTGGTGCTCTTCGTCACCACCGGCTTCGGGCTCATCGGTTTCTATGACGACTATCTGAAGGTGACCCGCCAGTCGCACGCCGGCTTCTCGGGTAAGGCGCGCCTCGCTATCGAGGCGCTGATCGCCGGCATCGCCGTCGTGCTCATGATCAATGCCGGCCGCGCGGGACTTTCGAGCTCCGTCGCCTTCCCCTTCTTCAAGGACCTGCTGCTCGATCTCGGCTGGTTCTTTGTGGTGTTCGGGGCCTTCGTCATCGTTGCGGCGGGCAATGCGGTGAACCTCACCGACGGGCTCGACGGCCTCGCCATCGTGCCGGTGATGATCGCCGCCGCCTCCTTCGGCATGATCTCGTATCTCTCCGGCAACGTGGTCTTCGCGGATTATCTGCAGATCCACTATGTGGCGGGCGTGGGCGAACTGGCGGTGATCTGCGGCGCCATCATCGGCGCCGGCCTCGGCTTTCTGTGGTTCAACGCCCCGCCGGCGCAGATCTTCATGGGCGACACAGGGTCGCTGGCGCTGGGCGGCCTGCTGGGCAGCATCGCGGTCGCCACCAAGCACGAGATCGTGCTGGCCGTCATCGGCGGCCTGTTCGTGCTGGAGGCGGTGTCGGTGATCGTGCAGGTCATCTCCTTCCGCCTCACCGGCAAGCGCGTGTTTCGGATGGCGCCCATCCACCACCATTTCGAGCAACTGGGCTGGACGGAGAGCCAGGTGGTGATCCGTTTCTGGATCATCGCGGTCGTGCTCGCGCTTCTCGGCCTCGCAACGCTCAAGCTGCGCTGAGGCCCACCTGACGAAGCGTCCGCAAGGGCGCTGAAATCTGCGACATTTCTCAAATACCGCTATAGAAGGGAGACAGGGGGCGGCCGGAGGGCCCCGGGATGGAATGAGGGGTCGGGATGAGCGCGTCTCGGTTGCGGCCGATGACCGGCGAGTTCATACGGGTCGAGGACGAAGCCGCCTTCCAGCGGCAGCGC
Source organism: Azorhizobium caulinodans ORS 571 (assembly GCF_000010525.1). Taxonomy (GTDB): domain Bacteria; phylum Pseudomonadota; class Alphaproteobacteria; order Rhizobiales; family Xanthobacteraceae; genus Azorhizobium; species Azorhizobium caulinodans. The sequence continues at coordinate 5,168,737 of NC_009937.1, read as the reverse complement.
TTCCCCGAAACCGTCCGCCACGCCCGCCTGGTGCTCGGTGTTGCCTTCGGCGCCGGCGTCCTTCTGCTCCTCAATGACCTGCGCATCATCGGCGAACCGATCTTCCCGGTGGTGCTGGCGCTGCGCCTGAGCCTCCTCGCCTATACCGTGGCCAGCTTCCGCTGGGCCGCCCGCATGGCCGACTTCCCGCGGCTGGAGCGGCTCATCGTCGCCTGGCAATGGCTCACGGGCAGCATCATCGCGCTGATCGTCTATCTGAAAAGCAACATCTCGCTGCCCATCAGCCTCGTGCTGCCGGTGATCTTCTATCTGGCGGTGCCCGTCTCGTTCCGCTGGCGCGTGCTCAACGGCTCCGTCGGCAGCCTGCTGCTGCTGCTCGCCTACGCCACCGATCCCGACGATCCCCTCAGCCTGCTGTCCATGGGCATCTGGGTGCTGGTGCTCAATGCGGTGCTGATCCTGCTGGTGCTTCGCGACAACCGGATGGCACGCCTGAGCTGGTGTGCCATCGAGGCGGAGCGCGCCGCCCTCGCAAGCACCGCCCGCAGCCACGAGATGGTGGAGAAGACCTTCCTTGCGGCGCCCATCCCCATGGTGGTGGCGGACATCGAGAGCGGCCGCATCCTGCGGATGAACGAGGCGGGCCAGCGCTATTTCCAGCAGGGTCCGGAGGACGCCCCGACGACCCTCGGCGACCTGCATCTGGAGCCCGACGTCCAGAAGCAGATGATGGAGAACCTGCGCCGGACGGGGGAAATCTCCAATTTCGAGGCGCGCATCGGGCAGGGCGACGCACCGGCCCGCACTGCGCTCATCGGCGGCTCCATGCTGGAGGTGAACGGCCGGCCGGCGGTGGTCGCCGGCCTCATGGACATCACCGACCGCCTCATGGCCGAGGACAAGGTGCGGCAGGCGGCGCTGCATGATGCCCTCACGGGCCTGTCCAACCGCGCGGCCTTCCAGCTCTCCCTGGAGGCTGCCTGCGCCGCCTTCAACAGCGTCTGCCTGCTGCTGGTGGATCTCGACAGCCTCAAGGACGTCAACGACACCTATGGCCATGATGCGGGCGACGCGCTGCTGGTGGAGACCGCCCGGCGCCTCGGCCAGCAGGTGGAGGAGCGTGTGGGCGGACGCGGCTTCGTCGCGCGGCTCGGCGGCGACGAATTCGTGGTCCTTCTCGCCGGCGTGCGGCTGCCCGAAGCCATCGACATGGCCGAGACGCTCATCGCCGGGCTGCGGGCGCCGATCTGGTACGGCGGCCGCTCGCTGATCGCCCGCGCCAGCGTCGGGGTTGCCGAGCGCATGGGCGAGACGCAGACCTCCGGCGAACTGATGAAGAATGCCGATCTCGCCCTCTATGCCGCCAAGAGTCAGGGGCGGAACCGGGCGGTGGTCTACGCGCCGCAGATGCGCTGGGCGATGCAGGAGCGCGTGGCGCTGCATTCCGCGCTCACGGAAGCCGCCTCCAGCCGCGCCATCGTGCCCTTCTACCAGCCGAAGGTGTCGCTGGTGACGGGGCGCGTGGTGGGCTTCGAGGCGCTCATGCGCTGGCGGCGCGGACCGCAGGCCTTCCTCGCGCCCGCCGCCTTCGCCTCGGCCTTTCAGGACCCGGAACTGGCGGTGCTGGTGGGAGATGCCATGATCCAGCGCGTGGCGGCGGATGTGCGCCAGCTTCTGGATCGCGGGGTGGTGCTCGGGCGCATCGCCCTCAACCTGTCCCCGGCGCAGTTCACGCACACCGATGTCGGCCGCCACCTGCTCGAGCGGTTCGACGAGGCGCGGGTGGGCGCCGAGCATTTCGACGTGGAGGTCACGGAGACCGTCTTCCTTGGGCGCCGGGCCGACCATGTGCGCCCGATCCTCGACGAGATTTGCGGCGCCGGCATGCATATCGCGCTCGATGATTTCGGCACCGGCTATGCGGCGCTGAGCCATCTCAAGCAATTGCCCATCGACACGCTGAAGATCGACCAGAGCTTCGTGCTGGACGTGGAGGCGGACCGCTTCGATGCCGCCATCGTCTGCTCGGTGATCGAGCTGGGGCGCAATCTCGGCCTCCAGGTGGTGGCCGAAGGCGTGGAGACCATCGGCCAGGCCCGCTTCCTCGCGGCGCGGGGGTGCGAGGTGGCGCAGGGCTTCCTCTACGCCCACCCCATGTCCGCCGAGCACATGGCGGATTTTCTCGCGGCGGAGAGCGATGCGGTGATCGCGGAGCGTCTGCGCGCCCTCGATCCGGCGTGAGGGCGAGCGTCGGCCCCCCCCCGTCCCCGCAGCGTGACTTACAGCCCGATGAGGCCGCCGGCCATGAAGCCGCCGTCCACCGCCAGCGTCTGGCCGGTGACGAAGCTCGACTTCTGTTCGTCCAGCAGGAAGGAGATGGCGCCGGAGACCTCGCTCGGGTCCGCATAGCGGCGCATGGGCACTTCCTTCATCCAGCCGGCGCGCGCCTCGTCCGTGTGCATGCGCTTCACCAGCGGCGTCTCGATGGGGCCGGGCGCGATGGCATTGACGCGGATCTTCTCCGGCGCCAGCTCCACTGCCATGATCTGGGTGAGCATGACGACGCCGGCCTTGGACGAACCATAGGCCGCGCGCCCGAGATTGCCGCGCAGGCCCGACACGGACGCGATGTTCACGATGGAGCCGCCGCCGTGCGCCTTCATGGCCTTCGCGCCCTCGCGGGCGACGAGGAAGGTGCCGATGAGATTCACGTCGAGGATCTTGCGGAAATAGTCCACGGACGTCTCGAACACCGGCACGTCCTTGCCGATGCCGGCGGAGTTGACGACGCCCCAGAGCGGGCCGAACTCGGCGTCGATCTCCTCCACCATGTGGCTGACGCCGGCTTCGTCCGACACGTCGATCTGCGCGAAGCGCACCTGGTTGCCGAAGCGGGCGAGGCTCTCGCGTGCGCTGGCGATGTTCTCGGCCACGACATCCGCAGCCACCACGCGCCAGCCTTCGGTCAGAAGCGCCTCCACGAGCGCGAGGCCGATGCCCGACGCGCCGCCGGTGACGATCACGCTGCCATTTTCCTTGGACATGTCTGCTCCCTTTGGGCCTGAAGCCCGCTGCGGCATTCGCCGCGTTTCTTGGTGGGGATCGGGACGGATCAGGCGGCGCGGGCGTCCGCCAGCCATTCCTCGAGGGTGATCTCGAAGGTGATGCACACGGGATTTCGCCCTGCCGCGAAGCGGCCGGCGAAGATGCGGCCCTGCGGGTCCGCCACCGTGCCGCTGAGCCGGGCTTCCAGCGCCCCGCCGTTGCTGCGCACCTCGCCCATGAGGGTGAGCATCTCCACCGCCGGGCCGGGCACCTCGATGCGGGCGCCGGTGTGGGTCTCCAGGCAGCACTGGCTCAGGCTGCCGAGGCTGCCCCGCACCACGGCGTCCGAAAAGCCGTGCTGGAGGCACAGCTTTTCGATGGTGTGGACGAGATCCTCGTTCGGCCGCACGCGGGCATAGAGGATGCGCCCGGTGCGCCCGCTCTCGGGAAGGAGGGGATCTGAGGCGGGGGTGTCCTGAGGATCAGCCGGCATGGATGTCTCCCGCATGGGGGCCGTCGTCGGCCGGGTGGAAGAGCGACATGATGGTCTCGGGGTCGTAGCGCTGGCGGATGGCTTCGCCCTCAAAGGCGCGGGCGAAGACCACGGGCGGCACCGCGCCCACCATGCTGGTGTCCGGGATGATGTGGCCGCCGAAGAGCTGGCCCTCGGCATCCGACAACAGGGCATGGCAATGCACCATGGGGGCGCCGTTCACATCGAGCCCCAGCGTCGCGCTGGCGCCGATGAGGCCGATGGGCCCGCCCATGCGCTCGGGGTCCGTATAGCCCGCCACCTGCGGCCGACCCGGCCGGGGGGCGGCGAGGCAGTAGTCCACCCGCGCGAAGGTGCCGCCGGTGAGGGTCAGCGCCGCCGCAGAGACCTTGGCGGCGGTCATGGCATTGACGATGCCCTCATAGAGGGAGCGGCCGGGGATGAGCGAGAAGCGGAAGGCGCGGGCCTTCTCGCAGGAGAGGCTGTCCCACCGCCGGGCCGCCATGGGTCCGGGGTGGCGGAGAAGCCGGACCGGTACCTCGCCGGGCGGGCTCATGCGCTGCGCTCCAGCGGCTTGTCGAGGGGCAGCAGGCCGCGCTCCTCCAGCGCCTCGCGCACCATCTTCTTGGTGATCTTGCCATAGGCCGACTTGGGCAGCGCCTCCCAGAAGAAGACACGCTTCGGCAGCTTGTAGCGGGAGACCTTGCCGTCCAGAAAGGCGATGATCTCGGCCTCGTTGACCGGCGCCCCGTCGCGGGTGACGCAGACGGCGACGCCCACCTCGCCCCACATGGGGTCGGGTACGCCCAGAATGGCCACCTCCACCAGCGCGGGATGCTGGAGGAGCTTCTCCTCCACCTCGCGCGGATAGACGTTCGAGCCGCCGGAAATGTACATGTCCGAGGCCCGGCCGGTGATGTAGACGAAGCCTTCCGCATCCATGTGGCCGAGATCGCCGGTGCGGAACCAGCCGTTGCGGAACGACTTGGCGTTGGCTTCCGGATTCTCGTAATAGCCCGCGAACACCGCCGGCCCGCAGACGCAGATCTCGCCGGTCTCGAAGGCGTTCACTTCCCGGCCCTGATCGTCCTGGATCTGCACCTGCATGCCCGTGCGCTCGAAGCCGCAGGTGCCGATCTTCACGTGCGGGCCGTCCTCCGGCTCATGCAGGGCCGGGGGCAGCACGGTGATGTTGCCCGTGACTTCGCCGAGGCCGAAATACTGCACCAGCACCTTGCCGAGCTTGGCCAGTGCCCGCTTCTGGTCCTCGCGATACATGGGCGCGCCGGCATAGATGACGTAGCGCAGCGAGGAATGGTCGAACTGGTCGACGGACGGGTGCTCCACGAGCATCTTGGTGATGGTGGGCACGGTAAAGATGTTGGTGACCTTCCACTTTTCAACCAGGCCCCAGGCCTCCGCCACATCGAAGCGCTCGGAGGGCAGGAGGATGGTCTTGACCGCGCGGGCGGCCTGCACCAGTTGGTGGATGCCGGCGCCGTGGGACAGAGGGGCCACCACGAGGGAGGCATCCGCCTGCGTGGTGCCGGGCATCAGGTCGCACAGATGGTTGGTGATGACGAAGGCCATCTGGCCGTGGGTCAGCACCGCCGCCTTCGGCCGTCCGGTGGTACCGGAGGTGAAGAAGAACCAGCAGGGATCGTCATGCTCCACATCCGCCACCGGCCCCTTCCGGCCGAGATGGGCGGCGACGAGGGCGTCGTAATCCTCGCCGAACGGCGCATCGCCGATGCCGATGACGGTCGCGATGCCCGGCGCCTGTTCCCGCACGATGCGCTCGTGGTCCGGGAAGTCGGCATGGCAGATCATGGCGACGGCGCCGGACGCCTGCGCCAGATAGGCCACTTCGTCCGGCGTCTGTCGGAAGTTGGTCGGCACCCACACCGCGCCGATGCGGAAGCAGGCGAACATGCTCTCGAACATCTGGAGGCAGTTCTTGGACTGCACGAGCACGCGGTCGCCCTTGCCGAGCCCTTTGCCCGCCAGCGCCACGGCCATGGCGTCCACCCGCGCGTCCATCTCCGCCCAGGTGACGGAGAGCGGGCCGTGCACGAAGCCGATTTCCTGCGGGAAGCGGCGAGCCGCCTGCCGCAGGATGTGCGAGAGGTTCATCACCCGCTTTGTGGCGGGTGCGACGCCCCCCTTGGGGGCGCCGGCCGTCGCGGAGGCCGGGGCGCTCACTTCAGCCGCTCCAGGATCGAGCAGTAGTTCGCGACGGCGACGCCGCCCATGTTGAAGATGCCGGCGACCGCCGCATCCTTCACCTGCATGTCGCCGGCCTCGCCCAGGAGCTGCATGGCGGAGAGCACGTGCATGGACACGCCCGTGGCGCCGATGGGATGGCCCTTGGCCTTGAGGCCGCCGGAGGGGTTCACGGGCAGGCGCCCGTCCTTGCGGGTGATGCCTTCGCGGACCACCTTGTAGCCCTCGCCGGGCTTGGCGAGACCCATGATCTCGTATTCGATCATCTCGGCGATGGTGAAGCAGTCGTGGGTCTCGACGAAATCGAGATCGTCCAGCGTCATCTCCGCGTCGGCGAGCGATCCCGCCCAGGCGCGGCGGCCGCCCTCGAAGGCCGTGGGATCGCGGCGCGACATGGCGAGGATGTCGTTGCGGTGGGTGCGGGCGCGGAAGGCGATGGCGCGCGAGAGGTCACGGGCGATCTCCTCATCCGCCAGCACGAGCGCTGCGGCGCCGTCGGAGACGAGCGAGCAGTCGGTGCGGCGCAGCGGGCCGGCGACACGGGGGTTCTTCTCCGAGACCGTGTTGCAGAAGTCGAAGCCGAGGTCCTTGCGCATCTGGGCATAGGGATTGCCGACGCCGTTCGCATGGTTCTTGGCGGCGATCATGGCCAGCTCCTCGGAGCGGTCGCCATAGCGCTGGAAATAATTCTGGGCGATGCGGCCGAACTGGCCGGCGAAGCCGCCCTCGATGTCCGCCTCCTCCTTGCGGTAGGACGCATTGAGCAGGATGTCACCCACCTCGGCCGTGGGCTTGGCGGTCATCTTCTCCGCGCCCACCACGAGGGCGATGCGCCCGCGCCCGCTCTCGATGAAGTCGAGCGCCGTATAGATGGCGGCCGATCCCGTGGCGCAGGCGTTTTCCACGCGCATCGCCGGCACATAGGCGAGCCGCTCGTCGGCCATGGCGACGAGGGCGCCCTGGAAATCCTGCTTCTGGAAGCCGGAGTTCATGACGCCGACGAAGATGCCGTCCACCTTGTCGGGCGTGATGCCGGCATGTTCCAGGGCCGCGCCCGAGACGCGGGCCATCAGGCTCTCGGTATCGGGATCTTCAAGCTTGCCGAACGGGGTGTGGGCGTAGCCCACGATGCAGGCGCGGGTCATGACTTCACCTTCAGGGCTGTGCGCGGCGCGGCAATGCGGGCGCGGGGGGAAGGGGACTGAGTGTCCTGGCGGGGAGAGGGGCGCCGTAGCGCCGCCTCGAGGGCCTGCGTCTCGCGGCGCAGCAGGGGTACGAGTTCACGCCGCCGCTCCTCGCCGAGGCGGCTTTCGATGGCGGCGATGGACAGGGCGCCCACGGGCGTCCCGTCGAGGCCCATGACCGGCAGGCCGATGCCCCACGAGCCGGGCATGAGGATGCCGGGATTGAGCGCATAGCCCCGGCTCCGGGTATCCGCGACGCAGCGGCGCAGCAGGTCTTCCGAATAGGCGGGATAGTCGCGGGCAAGGATGTCCGCATTGGCGGCGAAGATGCGGTCGATCTCCGCATCCGGCAGGGCGGCGAGGATGGCGAGGCTCCCGGCGCCGATGCCCATGGGGTGGCGGTCGCCCGCATTGAGCACATGGGTGCGGATGGGGAAGGGGCCTTCCTCGCGGTGCAGGCACACCACGGAGGCGTCGCGCGGCACGGAGAGGAAAGCGGTATCGCCGCTCTCCTGCGCAAGGCGCGAAAGGCTGTCGAGGGAGAGCGCATGGATGCCGAAGCGCTCGCTCGCCAATGTTCCTAGAACATAGGTTTCCGGGCCGATATGATACCGGCGTGTCACGTCGTCCTGGTCGAGCAGTCCGGCGCGCACGAGGGCGAGCAGCACGCGCCGGGCCGTCGGCTTGGGCAGGCCGGAACGCGTGACGAGATCGGACAGGCGGATGCCGTCGGTGCCGGCCCGTCCAACCAGAAGCAGCAGGGATATGGCGCGCTCAATGCTTTGCGTGCCGCCCCCGGAGGGGTCGCCGCTTGTCTTGGCCACGTTTCGCTCCCGTGATCCACATTGTGGACCGTTTTCTTATTTATCGCCGTCGATGAGATTGACGACTGTACATAGGATGATAGACAGCTTGTTGAGATCCTACAAGTGGGTCAATATTGGTGACGTAATCAAGAGGTCCATATACTGGACCCATTCGGGGAAACAGGTCTCAAAGACCGATCGAGGAGGAAGCGCTTCATGTCCGTGTCTCGTCGCGCCTTGTTGAAGGCCACGGCGGCTACCGCCGTTTCGGGTGCCGTCTTCGCGCCCTTCATCGCCCGCGCCCAGCAGGCCGAGTTCACCTACAAGTACGCCAACAACCTGCCCGACACGCACCCGATGAACATCCGCGCCCGCGAGATGGCCGCGGCGATCAAGCAGGAAACGGGCGGCAAGTTCGATCTCCAGGTCTTCCCCTCGAGCCAGCTCGGCTCCGACACCGACGTTCTGAGCCAGCTGCGCTCCGGCGGCGTCGAGTTCTTCACCCTGTCGCCGCTGATCCTCTCCACCCTCGTGCCCAATGCCTCGCTGAGCGGCATCGGCTTCGCCTTCCCGGACTATGCCACCGTGTGGAAGGCCATGGACGGCCCCCTCGGCGAGTATGTGCGCGGCCAGATCGGCAAGTTCGGCCTCGTGGCCATGGACAAGATCTGGGACAACGGCTTCCGCCAGACGACCTCCTCCACCAAGCCGATCGAGACCGCCAAGGACCTCGAAGGCTTCAAGATCCGCGTGCCGGTCTCCCCGCTGTGGACCTCCATGTACAAGGCGTTCGGCTCGGCGCCGGCGTCCATCAACTTCGCGGAAGTCTATTCGGCGCTCCAGACCAAGATCGTGGACGGGCAGGAGAATCCCCTCGCCATCATCTCCACGGCGAAGCTCTACGAGGTGCAGAAGTACTGCTCCCTCACCAACCACATGTGGGACGGCTTCTGGTTCCTCGCCAACCGCCGCGCCTGGCAGGCCCTGCCGGACAACATCCGCACCATCGTCGCCAAGCACATCAACGCGGCGGCGGAGAAGGAGCGGGCGGACGTCGCCAAGCTCAACGCCGGCCTGCAGGATGATCTCGCCGCCAAGGGCCTCGCGTTCAACAAGCCCGATCCGGCGCCCTTCCGTGAGAAGCTGCGCGCGGCCGGCTTCTACACCGAGTGGAAGAACAAGTACGGCGAGGAAGCCTGGGGCATCCTCGAGGGCGCGGTCGGCAAGCTGTCGTGACCGAAATGGCCGGCGCCCCCTCCCTGCACGGCCATGGAGGGACGCCGTCCGCGGCGTCCCCTCCGCTGAGCCGCGTCGGCGCTGCGGCGCTGGCGGTTGAGCGCGTGCTCGGCGCGCTCGTCGAAATTCCCGTCGCCATCCTCGTGGCGGCGGAAATCATCGTCCTGTTCATGGGCGTGGTGGCGCGCTACGTCTTCCACACGCCCATCGTCTGGTCGGACGAGCTCGCCTCCATCCTCTTTCTCTGGCTCGCCATGCTGGGGGCGGTCGTCGCCTTCCGGCGCGGTGAGCACATGCGCATGACGGCGGTAGCCGCCAAGGTGAATCCGGGGCTGCGTGCCTTCCTCGACGTGCTCGCCATGACGGCGGCGCTCGCCTTCATCCTGCTCGTCTTCCCCCATGCGCTGGAATATGCCGAGGAGGAGGTCTTCATCCTCACCCCGGCGCTGGAGATCCCCAACGCCGTGCGCGCGGCGGCGCTGCCCGTCGGCCTCGGGCTGATGATCGCCTTCGCCGTGCTGCGCCTCGTGCGCCATACGGATCTGAAAGTGGTCGGCGTGGCGCTGCTCACGACGGTGGCGGTGATCGCCGCCTTCTGGCTGCTCGGACCGTTCCTGCGCCCGCTCGGCAACGCCAACCTGCTGATCTTCTTCGTCGGCGTGGTGGCGGCCTGCGTGTTCGCCGGCGTGCCCATCGCCTTTGCCTTCGGCCTTGCCACCTTCGGCTATCTCGCGCTCACCACGCGCACGCCGATGATGGTGCTGGTGGGGCGTATGGACGAGGGCATGAGCCATCTCATCCTGCTCTCGGTGCCGCTGTTCGTCTTCCTCGGTGCGCTCATCGAGATGACGGGCATGGCGAAGGCCATGGTGCGCTTCCTCGCCAGCCTGCTCGGTCATGTGCGGGGCGGCCTGCATTATGTGCTGGTGGGCGCCATGTACCTCGTCTCCGGCATTTCCGGTTCCAAGGCTGCCGACATGGCGGCGGTGGCGCCGGTGCTGTTCCCGGAGATGAAGCAGCGCGGCGCCAAGGAGGGCGACCTCGTGGCGCTGCTCTCCGCCACCGGCGCGCAGACCGAGACCATCCCGCCGAGCCTCGTGCTCATCACCATCGGCTCGGTCACCGGCGTCTCCATTTCCGCCCTGTTCACCGGCGGCATGGTGCCGGGAATCGTGCTGGCCGTGACGCTCTGTGCCGTCGTCTGGTGGCGCTACCGGGGCGAGAAGCTCGACCATGTGAAGCGGGCGACCGGCGGCGAGATCCTCCGCAGCTTCGTGATCGCCTTCCCCGCGATCGCGCTGCCCTTCGTCATCCGCGCGGCGGTGATCGAGGGCGTGGCCACGGCGACCGAGGTGTCCACGCTCGGCATCGTCTATGCCATCGCCGCCGGCATCCTCATCTACCGGCAGTTCGACGTCCGGCGGCTCATGCCGATGCTGGTGGATACGGCGAGCCTCTCCGGCGCCATCCTGCTCATCATCGGCACGGCGACGGGCATGGCCTGGGGCCTCACCCAGTCCGGCTTTTCGCGGGAGCTGGCGGCGGCCATGACGGGGTTGCCGGGCGGCGCCATGACCTTCATGGCGGTGTCCATCGTGGCCTTCATCATCCTCGGCAGCGTGCTGGAGGGCATCCCGGCCATCGTGCTGTTCGGGCCGCTGCTCTTCCCCATCGCCCGAGCGGTGGGCATCCACGAGGTGCACTATGCCATGGTGGTCATCCTCGCCATGGGCATCGGCCTTTTCGCCCCGCCTTTCGGCGTCGGCTATTACGCTGCCTGCGCCATTGGCCGCGTGGACCCGGTGGCGGGCATGAAGCCCATCCTCGGCTATCTGGTGGCGCTCTTCGTCGGCCTCATCGCGGTGGCGCTGGTGCCGTGGTTCTCCATCGGCTTCCTGTGAGGCGCGGAACTCCGGTCCCATAAACGAGACGGCGCCGCCGGCCCAGCCCGCGGCGCCGTTCCTTTTCGGGATCAGAAGAAACGGCCCGCCAACGCAGCACCGAGGATGGCGGCGGAGAACAGCGCGCCGTCATGCAGCGCGAGGGCGAGGCGGCCCGGCCGCGCGCTCTGGTGCAGCCAGGCCGTGCAGCCGACCGTCGCCGCCGACCAGCCGGCACCGACGAGAATGAGCGCCGCCGTGACGAGGCTTGTGGCGTCCGTGTGCTGGAGCGGATAGGCGAGGAGCACAAGCAGCGTGCCGCCTGCGGCGACGGCCTGCGGCTTCAGGTAGCGGCCCAGCAGCGCCAGCGGCACGGCGGGAGCATACATGGCCGCCACATGGAGCGCGATGAAGCCGAAGACGGCGCCTTCCGCCACGCCACAATCCATGAGGGCGAGCGGCGCGCTCGCCATGACGAGGCTCATGCCGAACCACGCCAGCATCCCGAGCAGGGTCGGCGCCACGATGGCCTTCAGCGGGCCGGCCGCGCCGGTGTCGATCCACGGCCGGGCGTCGGGCGCGAGGCGCACGGCAACCCCGAGCGAGGCGGTGTGCGCGAGCGCGGCGAGCACAGCCGAGCCGACCAGCAGGAATGGCGAGAACAGCGCCTCGCTGAAGCTCGCCAGCGTCGGGCCAACGAGCGCCGCGAGCAGTCCGCCCGCCATCACGCCGGCCGTCGCGGCGGCCGGGCGGCCGGCGGAGGCCGCCGCCTCGTGGCGGTAGAAGAAGGAAAAGCCCTGCGCCATGCCGAGCCACAGGGCGCCAAGGCACGCGAAGGCGAACTGTCGCTGAAGGAGCCCGAGGGCAAGCACCGCCCCGCCCGCAATGCCAAGCGACGCTCCGAGGGCGAAGCCCGTGCGTCGCCCGAAGGCGTCGCCCAGGAAGGACGCCGGGAAGGAGGCGAGCGCGGCGCCCAGCATCATTGCCGCGAAGGGGAGGGTGGCGAGCACCGGCCGCGGCGCGAGCATGGCACCGGCGATGGGCAGGATGCCGGACGCGAGCGTCTGGGCGAGGACGGCGAAGGCGAACCCGAGGGCCAGCGGCACGGCGTTGGGGCGCCCGTGGCTGTTGTCATTGGCCGGCAGGTCGAACTGCGGGTCGCAGATGCAGGCCAGCATGCCCGCACGCGGGCTCCCCGCCTGCGCGAGGCGGCTCATCTCTTCACGTCCTCATCGGAAAGGATGCGCACGGCGGCGCCGTCCAGATCGTCATACTGGCCACTCTTGAGGCTCCACAGGAAGCCGGCAAGGCCGAGGAAGCCGAGGCCGAGGGCGGCGGGAATGAGGTAGAGCAGAACGGTCACGGGCGGGCCTCCGCAGGGGTGAGGTGCAGCGCGTTCAGCTCCGTGGCCGCATCATCGCGTCCGGGGCGGGCGGCGCGCAAGGCATTGAGGGTGACGATCAGCGAGGAGCCGGACATGGCCAGCGCGGCCACCAGCGGCGTCACGTGCCCCAGCACCGCCAGCGGCACGGCAATGAGATTGTAGATGACAGCGATGCCGAGGTTCTGCCGCATGAGCCGGGCGGCGGTGCGGGCGCCATCGAGGGCGGCGCGCACGGGAGCCAGGCGCGTGCCGATGAAGACCGCATCGGCCTGCGCCTGCGTCACCGCAACGCCACTCGCAGGTGAGAGCGAGACCGTGGCGGCGGCGAGCGCCGGCGCGTCATTGAGGCCGTCGCCCACCATGAGCACCCGCCGGCCGGCGGCCTGGAGGCGCTCCAGCTCCGCAATCTTGTCGGCAGGCCGCATCTCGGCCCGGAAGTCCGTGACGTGAAGCGCGCCGGCGACCGCTGCGACCGGGCCGAAGCGGTCGCCGGAGAAGATGTGCACCGCCAGCCCGCGCTGCTTCAGATCGGAGACGATCTGCGCCGCGTCGCCGCGCAGCGCCTGATCGATGCCGATCACCAGCGTGCGCGTGCCCGCCCGCAGCGAGATGGGGGTGGCGGTGAGCGGGAAATCCTCGGGCAGATGAGTATCGCAGAAGGCGAGGCTGCCGAGGCGCAGTTCGATCCCGTCCAAAGTCGTCGTCACACCCATGCCCGCCACCTCGTCCACGGTGGTGAAGGCCGGGCCGTTGGCATAGCGCGACAGGGCGGCGGCAAGCGGATGGTGGCTGGAGAGGGCAAGGCGCGCGGCGAGGGCCACGAGCTCGGGATCGGCATCGGGCGGCAGGCGCAGCGCCGGCTCGGGCAAGGTGAGGGTGCCGGTCTTGTCGAAGACCACCGTATCGACGCTGGCAAGGCGTTCCAGCATGTCGCCGGCATTGATGAGGAGGCCGGCGCGGAACAGGCGGCCCGTCGCCACCACCTGGACGGCCGGCACGGCCAGCGCCAGCGCGCAGGGGCAGGTGATGATGAGCACGGCCACCGCGATCATCACCGCATCATGGGCGCTGGCGCCGAGCACAAGCCAGCCGATGGCGGAGAGAAGCGCGGTGAGATGTACAACGGGCGCATAGAGGCGCGCGACGCGATCGGCGAGGCGCACATAGCCGGTGCGTTGGGAGAGCGCGCCATCGAGGAGGCGCTGCACGTCGTCGATGAGCGTGCCCTCGCCGCCCGCGGTCACCCGCACGGTGAGCGAGCCGGCGCCGTTGAGGCTGCCCGCATAGAGGCGGTCCCCGGCGGCCACGGCGCGGGGCAGCGTCTCGCCGGTGATGAGGGCTTCGTCGATGGCCGAGCGGCCGCGCACCACCACGCCGTCCGCGCCCACGCGCTCGCCGGCGGGCACGAGAATGAGGTCGTCCGTCTTCAGCGCCTGCACGGGCACGAGGACCGGCGTGCCCTGCGCATCGAGCCGCTGGGCCATCTCGCCGCGCAGGGCCGCGAGATTGCCGGCGACCGCGCGGGTGCGGCGGCGGGCCTCGTGGTCGAGATAGCGCCCCGCCAGCAGGAAGAAGAGCAGCATGACGGCGCTGTCGAAGAAGGCATGCTCCTGGTGGAGGATGGTCTCCACCACCGACATGCCGAGCGCCAGGATGACGCCCAGCGAGATGGGCACGTCCATGTTGAGCGAGCGTGTGCGCAACGCCCGCCAGGCGCTCTGGAAGAAGGGCTGGCCGGCATAGGCGGCAGCAGGCAGCGCGATGAGGGCGGAGATCCAGTGGAAGAGATCGCGGGTCTCGGGCGTGATGTCCGTGACATTGCCGGCCCAGACGGAGACCGAGAGCAGCATCACGTTCATCATGGCAAAGCCCGCGACGCCGAGGCAGCGCAGCAGCCACTGGGCGCGCTTGGCTTCCGCCTCCTCGGCGCGGCCGAGGAAGGGATGGGCGCGATAGCCGAGGTTCTCCAGCCGGTGGACCAGCGCGTCCGGCTCGCCCTCGCCCTCCCATTCGACGGTGAGGCGATGGGTGCTGTAATTGAGCCGCGCATGCACCACGCCGGGCAGCGACATGACGCCGTTCTCGATGTCCGCGATGCAGGCGGCGCAGTCGATGCCGTCGACGGCGAGGCTCATCTGCGAGCGCCCGTCCGCGTCCTTGGCCATGAAGATGGAATAGTCGACCGCCTGAGACATCCTGAATGCGCCTGTCGTCATCCTGCCGGTGAACCGGCCGGTGGCGGCGCCGTCTCCCAGGAACGGTGGCCCTGGGCGGATGGGCCAGCCCCCAAAAGGGTGCCGGCCGAAGCGGTCCGCCCGACCGCCTCGGCCGGCGCTGCGTTCGCCGTAAGGCCCTGTTCCCCCCAGAGAACGGGTGTGGCTTAGCGCAGCTGCACTCTGTTCTTAGACCGGAACTGGCGCTGCTCTCCTTGCGCCAGATCAACGATCAGTTCCCATTGGCCGGCATGCACATTTGCCGCACCGCGATAGCGGCCGCCGCCGATCTCGTGCAGGTCCACGGTGACGTCCTGGCGGGCATCGGCGGGGTGGGCGAAGCGCGCGTCCACGTCATAGCCGACGAGTGGCCGCCCGGCGGCATCCTTCGCCTCGATGGTGACGGTGCGCGCGCCATCCGCGCCGGGATCGACGATGAGGTTGACCGTCCAGCCGCGGGCGTTCTGGTCGGCGGCGGCATTCTCCTCCGATTTGAAGGTGAGGCCGGCCTTGTAGGAGCTTTCGGTCTCAACTCCGCCGAAGGTGGCGATGGCGTAGCGGGCCATCACCACATTGACGGTGATGATGGCCCCGAAGAAGGCGAGGAGAATGGCCAGCACATGCCAGCCGGTGAGCTGTCCTGCCGCGCGCGGCTTTGCCGAAAGGCCGGCCTGGGCCATGGGCGTCTTCCTCTTCAAGCTGTCGGGCTCGGGCACGGTCGAACGCGCGTTCCATCGCGCGGGCTCCGGCCGCCGTTCAAACGAATGCCGGCCAGACTGAGGGGTCTGGCCGGCCTCTTCCTTGTTCTGGCGCAAAATCTGCGACCCTATGTCCCGGCAGGGGCCGGGAGCGGGCGGACCGCTCAGGGCCCGATGAAGTGGTCCGCGGTGGACGCGGTGGCGCCCGTCACCATGTCGCGGATGCGGAAGGTGACCGGGATGGAGGCGCCGCTGGCGAGCTTGCCCTGGTGGGTCACCAGCACACGCACCTCGCGGGTCTGGTCCGGCCCGATCGAGATGACCTCGCCGTCCGTGCCGCTTTCGACGCCGACCACCGAGAGCTGCGCGCCGGGCAGCCCGTCCACGCTGAGCTGGAAGCGCCGGTCCTCCAGCTTCTTGTTGATGAGGCGGATGGTGTAGGCGTTGCGCAGCGAGCCGTCCGAGAGGCGGACGAACACCGGGTTGCGGTCGTGGATGGCCGCGATGCCTTCGTCGCTGCGCCCCACCAGCGTGTAGAGCATGCCGAGACCGATGAAGGCGATGAGCGCGGCATAGAGCACGGTGCGGGCGCGCACGATGCGCCGCACCGGCGGCTTGCCGGCGATCCGCGCTTCCAGATTGGCTTCGGATTCATAGGCGATCAGGCCGCGCGGGCGGTTGATCTTGTCCATGATGTTGTTGCAGGCGTCGATGCACAGGCCGCACTGGATGCAGGCGAGCTGCATGCCCTCGCGGATGTCCACGCCCGTGGGACAGACGTTGACGCACTGGTTGCAGTCCACGCAGTCGCCGGCCTTGCGCCCGGCCTCGCGGGCCAGCGCCGCCTTCTTCACCGAGCCGCGCGGCTCGCCACGGTCGTAGCGATAGGTGACGTTGAGGGCATACTCATCGGTCAGCGCCGCCTGAATGCGCGGCCACGGGCACATGTAGGTGCACACCTGCTCGCGCATGTGGCCGGCCAGCGTGTAGGTGGTGAAGGTCAGCACCGCGATGGAGGCATAGGCCACGGTGGAGCCCTGGAAGGTGACGAGTTCCTTCACCAGCGTCGGGGCATCGGCAAAATAGAGCACCCAGGCGCCGCCGGTCCACCAGGCGATGAGCAGCCACACGCTGTGCTTCAGCACCTTCTTGGTGACCTTTTCCAGCGTCCAGGGCCCGGCGTCGGACTTCATGTGCTCGCGCCGGTCGCCTTCGATCCAGCGCTCGACGGTCAGGAACAGGTCGGTCCACACGGTCTGCGGGCAGAGGTAGCCGCACCAGACGCGTCCGGCGACCGCATTCATTAGGAACAGGATGAGCGCGGCGAGGATGAGCAGGCCCGCGACGTAATAGAATTCCTGCGGCCAGATCTCGATGAAGAAGAAATAGAAACGCCGGGTCGGGAAGTCGATCAGCACGGCCTGGTCGGGCGCATTCGGCCCCCGGTCCCAGCGCACGAAGGGCAGCAGGTAATAGATGCCCAGCGTGAGGATGAGCAGGACCCACTTGGTGGTGCGCAGGCGGCCGTGGACGCTCTGGGGATAGATGGCGCGGCGGGCGGCATAGAGCGGCTCCTCGTCGGGAACGGCCGGTGCCTTGGGGGACTTTTCGGGCTTCAGGGCGGCGGAGGTCATTGGATGCTCTTTCCGGGCAGGAGCCCGGTGGGTGAAAGGGGGGGCGTGCCTCCCCTGTGCCTTGAGCGGGCGGCGGAGGCCCGAGAGCCGCCGCCGCCTGAGGTCTTACTGGCCGCCACCCAGGGTGTGGACGTAGACGGTCAGCGCCTTGATGGTGGTGGGCGAGAGGCGGGGGCCCCAGGCGGGCATCACGCCGCCGCGCCCGTTGGTGATCGTCTGGACGATGGTGGCCTTGTCGCCGCCGTAGAGCCAGATGCCGTCGGTCAGGTTCTTGGAGCCAAGCTCCTGATTGCCCTTGCCGTTCTCGCCGTGGCAGGTGGCGCAGTTGGCGGCGAATATCTCCGCCCCCTTCTTGGCCGCCGGCGTGTCGCCGGGGGCGGCGCCGGAGAGGGAGCGGACGTAATCCGCCACGTTCGAGATGTCCGCCTTGGAGAGGATGGAACCGAAGGCCAGCATGTTGCCCTGGTGGCCCTCGTCATCGCCGGAGCGGATGCCATGGGTGATGGTCTGCTGGATCTGGGCCAGCGTGCCGCCCCACAGCCAGTCGTCATCGTTCAGGTTCGGGAAGCCCTTGGCCCCGCCGCCGCCGGCCCCGTGGCACGGCGCGCAATTGTCGGCGAAGGCCACCTTGCCCTCGGCGCGGGCCAGGGACAGGAGTTCGGGGTTCTTCTCGATGTCCTCCAGCGGCACGTTGGCGAGCTTGGCGGAGGAAGCCGCCCGCAGCTTCTGCAGATCGGAAATCTGCTCCACCACGGCCGAGCGGGAGTTCCAGCCCAGCACGCCGGACGTGTAGTTGGAGACCAGCGGCCAGGCGGGATAGGCCACCCAGTAGCCGAACGCCCAGATGATGGTGGCGTAGAAAGTCCACAGCCACCAGCGCGGCAGCGGATTGTTGAGTTCCTGAATGCCATCCCATTCATGGCCGGTGGTGGAGGGGCCGCCAGCCCCATCCACGGGCGCGTGATGGCTCTCGTGCGAGGTGCTCACGATCAGTCCTCCTTGAGGGGAATCTGCGCGGCCTCGTTGAAGCTCTTCTTCTTCGAGGGCCAATAGGCATAGGCGCACACGCAGAGGAAGGCGCCGACGAAATAGACGAGGCCCCAGGTCTGCGCGAAGCCGGCCAGTTGCATGTAGGTCTCACGCATGGCTCACCTCACGTTCGCCTTGTTGTCGTAGAGCTTGAAGTCGACCTGCGTGCCCAGCTGCTGGAGGTAGGCGATGAGCGCATCGGCCTCCGTCAGCTCGCCGGGGTTGCCGTCGAAGTCACGCGCCTGCGCCTTCGGATAGCGCTTCTGGAGCGCATCCGCGTCGGCTTCGGGCGTGGCCTGGAGCTTCAGGTCGTCCTGCGCGGACGCGATCATCTCGTCGGTGTAGGGAACGCCCTCGGCCCGCAGCACCTTCATGTCGTCTGCGATGTGCTTGGCCTGGAGCGGCGTCTTCGCCAGCCAGGGATAGGCGGGCATGATGGACGCCGGGACGACCGCGCGCGGGTTGTTGAGATGCTCAAGCTGCCACAGGTCGGAATACTTGCCGCCGACGCGGGCAAGGTCCGGCCCCGTGCGCTTGGAGCCCCACTGGAAGGGGTGGTCGTACATGCTCTCGGCCGCCAGCGAATAGTGGCCGTAGCGTTCCACCTCGTCGCGCAGGGGGCGGATCATCTGGCTGTGGCAGAGGTAGCAGCCCTCGCGCAGATAGATGTTGCGGCCCGCCAGCTCGAGCGGGGTGTAGGGGCGCACCCCGTCCACCTTCTCGATGGTGCTCTTCAGGTAGAACAGCGGCACGATTTCCACGAGACCGCCGATGGAGATGACGATCAGCACGCCGAGAAGCAGCAGGATGGAGTGCTTCTCGAAGATGGCGTGCTTGGACCAGATGGATGTCGCGGACATTCAGGCCTCCCTCATTCTGCGGGCGCGAGGGCGGCGCCGCTCGGCTGCGACACCGTTTCGGCACGGGTGATGGTCATGAACACGTTCCAGGCCATGATCAGCGAGCCGGCGAGGAACAGGATGCCGCCGATGGCCCGGATGACGTACAGCGGGTGCATCGCTTCCACCGTCTCGATGAACGAGTACTCAAGGAAGCCCAGCGCGGTGTAGGCGCGCCACATCAGGCCCTGCAGGATGCCCGCCACCCACATGGCGCAGATGTAGAGCACGATGCCGAGCGTGGAGACCCAGAAGTGCCATTCGATGGCCTTCATGGAGTACATCTCGCGCTTGTTCCACAGCCAGGGGATCAGGCAGTAGATGGCGCCGAAGGAGATGTAGGCGACCCAGCCGAGCGCGCCGGAATGCACGTGGCCGATGCCCCATTCGGTGTAGTGGCTGAGCGAGTTCACGCTCTTCACCGACATCATCGGACCTTCGAAGGTCGCCATGCCGTAGAAGGCGACGGCCACCACCATCATGCGGATGATCGGGTCGGTGCGCAGCTTGTCCCAGGCGCCGGACAGGGTCATGAGGCCGTTGATCATGCCGCCCCAGGAGGGCATCCACAGCATGATCGAGAAGGTCATGCCCAGCGTCTGCGCCCAGTCGGGCAGCGCCGTATAGTGGAGGTGGTGCGGGCCGGCCCAGATGTAGAGGAAGATCAGCGCCCAGAAGTGCACGATGGAGAGCCGGTAGGAATAGACCGGCTTATCGGCGCGCTTGGGGATGAAGTAGTACATCAGGGCGAGGAAGCCGGCGGTGAGGAAGAAGCCCACCGCATTGTGGCCGTACCACCACTGCACCATCGCGTCCTGAACGCCGGACCACACGATGTAGGACTTGGGCGAGAAGACCGAGACCGGGATCGCGGCATTGTTGCCGAGATGCAGGACGGCGATGGTCAGGATGAAGGCGAGGTAGAACCAGTTGGCCACATAGATGTGGGGTTCCTTGCGCTTCAGCACGGTGCCGAGGAAGACAAGGAAATAGGTCACCCAGACGATGGTCAGCCACAGGTCCGCGTACCATTCGGGCTCGGCGTATTCCTTGCCCTGCGTGATGCCGAGCAGATAGCCCGTGCCGGCGATGACGATGAAGAAGTTGTAGCCGAGGACCACGAACCACGGGGCCAGATAGCCGGCGAGGCGGGCGTGGCTGGTGCGCTGGACCACATAGAAGGACGTGGCGATGAGCACGTTGCCACCGAAGGCGAAGATCACCGCCGATGTGTGCAGGGGCCGCAACCGTCCGAAGGAGATCCAGGGCAGATCGAAATTGAAGAGGGGATAGGCCATCTGCAGCGCGATGATCACGCCGATGAGGAAGCCCGCAATGCCCCAGAAGACCGCCAGCAGCGTGCCGACCTTCACCGGGGCCATATTATAGTTGGGCTTGCCGTCGATGGTCTGCGGCGGCAGCTCCGCCGGACGGTCCATGTAGCGGTTTCCGATCACGAAAACCGTGGCGATGCTCGCCGCAGCGAACAGATAGGCGTGGAAAGCATATTCGGGCGTGTAGGCCTTGGCGGCCACGACAATCGAAAAGAATCCCAGCGCTGCGAACACCAGGATCAGTCCGAGTTCGCCCCCGGTCATCCGCTTGGCGGGTGTCTGGACAATGGACATGGTCAACCCCTTACGGCGCGGCGGACGCACGCCCGCGAGCCTCGGCCGCACCTTGCGGCAGGGGGGTCGTTTCACCTTGATACAAGTCAAAGGAGAGGGGTCTGGAGCGCGTCTTGGTTGTCGCAGGCCCGCTCCCGCAAGCCTTGCACCAGATTGAGGCTAAGTCTTGGCCGTGAAGGGTTTGCCTTGGGGCATGCGCCGATCAGATGGCATGGCGATCTGGTGGGATCAGGCGTTCTCTTGCTTGAGTTTAGAGGGCGTTTCACGGAGCGGACGGATCCAAACCGCTCGGATCGAGCTCGAGGGAACGTCAGTCCAGCGTCTGGCGGAAACGTCGCACCGCGATGGCCATTGCGGCCAGCATGAGCAGGGCCAGCATCCCCATGTCGCTCTGCACGTCCACCAGCGTGGCGCCCTTCAGCAGGATGCCGCGCACCATCCGCAGATAGTGCGTGAGCGGCAGGCATTCGGAGATCCACTGCGCCCACACCGGCATGCCCGCGAAGGGGAACATGAAGCCCGACAGCAGGATGTTGGGCAGGAAGTACATGAAGGTCATCTGCACCGCCTGCAGCTGGTTCTGGGCCAGCGTGGAGAAGGTGTAGCCGGTGGCGAGGTTGGCGGTGATGAAGAGCAGCGTGGCGAGGCTGAGCAGCGCAAGGCTCCCCTCCAGCGGCACGTTGAACAGGATCATGCCGGCGCCGAGGATGAGCACCCCCTGCATGATGCCCACCAGCACATAGGGGATGATCTTGCCCAGCATGATCTCCACCGGATGGATGGGCATGGAGAGCAGGCTCTCCATGGTGCCCCGCTCCACCTCGCGCGTGACGGACAGCGCGGTGAAGATGAGCATGGTCATGGTGAGGATGGTGCCGAGCAGGCCGGGCACGATATTGAGCTGGGACGTGCCGGCGGGATTGTAGCGCCGGTGCTGCACGATCTCGAACGGCATGGTGCCCGGCGCATCCACGAAGCGGGCGCGGGTGAGCGCGGAAGTGACGACGCCGGACAGCGCGCCGAGCGCATTTCCGGACGCGACGGGATCGGTCGCATCGGCGGCGACGAGCAATTGCGGCGTCTCTCCACGGCGCAGCGCGCGCTCGAAGCCAGCGGGGATCTCCACCATGAACAACACGTCGCCGCTGCGGATCAGGTGCTCGGCCTCCGCCTCGCTGCGGGGCTCGTGGGTGAGATTGAAGAAGGCGGTGTTCTTCAGCGCCGCGAGGATGGCGCGCGTCGCCTCCGTATTCTCATGCGCGAAGACGGCGGTGGGCAGGTGGCGCGGCGTGGTGTTGATGGCATAGCCGAAGAGGATCAGCTGCAGCAGCGGGATCATGATCATGGTGGCGAAGGTCACCCGGTCGCGGCGGAGCTGGATGAACTCCTTGCGCACCATGGCGGCCACCCGGCGCAGGAAGCCGGCGATGTCGGCCCCCGCGCTCATTCCATATTGTCCCTGGAACGCAACATCAGGTCGATGAACACGTCCTCCAGCGTCGCCGTCTCCCGCCGCCAGACGATCCCCTCGCGCGCGCGGTGCGGGGTGATGGCGGCTTCCAGCGCGGCGGCGTCATGGCCGGAGACGTGGAGGCTGACGCCGAAGGGCGCCACCATCTCCACCGCCGGATCGGCGGCGAGCGCCTTGCCGATGGCGGCGATGGCGGCGGCGGGGTCGGGCGCCTCGCGGGTCGCCTCCACCACATAGGTCACGAGGCCGGAGCTGGCGATCACCTCGGCGACGGTCCCCTGCGCCAGCAGGTGGCCATAGGCGATATATGCGATCTCGTGGCAGCGCTCGGCCTCGTCCATGTAATGGGTGGAGACGAGCACGGTGAGCCCTTCGGCGGCCAGATCATGGATCTGCGCCCAGAACTCGCGCCGCGCCTGCGGGTCGACGCCGGCGGTCGGCTCGTCCAGCAGGAGCAGTTGCGGCTGGGGCAGGATGCAGGCGCCCAGCGCGAGGCGCTGTTTCCATCCACCGGAGAGCTCGCCCGCCAGCTGCTTGCCCCGCCCTTCCAGACCGAGGCGCCGGATCGCTTCCTGCGCGGCATCCTCAGGGGCCGGCACGCCGTAGAGACGGGCCACGAACTCCAGATTCTCGCGCACGGAGAGGTCCGTATAGAGCGAGAATTTCTGCGTCATGTAGCCCACGTGCTTGCGGATCTCGCGTGACTGGGTGCGGATGTCGAGGCCGAGGCAGGTGCCCTGCCCGGCGTCCGGGGTGAGCAGGCCGCAGAGCATGCGGATGGTGGTGGTCTTGCCCGAGCCGTTGGGGCCGAGGAAGCCGTAGATCTGCCCGCGCCGCACGCTCATGGTGAGATTGTCCACCACGAGGCGCTCGCCGAACCTCTTGCTCAGCCCCTCCACCGAGATGGCCACCTCCGGCGGGCGGAAGGTGTCCGGCGCCGTCATGGCGCGGCGTCCAGCGTTACGGTCACGGGCTGGCCCGGCCGGGCGCGGGCGGGATCGCGCGGGCGCGCCTCGATGAGATAGACGAGCTTGGAGCGCTCCTCGCGGCTGTAGATGACCGGCGGGGTATATTCCGCGCTGTCGGAGATGAAGGAGATGTCGGCCGTGATCGGCTGGCAGCCGTCGCAGGAAACGCTCACCGGCGCGCCGATCCTCACCTTGGGCAGGTCGGCCTCGGGGATGAAGAAGCGCACCTTCACCTGTCCCGGCGGCAGAAGTGACAGGACCGGGCGCCCTTCCGGGACCAGTTCGCCCACGCGGTAATAAAGCGTCTGCACCGTGCCGTCCTGCGGGGCGTGGAGGGCCCGGCGTTTGAGCCGCACGGCGGCGGCGTCGGACGTCGCCTTGGCATTGCGCACGGCGGCCTCCGCAGCGGCGATGTCCTCGTCGCGGGATGCGATCCTGGCCACGTCGATCTGGCGGCGGATCTCGTCGAGGCTGGCCTGGTTCTGGTCGTAGGTGTGCTGGGCGGTGTCGAGATTGGCCTGCGAGGAGGCGCCCTTCGGCACCAGCGTCTTCTGGCGCTCCAGTTCGATGCGAGCGAGATCGAGCGCCGCCGCCGCCCGCCGCTCGCCGGCGCTGAGGATGGCGATTTCCTCCGGCCGCTGGGTCGCCGCCTTCGCCTTGGCGAGCCGGGCCTCGGCCTGCGCAAGGGCGGCCTCGGCGGCCGCGAGGTCCGCCTTCTGGATGTCGTCCTCGACACCGGCCAGCACCGTTCCTGCGGACACCTTGGCGCCTTCCGCCACCTTCAGGGCGGCGAGGCGCCCCGCCTCTTCCGGCCCGATATAGAGAAGGTCGCCCTCCACATAGCCGGAATAGCCGCGCGGACCGGAGCCGTCGCAGCCCGCGAGCGCGAGGAGGAGCAGCGGGAGGAGGAGCAGCGGGAGGGCGAGGCGAAGGCGGCGCATCAGGCGCTCTCCCCCTTCAGGCCACCCAGCAGCAGCGCGATATAATCGTCCGCAAACCGGCGCTCATCGAGGGGCGCCACCTTGTCGAAGGTCATGTTCCACACCACGAGGGTAATGACCGGCGCGAACAGCACCTGCGGATGGCGCAGCAGGCCGTCGCCCTCGATCTCGCCGCGCGTCTGGCCGCGCCTGACGATGGCGCGGACCACCTCGAGTCCCTGGGTGACCACCTCGCGATAATGGAAGGCGGCGAGTTCCGGAAAGCGGTGCCCCTCGCTGATCATGAGCTGCATCACCTGCCGCACCGGCGGCGTCTGGATGCGGGCAAGCAGTACGCCGGAGAGGGCGCGGATGAGGTCCTCTGTCGGCCCGTCGAAGGCGTTGAGCATCTCTAGCGCGAGGTCGGGTATGGGCGCGAGGTTCTCCTTGATGAGCCCTTCGAACAGCGCCTGCTTGTCGGCGAAATAGAGATAGAGCGTACCCTTTGCCACGCCCGCCGCCCGCGCCACGTCGTCGAGCCGGGCGCTGGCATAGCCATTGGCTGCAAACACCTCCAGCGCGGCCTTGAGGATGTCGGCGCGGCGGGCGGCCTTGTCGGGGGGGCGGCGGACGGAGGAGGGCTCAGTCATGCCCCCAAGGTTATGACTGACCCGTCAGTCAGTCAACCGCAAGTGGCAATGCGGCTCAAAATCGCCACCTTGAACGGAGCGATGATTTCAGGGCCGCCGGGCGCGGATGAGGGCTCGGGTCGCCAGCAGAATGGCGGTCGCGACGACGCCAGCCGCGACGATGCCGGCGGGCGTGCAGCGGGCGCTGGCCGCCATATGGAGCTTGCCGAGGTTGAGCTCCCAGGTCGCTTTCAGTTCCTCCGGATGGACGGGCACCGGGGGCTGGGCGTCGTTCGATGTCTCGGTCATGGCCGTCTCTCCTTTGGGAAGACCAGCCTAAAGTAAGTGGAGCGGAGACAGGGCACCGCACCGAAGACGACGTGGATTTCAAGATAAGTCGATTGCGAGGCGCGTCATTCGGGGTAAAGTGAGTTCAGTGGGCGTTTGCCCATGAAAAGCGCCGGCCGTACGGCCGGCGCTCCCCATGTCCGCCTAGGGTTGGACGCTCAAATCTATGCCCTAGCCGGTGTCTCGCTGTGGGCTGTCCAGTCAGTGACGGGGCAGTCCACGGCAGTGAGAGCAGACGCTCTCCCACTTCCCGAAGCGGAAGCGCACATAGGCACGCACCCGCACGGGAGTGTTCAACGGACAAACCATCATAACGGTCTCCGGGCCGGGAAAGAGCCCAGCTCCTCTTCCTGCGACCATCGCCGAAATGCGGCGGTTGGAAGGCGAGGGTCGAGAAGGAGACTGACAGTTGTGCCCAAATCACTCGAAGAAGTGATGGCCGCGACGCTATTGCGAGTCTAACGCCGCCGTCAAACCCATATTTGGGGGGCTCATCGGTTGGTCCGCGCGATATGTAGATGGTCAGTCGCTACGCCAAACAGAAAATAAATCTTTCAAAATCAATGAATTAGATGCAGGCCGGGCGGCAATGACTGTTGCTGTTTCAATGGCTGCCTTTTGTCGTCATGCACATCATCCACAATCGTAAGTGGAAAAGATCCGATTTTCATCGCGCGTGCGACTGCTTTGTTCAGTTCAGATTTCTTACTTTCGCGTTCATTCCGGCAGGGGGATGAACTCGCTCTCGTCCGGCACTGTGGCGAACCGGCCCTGCTTCCAGTCTTCCTTGGCCTGTTCGATGCGTTCCTTGCGGGAGGACACGAAGTTCCACCAGATGTAGCGCGGCCCTTCCAGCGCCGTGCCGCCCAGCAGCATCAGGCGGGAATTGCGGGTGGCGCGGATGGTGATGCGGTCGCCGGGCCGGAAGATGAGGAGGCGCGGCCCCTCGAACACGTCGCCGGCCACTTCCACCTCGCCCTCCGCCACATAGACACCCCGCTCCTCCGTATCGGGATCAAGCGGGATCTGCGCGGCGGCATCGAGGCAGACTTCCGCATAGAGCCATTCGGAGGCGGTGCGCACCGGCGAGCGCACGCCGAAGGCGGAGCCGGCGATGATGCGGGCGCTGATGCCGCAATCCTCCACCGTGGGCAGGGTGGAGGCCGAGAAATGCTGGAAGGAGGGATCGATCTCCTCCTGCGCGGCGGGCAAGGCGATCCAGCTCTGGATGCCGGCCATGGTCTGCGTGCCCGTGCGCGCCTCCAGCGGCGAGCGCTCGGAATGGGCGATGCCGCGTCCGGCGGTCATGAGGTTCATGGCGCCGGGCGTGATCTCCAGCGCATTGCCCTCGCTGTCCTTGTGCAGGATACGGCCGTCGAACAGATAGGTGACGGTGGCAAGGCCGATATGCGGATGCGGCCGCACGTCCAGCCCATGGCCGGGCAGGAACTGCACCGGGCCCATCTGGTCGAAGAAGATGAATGGGCCGACCATCTGCCGCTTGCCGTGCGGCAGGGCCCGTCGGACCGCGAAACCGTCACCGAGGTCGCGCACCCGGGGCACGATCACGAGGTCGAGCTTGTCGCAGGAATGGGGATCGCCCAGCACGGGGTCCGATGACGGCATCCAGCTCATGGCGTTCTCCTTCATTTCCAAGGCGTTGTACCGCTACGGCAGCCGCTGCGGAAGCCCCAAGGCCGCCACATTACGATGGCCTGTCCGGTACATGGCGTGCAAATCCGCAAGGAGAGGTCGCGCGCCTCGCAAGGGGGCTGGCAAGGGAGACGCCGAGGCATGCCGCGATCCATCCAGCGTCTGAGGCGGCGCATGCTGCGCCCTGCCGGCCTGGACCATCGCCGGCCGGTGCCAGGAGCCGTGCCCGCGTGACAGCCGCCGTCTTCCTGAAAGCCGACCTCTCCTATGAGGCGCCGCCCCTCGGCCTCGATGGCGCGGAGCATGGCGAGGCCGGCTCGCGTCCCGCGCGGGCGCGTTTCAACCGGCGCTGGCTCTCCGCCACCGGCCTCATGGGCGGCGTGGCGCTCGCGCTCATGTGCGGGGCGCTCTTCGCCTCCATCACCCGCGACAGCCGGCATGTGGTGCGGCCGGTGCTGGCGGGTCGGCGCTCCGGCGTCGAGAAGCCGCGCGGCGACCGCCTGCACACCCAGCAAGCCCGCGCCGATGCCTCGGCGCTGAAGCGCGAAGTGAAAGTGGAGCAGCTCACCGCCTCGGGCATGCACGCCTTCGTGCATGTGGCGACCAAGCTTGCGACGGTGGTGGCCGCCGCCGCCGACCAGCCGCCGGCGCCCCGTCCCCGCCCGCCCCTGCCGGCGGAAGACGGCGAGCTGCCCGATGCGGGTGCCGATGTGCCGCCGCCCATGGCGGCCAACATGTCCGCCCATGCGGTGGCCAGCGCGCGGCGCGCGGGGCTGAAGGCCGCCCATTCGCGGGTGGCGGAAGCCCAGGCTGCCGCCGCGGCGGCGCTGGAGGCCATGGCCCGCCACCCGAATACGGCGCCTCCGCCACCGCCGACCGCTCTCGGCTTCGCGCCGCCTCCGCCTCCGCCGAGTCATCTGCCGCCCGAAATCCTCACTGGCGCCTCGGTGCCTCCGCCTCCGACGCCTGCTCCGCCGCCCCAGGAAGGACCTCCGGCCCCCAGCCTTGCCATGTTCGAGGACGATCTCACCGCCATCGGCGAGCCGGTGAATGTGTCCGTCCTCGCCAAGCATCCGCATGAGCCGGCGACAGTGGACCGGGTCCTCGTCGCCAAGCCCGGCGATGCGCCCGAGGACATGCTGCGCGCCGCGGGCCTCGACAGCGAGGATGCGCAGGTGCTGGCGACCGCCCTGCGCAAGGCGGCCATGGCCGGCAAGCCGGCCTTCGCGGGCGGCGAGGAACTGGTGCTCTCCGAGCCGAAGGGGGAGGAAAGCGCCCGTCCGCCGCGTCCGATCAAGGCGAGCCTCGCCCGCGCCGGAAAGCCGGTGGCCCGCCTCGTGGCCACCGATGCCGGCGCCTATGTGCCGATGCCCGATGCCCCGCCCGTTACCCCCACCGCATTGGCCGATGGCGAGGTGGACCCGTCCCTCATCGACGGCCTCTCCATCCGCGACGGGCTCTACAAGCTGGCCGACGCCCATGTGGTGGACGAGGGCATGGTGGAGGCCATCCTGCGCCTCGCGGAGCACGACGTGGACCTCGACGCGCCGCTCGGGGCGGAGGACAGCATCGATCTTGTCTATGGTCCGCCGGACCGCAACGACAACCGGCCGGAAGCCTTCCAGCAGGACATCGCCTTCGTGCGCCTGAAGGCCGACGGCAAGGAGCGCCGCTATTACCGCTTCCGGACCGCGGACGATGGGGCGACGGACTATTACGATTCCGATGGCCATTCGGTGACGAAGATGCTGCTGCGCAAGCCCTTCGCGGCCGGCCGGCTCAATGACGGCTTCGGCTGGCGCATCCACCCCATCCTGCACGACCGCCGCTTCCACAATGGCGTGGACTATACCGGTCCCGCCGGCTCGCCCATCGTGGCGGCGGGGGCGGGCGTGGTCGAGAAGATCGATTACGAGTGGGGCTACGGCAAATATGTGCGCGTGCGGCACGATGGCGGCTACGAGACCACCTATGCCCATGTGGAGGGCTTCCCGTCGGGCCTGAAGGTTGGCCAGCGGGTGCGGCAGGGGCAGGTGATCGCCTATGTGGGCTCCACCGGCCTGTCCACCGGCCCGCATCTTTATTACGAACTGCGGATCAACGGCCACTATGCGGACCCCACCCGCGTGAAGCTCGCGGGCGGGCGCATTCTCCAGGGCGATCTTGCGGATGCCTTCCGCAAGGAGCGGGCGCGCATGGACGCGCTGGCCGCGGCCGTCCCGACGCCCGCACCGTGACCGGTGCGGCGGGCGCTCAGTGCCCGCCACCTCCGGCGGCCGGCTTCTGGCGGTTGACCAGCGCCAGCAGCTCGCCCACGAGGCCGCGCCGGAACACCGAGACCACCAGCACGAAGATCAGGCCCTGGATGACCAGCACCCATTCGCCGAAGCCGGCGAGATAGTTCTGCATGGTCACGATGATGCCGGCGCCGACCACCGGGCCGAGCACGGTGCCCATGCCGCCCACCAGCGTCATCAGCACCACCTCGCCCGACATCTGCCAGGCGACGTCGGTGAGGGAGGCGAGCTGGAAAACGATGGCCTTGGTGGACCCCGCCAGCCCCGCCAGCGCCGCCGAGAGCACGAACGCCAGCAGCTTGTACTGGCTCACCCGGTAGCCGAGAGAGATGGCACGCGGCTCATTCTCGCGGATGGCTTTCAGCACCTGCCCGAAGGGCGAGTGGATGGTGCGATAGATGATGCCGAAGCCGATCAGGAAGATGGCCAGCACCACGTAATAGAGGTTGATGTCCTTGGTGATGTCGATGAGGCCGAACACCGCCCGGCGCGGCACGCCCTGAAGGCCGTCCTCGCCACCGGTGAACTTGGCCTGGAGGCAGAAAAAGAAGAACATCTGCGCCAGCGCCAGCGTCACCATGGCGAAGTAGATGCCGAGGCGGCGGATGGCGAGCGCGCCGGTGATCAGCCCCAGCAGCGCGGCGAACAGCACGCCGCAAAGGATGCCGAGTTCCGTCGAGAGGCCCCACACCTTCACCGCATGGGCGCAGATGTAGCCGGCTCCGCCGAAGAACATGGCATGGCCGAAGGACAGGAGGCCCACATAGCCGAGCAGCAGGTTGAAGGCGCAGGCGAAGAGCGCGAAGCAGAGCACCTTCATGAGGAAGACGGGATAGACCACCAGCGGGGCCACCAGCAGCACGGCGATGGCCACGAGCGCGAAGACCACGCGGCCGACCCCGCCGCGCGCTGCGGTGCCGGGGAGGGCGGCGGGTGCGGAAGAAGTGCTCATGACGCCCTCACTTGACCGTGCCGAACAGGCCGGCCGGCTTCACGAGAAGCACGATGGCCATGATGACGAAGATGACGGTGGACGAGGCCTCCGGATAGAAGACCTTGGTGAGGCCCTCCACGAGGCCGAGGCCGAAGCCGGTGACGATGGCGCCCATGATCGAGCCCATGCCGCCGATCACCACCACCGCGAACACCACGATGATGAGATTGGAGCCCATGGTGGGGCTCACCTGATAGGCGGGGGCGGCCAGCACGCCGGCGAGCGCGGCAAGACCGACGCCGAAGCCGTAGGTGAGCGTGATCATGCGCGGCACGTCGATGCCGAAGGCCTGCACCAGATCCGGCCGCTCGGTGGCGGCGCGCAGGTACGAACCGAGCTTGGTGCGCTCGATGACGAACCAGGTCACGAGGCAGATCACCAGCGAGAACACCACCACGAAGGCACGGTAGTTCGGCAGGAACATGAAGCCCAGATTGGTGCCGCCGGGCAGGGGATTGTTGTAGGGCAGGCCCGAGGAGCCGTACTGCCGGCGGAACAGCCCCTCGATGATGAGGGCGAGGCCGAAGGTGAGCAGCAGGCCGTAGAGGTGATCGAGATGGTAGAGCCGCCGCAGCAGCGTGCGCTCGATGACCATGCCGATCGCCGCCACCGCGATGGGGGCGAGGACCAGCGCCCCCCAGAAGGGTATGCCGACATAGTTCAGCAGCATCCAGGCGCCGAAGGCGCCCATCATGTACTGCGCGCCGTGGGTGAAATTGATGACGTTCAGCAAGCCGAAGATGACCGCGAGGCCGAGGCTCAGAATGGCATAGAAGGCGCCATTGATGAGGCCCAGCAGCAGCTGGCCGAACAAAGCTTGCGGCGCGATGCCGAGGAGCTCGAACATGGGGTCGGTCTCAGATCCGGACACGGAGTGCGGTCGGATGGGGCCGCATGCATGCGGCCCCGCGAAAAAGGTGCTGGAGCGGTGGAATGAGCGGTGCGTGACGCAGCCGCTGATCCCGTGATCACCGTTCCGGGCGGTGCCGGCGCGCGGCCGGCACCTTCAGTGCGTCAGCTCTTCTTGACCAGCGGGCACTCGCTCTCGCTGAGCGGGCGGAAGGCCTCGTTGGCCGGGATGGTCGCCTTCAGGGTGTAGTAGTCGTAGGGGTACTTGGACTCCGACGGCTTCTTCACCTCGAACAGATACATGGGGTGGATCTGGCGGCCGTCGGCGCGGATCTCGCCCTTGCCGAACAGTTTGTCGTCGGTGGGGATCTCCTTCATCTTCGCCACCACGGCGGCGCCGTCCTTGTCCGCGCCGAGCGCGGCCACCGCCTTCAGATAGTGCAGCGTGCCGGAATAGACGCCCGCATGCACCATGGTGGGATGCACGCCGCGGTTCGCCGCAGCGAACTCCTTCGCGAAGGCGCGGTTGTCGTCATTCATGTCCCAGTACCAGGCTTCCGTCAGGGTCAGGCCCTGCGCGGTCTTGAGGCCCAGGGAATTGACGTCGGAGAGGAAGATCAGCAGGCCGGCTAGCTTCTGCCCGCCTTCGACGATGCCGTATTCCGCCGCCTGCTTGATGGAGTTGATGGTGTCGCCGCCGGCATTGGCGAGACCGATCACCTTGGCCTTGGAGGACTGGGCCTGCAGCAGGAAGGACGAGAAGTCCGCATTGTTGAGCGGTACGCGCACCTGCCCCAGCACCTTGCCGCCATTGGCGTTCACCACCGCGGCGGTGTCGCGCTCCAGCGCATGGCCGAAGGCATAATCGGCGGTGATGAAGAACCAGGTGTCGCCGCCGTTCTTGGTGATGGCCTTGCCGGTGCCGTTGGCCAGCGCCCAGGTGTCATAGGTCCAGTGCACGGTGTTGGGCGTGCAGGCCTTGCCGGTGAGGTCGGACGCCGCCGCGCCGGAATTGATGAAGACCTTGTTCTTTTCCTTGGCCACCTGATTGACGGCCAGCGCCACGCCGGAGTTCGGCACGTCGAGGATCACGTCCACGCCGTCCACGTCGAACCACTGGCGGGCGATGGCGGTGCCGACGTCCGCCTTGTTCTGGTGATCGGCGAACACGACCTCCACCTTCAGGTTCTTGCCGGCGGGCGTCGCCATGAAGTCGGACACCGCCTTCTTGGCGGCCCAGACCGAGCCGGGGCCGCCGAGGTCGGCATAGAGGCCCGACTGGTCGTTGAGCACGCCGATCTTGACGGCGAGGGGAGCAGAGGGGCTCTGGGCCTGAGCCACACCGGCGGCCAAGAGGCTGCCGGCGGCCAGGAGCGTGGCTGCAAGACGCATTGTGTTTCCTCCTGCCGGAATTTCCCGGCTTGTCGCTGTACGAAATCCCCGGCTTCAGACGCCGAGGAAGGCTTCCAGACGTGCCGCGTTCTCTGCGATCTTGTCGTTGGGCACCATGTCCACCACGCGCCCGTGCTCGACCACATAGTGGCGGTCGGCGACAGTGGAGGCGAAGTGGAAGTTCTGTTCCACCAGAAGCACGGTGAAGCCGCGTGTCTTCAGCGTACGGATGATTTCACCGATGTGCTGCACGATCACCGGGGCGAGCCCTTCCGTGGGTTCGTCCAGCAGCAGGAATTTCGCCCCCGTGCGCAGGATGCGGGCGATGGCCAGCATCTGCTGCTCGCCGCCGGAAAGCTTGGTGCCCTGGCTGTTCCGTCGCTCGTGCAGGCGGGGGAAGAGTTCGTGGATCTCGTCCACGGAGAGGCCGCCGGGCTTCACCACCGGTGGCAGAAGCAGGTTTTCCCGCACGTTGAGGCTGGCGAAGATGCCGCGCTCCTCGGGGCAGAGCGCGATGCCGAGGCGGGCGATCTTGTTGGGCTGGAGGCCCACCGTCTCGGTGCCTTCATAGACGATCGAGCCGGCGCGCTTGCGCAGGAGGCCCATGATGGCGCGCATGGTGGTGGTCTTGCCGGCACCGTTGCGGCCAAGCAGCGTCACCACTTCGCCCGGATGCACCTCGAAGCTCATGCCGTGCAGCACATGGCTCTCGCCATAGTGGCCGTGCAGATCGTCGACCTTGAGCAGCGCCTCAGCCATGTCCGTGTCCCGTGCCCATGTAGGCTTCCACCACCTGCGGATTCTTGGAGACCTCCGAATAGGGTCCCTCGGTCAGGATCTCGCCGCGGGCGAGCACGGTGATGGTGTCGGAGAGGTCCGCGACCACGGAGAGATTGTGCTCCACCATCAGCACGGTGCGCTGGGCGGACACGCGCTTGATGAGGTCGGCGGTGCGGGCGATGTCCTCGCGGCCCATGCCGGAGGTGGGTTCGTCCAGCAGCAGCATCTCCGGATCGAGCGCCAGCGTGGTGGCGATCTCCAGCGCACGCTTGCGGCCATAGGGCAGTTCCACGGCCAGATGCCGGGCATAGGAGGAGAGGCCCACCTCCTCCAGCAGTTCCATGGCGCGGTCGTTCAGCGCGTCGAGCGAGGTCTCGGACGCCCAGAAATGGAAGGAGGTGCCGAGCTTGCGCTGCAGCGCCACGCGCACGTTCTCCAGCACCGTGAGATGGCCGAAGGTGGCGGAGATCTGGAACGAGCGCACCATGCCGAGCCGCGCCACGTCCGCGGGCTTGGTGCGGGTGATGTCGCGGCCGTTCAGCCGGATGGTCCCGCGCGTCGGCTCAAGGAATTTGGTGATCAGGTTGAAGCAGGTGGTCTTGCCGGCGCCATTCGGCCCGATGAGGGCGTGAATGGTGTTGCGACGGATCCTGAGGTTCACGTTCTTGACGGCCGTGAACCCCTTGAATTCTTTCGTGAGACCAGATGCTTCAACGATATAGGGCACGTCTGAGACAGTGTCCGCAATCGCCACGGGCGCCTCTCTTGCGTTCGGCCAGCCGTCCACGTTGCACTGCCGTGAGCGGGGTCTGGCGTTTTCCTCCGGTGCGCCTTTTGCGGCGCTTATAGGAGCCGACCGTAGCACGGTAAGAACGGCCTTCGTCAATAGACCAAAGGCAGAAATAAGAACGTTTGATAGATTCCGGAGCGCCGCACACGTCGTGTGGATGCCGCAGTGCGTTACGGGGCCTCGCTTCTCATTTGATCGCAGGCAGCAGCGAAATGGAGAGCTTCACACTGGCGGCCTGTGTACCGCTGATCTGGAGCACCAGTGGCGCACCGGCGGCGACGGCAAAGCGCACGCTCTTGCGCGCCAGCGGGCAGTCGCGGACGCCGGTGAAAGCGACCGCCTTGAGCGGCATGCCACCGGCGATCAGGTCGATCCAGGCGGGTTGGTCGAGGGTCACCTGAAGCAGCCCGTCAGCGGTCGGTGCCGGCAGGCGGACATAACCGGCCGCGCCGCCTTCGCCCGTCCGCTCCGGGGCGACGGGGAGCCCGGCGCGTTCGGAGGGGGCGAGGTCGAGCGCGAAGGCGAGCGGCAGGGGCTGCTCCAGCAGGCGGCCCGAGGGCACGTGCGCAAGATCGGCTGCTCGGAAGCGCGCGCCGTCCGCCTCCAGCGACCAGGCGGCTGCGGCGCAGCCTTCGCCTGCGGCGTGGGCGGGGACGCGGAATGGTGAAGCCAGAAGCAGGGCGAAGATCGCGACGGCGGAGAAGGCGCGCATGGCGGAGGGTCCATAGCTATATTCAAACGGATATAGCATGACGCGCGCCCCCGCGTCCTGCGGTGCGCCCTCCCTGAGAGTGAACTCAGCAGGGCGCGCCGGTCGCGCTCAACGGGCCTGCGCGTGATATTCCGGGTTCGGCCGCATGTCGGTGGCGCTGGCCACCCGGTTCGACATGTTGAAGAAGGCCGCTACCGCCGCGACGTCCCAGATGTCGCGCTCGGACAGGCCGGCGTCACGCAGAGCGGTGCGGTCGGGCTCCTCCACGAGATGCGGGGTCTCGGTGAGCTTCACCGCGAAATCGAGGATCGCCCTCTGGCGGGCATCGAGACGGGCGGCGCGGTAGTTCATGAGGATCTGCTCGCCCAGCTCCGGTGTGCCGGAGAGCGCACGCACCGCCGCGCCGTGGGCGGTGAGGCAGTAATAGCAGCGGTTCACCGCCGAGACCGCCACCGCGATCATCTCCCGCTCCAGTTTGGAGAGGCCGGAGGGCGCCAGCATGAGGTCGTTGTACATCGCCGAAAAGGCGCCGAGCTTGGCCAGATCGAAGGCATAGGCCTTCAGCACGTTCGGCACGAAACCGATCTTCTCCACGCACTTGTCGAAATAGGCCTGGGTCGGCGCGTCGAGCGGCGCCATGGGCAGGTCGAGAGCGATCACGGGCTCAGCGGCGGGGACACCGGCGGCCTTGGATGCGGTGCCGCGCAAGGCGGCTTGCTTCCGTTCCGGATGCTGCGTTGCGGTATTTTGGAACCGTTTCCCGCTTGACGCTTTTTTGGGCGTGGCGCTTAAGTTGTTTGGCTTTTCAACGCCTTTGTCAGGCGTGCTTAGTTTTGCGGCGGTCGTGGTCTTTTTTGCCATGAGGGGCCACCTCGTCATGATTTCGTCGTTCCCCGGCGTCACACCCGGAGCCTCCCGGTGGGGACGAGGATCGCGCAGAGAGGGGGCCGGCGAAAGCCCCCGGGGAGTGTCGTGATGAATATCCAGGGAAGCCAGGGCTCGGATGCGTCGTTCGGGTCCAAGGCGCGTCTGTCGCTCGCTGTCAGTCTGCTCAAGACCGAGGGCGCGGGCATTCCGGAAGCCTTCACCCGCCAGCTGTTCGGCGCCGCCGCCCCGGAGGACGTGGAAGCCCTGCTGCCCGAGGCGCTTGCGGCCCTCGCCCGCACGTCCTGGGCGCATCTCGTCGCCCACAAGCCCGGCACCAGTGACGTCCACGTCTTCACGCCGAGCCTGCCCGGTCATCCGCCGGTCACCGTCATCGAGGCGGTGAATGACGACATGACCTTCCTGTTCGATTCGCTGGCCTGCGAACTGGCGGATCGTGGTCTGGAACTGCGCCTCGCGGTCCATCCCATCTTCGCGCTGGAGCGCGGCGTCGGCGATGCCGTCACGGGGATCGAGACCGATCTCGTGGCGGCGGGCACCCGGGGCCTGGCCCGCGAGAGCCTGATCCATCTGCATATTCCCGCCCTCGGCAGCCCGGCGGCGGAGGCCGATCTGAAGGAGGCCCTGCTCGGCGTCCTCAGCGACGTGCGCGCCGCCAATCGCGATTTCCTCGCCATGCGGGCGCGGGTCCACGATGTCTCCAAGACCTACCGGCGGGAGAAGTGGCCCTATTCGGAGATCGACCGCGAGGAGGCGGCGGATCTCATCGAATGGCTGGTGGCCGACAATTTCATCTTCCTCGGCGTGCGCGGCTATGCGCTCACCGCCGAGGGCGGGCTTGAGGCCATTCCCGACAGCGGTCTCGGCGTGCTGCGCGATCCGCAGGTGCATGAGCTGCGCCTCGGCGCCGATCCGGTGGTGACGACGCCGGACATGCGGCAGTTCCAGCCCGGCGGTCAGCCCCTCATCATCACCAAGTCCAGCATCCGCTCGCGCGTCCATCGCCGGGCGCCGCTCGATTATATCGGCGTGAAGATCCATGACGGCGAGGGCAAGCTCACCGGCGAGCTGCGCATCATCGGTCTCTTCACCGCCACCGCCTACACCCATTCGGTGATGCAGATCCCCTATCTGCGCAACAAGGCGGAGGCGGTGCTGGTCTGGGCCGGGTTCGATCTGGACACCCATTCCGGCAAGGCGCTGGCGACGGTTCTGGAGACCTATCCCCGCGACGAACTGTTCCAGATCGACGCCGATACGCTTCAGGCCTATGCGGTCGTCATCCTCTCGCTCTATGACCGCCCGCGCGTGCGGGTGCTGCCGCGCTCCGATCCGTTCGACCGCTTCGTTTCGGTGCTGGTCTATGTACCGCGCGAGCGCTTCGACGCGGCGCTGCGCCAGAGCGTGGGGGCCTATCTCAGCCAGGTGTTCGGTGGCGCCGTGGAGGAGGTGGAGCCCACCTTCCTCGCCGACCTGCCGCTGACCCGCGTGCGCTACATCATCGGCCGTCAGGAAGGCCGCACGCCGGAAATCAACCGCGTCGACCTGGAGCGCGAGATCGCGCGCCTTGCCCTGTCCTGGTCCGACCGTCTCGGCGAGGCGCTGCGCGCCACCCATGGCAGCGCCGAGGCACAGGCCCTGGCCGAGCGTTACGGCTCGGCCTTCGATGCCGGCTATGTGGCCGCCTATCCGGTGCAGACGGCGGTGGAGGACATCGCCCGGCTGGAGCGCCTCTCCGCCGAGCGGCCCATCGCCCTCGATTTCTTCCGTCGCCCCGGCGACCTCCAGACCCGTATCTCCCTGCGCCTCATCTCCTTCGGCCGGCCGCTGCCGCTCTCCCAGCGGGTGCCGACGCTGGAGAACATGGGCCTCAAGGCCATCGACGAGCGCACCTATCGCATCGAGACCACCGCCCGCATCGGGTCAGGCGCCTCCGCCGCCACCCGGAGCTGGGTGCATGAGATGAGCCTTGAGCGCTCGGACGGCCGCGCCATCGAGATGGGCGGCTCCGGCGAGCGGCTGGAAGACCTGCTCACCGCCGTGCTGCGCGGCACGGCGGAGAATGACGGCTTCAACGCTCTCGTGCTGGATACCGCGCTCAACTGGCGCGACGTGGCGCTGGTGCGGGCGCTGGCCCGCTATCTGCGGCAGGCGGGCATCGCCTTCTCGCAGGACTATCTCTGGACCACGCTGAACCGCCACGCGGCGCTCGCGGAAAAGATCGTCCGCCTGTTCCACGTGCGTTTCGATCCCGCCCGCGACGCCTCCCCCGAGGCGCGGCAGGCCCGCGAGGCGCCCTTGCGCGAGGCCATCGAGGCGGCGCTGGCCGACGTCTCCAGCCTCGACGAGGACCGCATCCTGCGCCGCTTCGTCAATCTGGTGGACGCGGCGCTGCGCACCACCTTCTACCAGCGCGATGCCGAGGGGCGGGCCAAGACCGCCATCGCCATCAAATATGAGAGCGCGAAGGTGGAGGGCCTGCCCCTGCCGCGTCCGCTCTATGAGGTGTTCGTCTATTCGCCCCGCGTCGAGGGCGTGCATCTGCGCTTCGGTCAGGTGGCGCGCGGCGGCCTGCGCTGGTCGGACCGGCCGCAGGATTTCCGCACCGAGGTACTGGGCCTCGTGAAGGCGCAGCAGGTGAAGAATGCGGTCATCGTGCCGGTGGGCGCCAAGGGCGGCTTCGTGCCCAAGCTCCTGCCGCAGGGCGGCTCGCGCGATGCCATCCAGGCGGAGGGCGTCGCGGCCTACGAGATCTTCGTCTCCAGCCTGCTCGACCTCACCGACAATCTGAAGGGTGGCGCCGTCGTCCACCCGCC
The DNA here is from genome assembly GCF_000010525.1 of Azorhizobium caulinodans ORS 571. Lineage (GTDB taxonomy): Bacteria > Pseudomonadota > Alphaproteobacteria > Rhizobiales > Xanthobacteraceae > Azorhizobium > Azorhizobium caulinodans. The sequence goes on along the minus strand of NC_009937.1, from coordinate 5,130,881 downwards.
GCAGGTGGTGCGGCTCGATGGCGACGACCCCTATCTCGTGGTTGCCGCCGACAAGGGCACGGCCACCTTCTCCGATACGGCCAACGGCATCTCCCAGCGCCATGGCTTCTGGCTGGACGATGCCTTCGCCTCCGGCGGGTCCGTCGGCTACGACCACAAGGCCATGGGCATTACCGCACGCGGCGCCTGGGAGGCGGTAAAACGCCACTTCCGCGAGCGCAACGTGGACATCCAGACGACGCCGGTGACGGTGGCGGGCGTCGGCGACATGTCCGGCGACGTGTTCGGCAATGGCATGCTGCTGTCGAAGGCCATCAAGCTGGTGGCCGCCTTCGACCACCGCCACATTTTCCTCGATCCCAATTCTGATCCGGCGGTGGCCCATGCGGAGCGCCAGCGGCTGTTCAACCTGCCGCGTTCCTCGTGGGAGGATTATGACGCCAAGCTGATCTCTGCCGGTGGTGGCGTCTTCCCCCGCAGCGCCAAGCGCATTCCCCTCTCGCCCGAGGTGCGGGCCGTGCTCGGCCTCGACAAGGCGGAAGCGGCGCCCAATGAGGTGATGACCGCCATCCTGAAGGCGGAGGTGGACCTGCTCTGGTTCGGCGGCATCGGCACCTATGTGCGCTCGAGCCTCGAAACCGATGCGCAGGTGGGCGACCGTGCCAACGACGCCATCCGCATCTGCGCCGCCGACCTGCGGGCCAAGGTGGTGGGCGAGGGCGCGAACCTCGGCATGACCCAGCGCGGGCGCATCGAGGCGGCGCGCAAGGGCGTGAAGCTCAATACCGACGCCATCGACAATTCGGCGGGCGTGAACACCTCGGATGTGGAGGTGAACATCAAGATCGCCCTCTCGACCCCGGTGGCCGAGGGCGTGCTGAGCGCCCCCGACCGCGCCCAGCTTCTCGCCGACATGACGGACGACGTTTCGCACCTCGTGCTGCGCAACAACTATCTGCAACCGCTCGCGATTTCTTTGGCCGAGCGGCGTGGTACGGAGGACATGGCCTTCCAGCAGCGCATGATGCAGACACTGGAAATGCGCGGCGAACTCGACCGCAGCGTGGAGTATCTGCCCTCCGACGCGGACCTGCGCGAGCGGCGCAACCGCAACGAGGGCCTGACGCGGCCGGAACTCGCCGTGCTCCTCGCCTATGGCAAGCTCTCGCTCTACAGCGACCTGCTCGCTTCCGAGGTGCCGGACGACCCGTATCTCGCCGACGAGCTGATGACCTATTTCCCGCCGGCCCTGCGGGCCCGCTTCCCGCAGGCCATCGCCACCCACCGTCTGCGGCGGGAGATCATCGCCACCGGCCTTGCCAACGCGCTGATCAATCAGGGCGGCCCGACCTGCCTTGCCCGCATCTCCGACCAGACGGGTGCGGATGTCGCCGCCATCGCCCGTGCCTTCGTGGCGGTGCGCGACATCTACGGCCTGCCGCGCATCAATGCCGCCATCGATGCGCTCGATAACAAGGTGGATGGCGAGGTGCAGTTGGGCCTCTACCGCGCCATCCAGGATCTGATGATCGGCCGGACCATCTGGTTCCTGCGCTACGCCAACCTTTCCGTGGGCATCGCCAGCGTGGTGGAGCGCTACGGCAAGGCGGTCGCCTCCGTCGTCGGCGCGCTCGATACCAGCCTGCCGGAGATCTGGCGGGCGGGCCGCGACCGCCACATTGCGGAACTGGTGCAGCAGGGCGTGCCCGAGGCGCTGGCCGCCGAGATCGCCGTTCTGCCCGCGCTGGCGGCGGCCTCCGACATCGCGCTGCTGGCGGAGCGCACCGGCCGGGCGCTGGACGAGGCCGCACCCACCTTCTTCGCGGTGGGTCGCTATTTCGCCATCGACGACATCGTGACCGCCGCCAAGGCCATCTCGGCGCCGGATTATTACGACCGTCTCGCCCTCGACCGGGCGCTCGGGCAGCTCGAAACCTTCATCCGCCAGATGACCGGCGAGGTGCTGGTGGGCGGCGGCACGGGGGCAGAGGGGCTCGAAGCCTTCGTGGACAGCCGGCGCCGCGACGTGGAACGCATCCGCGCCACGGTGCAGGACATCACCACCTCCGGCCTATCGCTCTCCAAGCTCACGCTGGCGGCGAACCTCCTGGGCGATCTCGCCCGCGCCTGATCCCGGCTCCGATCCCGGTTCATCGTCGTCCCCGCGCCTTCTTCGGTGCGGGGACGACGGCCGGGACCGGCTTCCCTCCACCGGCCGGCAATGCCAGTGTCGCGCGCGATGACCGCGCCGCTCTCCCCCTCCGTCCCTGCCCGTCCCGCATCCCGCCTCGCCGTCACGGGATGGGTGCTGTTCGATCCCGCCTGCCAGCCCTTCTTCAGCCTCGTCACCACCTTCATCTTCGCTCCCTATTTCGCCTCGGCGGTGATGAGCGATCCGGCGCGCGGACAGGAAGCGTGGGGCTTCGCCACCGGGCTCGCCGGCTTCATCATCGCGCTCGCCTCCCCCATCCTGGGCGCGGTGGCGGACGCGGGTGGGCGGCGCAAGCCATGGATCGCCATCTGCGGGCTCATGCTGGCGGCGGGCAGTGCGGCGCTGTGGTTTGCGGCGCCGGGCGACGAGAGCCGGGTGCCCTTCATCCTCTTAGCCTTCGTGCTCGCGACGGTGGGCGCCGAGTGCGCCATCACGTTCAACAATGCCATGATGCCGGGTCTCGTGCCGCCCGACCGGCTGGGCCGCCTCTCGGGCCTCGGCTGGGCGGCGGGCTATGTGGGCGGCCTCATCGCGCTCGCCCTCGTCCTCGTCTTCTTCGCCACCAGCCCGGACACCGGCCTGACGCTCGCCGGCCGCCCGCCCGCGCTGGGGCTCGATGCTGCCGCCCGTGAGGGTGACCGCATCACGGGGCCGCTCTGCGCGCTCTGGTTCCTTGTCCTCGTGACGCCGATGTTCCTCTTCACGCCCGACCGGCCGCGCGGTCTGCCGCTTGCCGCCGCCGTCCGGGGCGGGCTGAAAGATCTGCGCACCCTCTTCAGCCGCCTGAAGGGGCAGCCCAATCTCGCCCGCTTCCTCATCGCCAACATGATCTATACGGACGGCATGGTGGGGCTGTTCTCGCTGGGCGGCATCTATGCGGCGGGCACGTTCGGCTGGGGCTCGGTGCAGATCGGCACCTTCGGCATCCTCATCCTCGTCACCGGCATCTTCGGCGCGCTGCTCGGCGGCTGGCTCGATGACCGCATCGGCGGGCGGCGGGTGGTGCTGCTCTCGCTCGGCGCTTTGTTCTTCGCCGCCTTCGGCATCCTCAGCCTGTCGAAGGACGCGCTCTTCTTCGGCCTCGTGCCGACAGCTCCCGGCAGCGGGCTCTTCGGGACCGTCCCGGAAAAGTTCTATCTGGGCCTCGGCCTCCTCATCGGCCTTGTGGCCGGCCCCTTGCAAGCGGCCTCGCGCACGGTTCTGGCCCGCCTCGCCCCGCCGGAGCATCTGGGCGAATTTTTCGGCCTCTTCGCTTTGTCGGGCCGGCTCACCTCCTTTGCCGCGCCGACGCTGGTGGCGCTGGTGACGGGGCTTGCCGCCAGCCAGAAGGCCGGCATTTCGGTGCTGCTTGCCTTCTTCGCGCTCGGCGGTGTGCTGCTGGCGGGCGTGCGCGAAACCTCCCGTTGAGGCGCGCCGCGATCGGCGTTAGCCTGAGTGCTTATCCCATATGGGGAGGCGCCGTGATGATCCCTCGGACGACCCGCCTGTTCCGGCTCGCGCTGCTGGCTGCGATCCCCTCCGTTGCGCCTTTGGCCGCGCATGCGGACGATCCTGCGCCGCCGCCCACGCAGACCCAGCCGGCGACGCCCGCTTCGGACACGTCCAAGAGCCCGCCGCCGCCCAAGGCGCCGCAACGCACCCGCCTTGCGGACGCTGCACCCGCCGATACGGGCGCCACCTGGGTCGGGCCGTCCTATGCCATCCGGGGCGTGGTCATCTGGAGCTATACGCCCGGCCACTGGCAGGGGCGCTGAGCCTCAGGTCGCGAGGAAGTCCCGCACCAGCGCGGCGAAGGCGGTGGGGGCCTCGATCATCGGGCAATGGCCGATGCCCGGCATGTCGCGCTTCACCGCGCCGGGAATGGCGGCGGCCATCTCCTGCGCGAAAGGGTCCGCAAAGAACCGGTCATCCTGGGTCGAGATCACCAGCGTCGGGGCGGTGATGCCGCCGAGCCGGCCGAGTGTGTCAGTGAGGAGGCTCGCGTCCGCCTGCCGGTTGAAGGCGGCAGCTTCCTGAAGGGTACCCAGCCCGACGGTGGCGCGGGCGATATCGCAGAGGCTGTTGGCCTCAAGGAATGTACGCCCGAGGGTGAAGGTGGCGAGCGCCGCAACATAGGTCTCCGGATCCGCCAGTTCTGTCCGCAGCCGTTTGAGCAGGCGGATGAGTTCGCGCACATAGAGATCGCAGCGGGCGAAGGCGCAGGCGAGCACCAGCCGGTCCACCCGCTCGGGCGCCAGCAGCGCCAGCTCCTGCGCGATGACGCCGCCCAGCGAATGGCCGAGCACGTGGGCGCGTGCGATCCCCGCCGCATCCATTGCCGCCAGCGCATCGCGCGCCATGTCGGCTGGCGTATAGGGTCCGGTGGCGCGGTCGCTGGCGCCGATGTCGCGATTGTCGAAGGCGAGCGTGCGGAAGGCGGAGAGGTGTGGCCGGGCCAGGCCCCAGAAAGGCCGATCCGCCGAGAGCCCCCCGATCAGCAGCAGCGGCGCGCCGCTGCCTGCGATGTCATAGGCGATCTTCAGCCCGCTGCCGGTCGCGAAATCTGCCATGCCACTCCCCTCCTCGAAAGGCGTTTCAGGCAGGTATCTCGCGCAGCGTGCGCGACCAGACGTCGCTCTGGCTGGCGATGAAGGCCGCCTGATGGGCGGTCTGGCGCTGTTGCACGGCCTTCAGCGTCTCCGGCACCGAAAGGAGATGGCGGATCACTGCGGCTGCCTCCTCGGGCCGATCGAGATCGATGACGGGGAGATTTCGGAGGTGGGGGAAGCCGCACATGGTCTGGCGGGAGGCGAGCAAAGGGATTCCATAGGACAGCGCCTGCACCGCCTTGAATTTCACCCCATAGTCGTTTTCCACCGGGCACAGCATCAGATCGGCCGTCCGCATCAGGGCTTCCACCGTCGCAGCGTCGGCGATGCCAAGGCATTCGAGATTGGGATGCCGATCCTCCGGCGGGATCTGGTCGGGCGTCGCGCCGACGATGGTGATCCGGATATCGGGTGCGATCCCGTGCAGCCGAGGCGCCAGTTCGCGAGTCAGCCAGTTCGCCGCCAGACGGTTGGGGTAGTGGCCGATATTCCCGACGAACAGGCAGTTGCGTGTTCCCGAATGACGCCATGGCTCGGGACGCGGATCGAAATAGGGCGTGATGTATGCCGGAGGGGAGCGGACCTCGCCGGTCGGCATGTCCGGGGGCCCGATGGCGATGACCTTTCCGACGCGCGCATAGGTGGCACGCTCGAATGCTACGAGCCGACGATGGCTGATCTCGGCAGCTTCCGGTGGGTGGGGGGTGAGGCCAAGCGAGATGAGATCGCGGTAGAAACTGTCCTCGCGGTTGAGCGTCACCAGCGCCGTGCGCACGTCCCGCCGGCCGAGGTCCACGAACAGCGCGCTCTGGAGATAATCGGCGACCACGCAATCGATGCCTTGGGCAGCGATCATGCGGTCCGCCGCCTCCTGAACATGGTGCTGGTTGAGGGCCCGCAATTCCCAAGGGTGGTGATAGGCGCGGACTTCCGCATATTCCGCGAGTGCCGCCGGGCTGCCGTCGCGGGGGTGGGCGTCGCCCTCCTCGAAGGCCACCGTCTCGAAGGGAACGCCGATCTCGGCGAGGAATGCAGCGGTTCCGGCCACGTGGGCGGGCTCGCCGGCCCACAGGACGAACAATTCAATGTCGGGGTCCTGCGACAGGCGCCGGACGTGGTTCCGGCAGCACATGTTGCCGCCGTTGCTGTCGTCCATCAGCGGCACGATCGTGAAATAGAGAACCCGCATCCGCCCCGTTGCTCCCCGGCTACGGTCGAGACTTTAGGCATTTTCCGCAGGCGCGAAACGGGGCAAGCGGGATTGTGGTCACCTGCCGGAGAAAAGGTGTGGGTGTTCTGCGGCGGACCCGTTCGCGACATCGAGCGTTGTCTTTGCTGATGCCATCGACCTGCAGGGATTGGGCAAGGCCCGTGTCCTTCCCTCAGGTCCCGAAGGAGGGCTGTCGTGCGCGCCGTCGCAGAGCTCATTGCCGTCCTGCTGCTTTTCGCCCTCGGGTATCTCATTCCCCTGCCGGGACTCGATCCCGACGCCGTGGCGCGCGTGGCGGGACCCGACGGCGGCCTCGACCAGGGCATGGCGCGCCTGTCCATCTTCGCCCTTGGTGCCGTTCCGCTGTATGCGGTTCTGTCGTGGCTTGAATTTGGCCGCCTGATCTTTCCGGGCTTGGTCCGGTGGCAGGCGGCTTCGGATCGCAACGCCGTGCGGCTGTGGCGGGTGGTCGTTGTTCTGGCGCTCGCCCTTTCCGCCATGCAGGCCCAAGGCATCGCCGAAGCGCTTCAGGCGATGGGGATGGTCGATGAGACGGCGGGCGCGTTCGTGCCGGTCGCGGTGTCGTGCTGCGTGGGCGTGACCGCGCTCCTCGCCTGGGTGTCCGGCCATATCCGGCTTCCCTGCGCCGGAGCCGGATACTGGGTGTTGCTGGTCGCCCCGACGCTCCTCCTTGCGCCCTCAAGCTTCCTCACGACGGCCGAGATGTTCCGGATCGGGGCCCTCTCTGTCCGCGATGGCCTGACCGTCGGCGTCTTCATCGCGGCAGCCGTGGCTCTCATCGTTTACGCAAATCTGCTTCTGGCCGGCGCCGGTTCCACCCGGGTCCCGAGCCTGCTGTCCGTTTCGGCTCTTCTGTGGCCTCCATTCCTGAGTACGACGGTGTCGAACGCCGTCATGGGCGCATATGTGGAGACCTGGGGCTCTCACACGACTGGCACCATCATGGGGAGCAAGGCGGCTCTTGAACTGGTGTTGATCGTACTGTTCACCAGCCTCTACAGACGAATGCCCGTCGTCGAAGGGGAGAACGGGCGCTGCTTGCCGCTGCCAGTGCTGCTCACCGTGGCCGGCATTCAGGTCGTGGTCTGTGCCGGGCGGGATCTGGCCATGTCCCATTTCAATTGGCCGCAGATCCCGAGTGGCCCGCTCCTCATCGTTCTGGTGACGGTGATGTGGGCATGCTGGGCTCGCCTTCGGCACCGGCAGGGGATGGTTTGTTGACAGACCGCCGGGCGATGTCCTGAGCGGGCCCGGGGCGCGGCGCTCGCATGCGGCTGTCACATGGCCGCCATATGGCGTTGCAGCACCGTACCTGCTAGAAGGCGCGGCCTTGGGGTGCGATCGTCCGACCGGTCGGGGAACCGCACGCCAGCTCTTTGCGACGGGATGGACCGGCGGCCTTCTGGATCGAGTGCGCGATCCTCTGGCGCGGGGCCGTCTCCAAGAGGACTTCCATGCGTCAGGCCGAGATCGTCCGCGAGACCAAGGAAACCAAGGTGCGCCTTGCCGTCAATCTGGACGGCACGGGCCGCGCCAGCATTGCCACGGGCATCGGTTTCTTCGACCATATGCTCGATCTGCTCGCCCGCCATGCCCGCTTCGATCTAGAAGTGGAGGCCAAGGGCGACCTGCACGTGGATTTCCACCATACCACGGAAGACGTGGGCATCGTGCTCGGGCAGGCGATCCGGCGCGCGCTCGGCGACATGCGCGGCATCACCCGCTATGCCGACCTGCACCTGCCCATGGACGAGACGCTGACCCGCGTCGCGCTCGACATTTCCGGCCGGCCCTTCCTCGTCTTCCGCACCGAGTTCAAGGTGGGCAAGATCGGGGAGTTTGACACCGAGCTGGTGCGGGAGTTCTTCCAGGCGTTTGCCTCCAACGCGGGCGTGACGCTGCACGTGGAGACGCTCTACGGCGACAACGCCCACCACATTGCGGAAAGCTGCTTCAAGGGCCTCGCCCGGGCGCTGCGTGCCGCGGTGGCCATCGATCCGGCGGCGGCGGGGGAAATCCCCTCCACCAAGGGCGCCCTTGGCGGCTGAGGAGGCGGCATGGCCAGCTGGACGGTTCTGACCAAGACCGACGCGGGCGATACGCCCCTGCGCGCGGCCGAGCGCGTCGTCTTCGTGCGCGAGCGCTTCTCTTGGGCCGCGCTCTTCCTCGCGCCGTTCGTGCTGCTGCGCTACCGGCTGTGGCTCGTTTTCGCTGCTTACGTGATCGTCTCGGTGATGCTCGCGGTGGCCGAACTGCGCTTCGGCCTGCGGGAGAGCGTCGAGACGGCGGTGATGGTCGGCTTCCATGTGCTCATCGCGCTGGAACTGCCGTCCATGCGCATCCGCAAGCTTCTGTGGCTCGGCTATGAGGAAGCGGGCTGCGTCGTCGGCCGGGATCAGGCCGAAGCCGAGCTGCGCTTCTTCTCGGAGTGGACGCCGCCAGCCGCCCGTGGCGCGGGCTCGTCCGCTGTTCCCCCTTCCACCCCAAGGACCGGGCGCGCGCCGTCGCAGCCGGGTCCGGTGATCGGCTCCTTCTCGGAGCCTTATGCCCCATGACTGTTGCCATCGTCGATTACGGCTCCGGAAACCTGCATTCCGCAGCCAAGGCCATTGAACGCGCCGCCCTCGACACCGGGGGCGAGCGCATTGTCGTGACCAGCGATCCGGACGTGGTCCGCGCCGCCGACCGGGTGGTGCTGCCGGGTGTCGGCGCCTTCGCCGACTGCCGCCGCGGCCTCGACGCCGTGCCCGGCATGGTGGCGGCGCTCGAGGAAGCGGTGCACGGGCGGGGCCGTCCGTTCCTCGGCATCTGCGTCGGCCTGCAATTGCTGGCCGAGCGCGGGCTGGAGCATGGCGTCACCGCCGGCCTCGGCTGGATCAAGGGCGAGGTGGACCGCATCACCCCGTCCGATCCCGATCTCAAGATCCCGCACATGGGCTGGAACACGCTCCAGCCGGCCCGCGCGCATGCCCTGCTGGAGGGCATCCCGCTCGGACCGGACGGGCTGCACGCCTATTTCGTGCATTCCTATGCCTTCAAGCTCGCCGATCCGGCGGACCTTCTCGCGACCACCGACTATGCCGGCACCATCACCGCCGCCGTCGCCCGCGACAATGTGGCCGGCACCCAGTTCCATCCCGAGAAGAGCCAGAAGCTCGGCCTCGCGCTTCTCGCCAATTTCCTGAAGTGGCGCCCGTGATCCTCTTTCCCGCCATCGATCTGAAGGACGGCCTCGCCGTGCGCCTGGAGCAGGGCGACATGGACCGGGCCACCGTGTTCAACCGCGACCCCGCCAGCCAGGCCGGCGAGTTCGAGGCGCTGGGCTTCCGCTATCTGCATCTCGTGGACCTCAACGGCGCCTTCGCCGGCCATCCGGTGAATGCGGCCGCCGTGGACCGCATCCTTGAGACGGTCTCCATCCCGGTGCAGCTCGGCGGCGGCATCCGCGACATGAAGACGGTGGACGGCTGGCTGGAGAAGGGCGTCACCCGCGTCATCCTCGGCACCGCCGCCGTGCGCGATCCGGACTTCGTGAAGGCCGCCGCCAAGGCCCATCCCGGCCGCGTAGTGGTCGGGCTCGATGCCCGCGACGGCAATGTGGCCGTGCAGGGCTGGGCCGAGACCTCGAACCTGCCGGCGGTGGACATTGCCCGCCGCTTCGAGGATGCCGGCGTCTCCGCCATCATCTACACCGACATCGCCCGCGACGGCCTCCTGAAGGGCCTCAACATGGACGCCACCATCGCGCTGGCGGATGCGGTGTCCATCCCCGTCATCGCCTCCGGCGGCCTCGCCTCTCTGGCGGACGTGGAGGCTCTTCTGGAGCCGCGCGCGAAGAAGCTTGCCGGCGCCATCACCGGCCGGGCGCTCTATGACGGGCGGCTGGACCCCGGCGCGGCCCTCGCGCTGGTGGCGGGACGGAGCTGACCCATGCTGAAGGTCCGCGTCATCCCCTGCCTCGATGTGAAGGACGGCCGTGTCGTCAAGGGCGTGCAGTTCGTCGATCTGCGCGATGCCGGCGACCCGGTGGAATCCGCCCGCGCCTATGACGCGGCCGGCGCCGACGAACTGACCTTCCTCGACATCACCGCCAGCCACGAGAACCGGGGCACCATTCTCGACGTGGTGCGCCGCACCGCCGAGCAGTGCTTCATGCCGCTGACCGTGGGCGGCGGCGTGCGCACGGTGGAGGATGTCCGCGCGCTCCTCCAGGCGGGCGCCGACAAGGTCTCCATCAACACCGCCGCCGTGCACCGCCGCGCCTTCGTGGGCGAGGCGGCGGAGAAGTTCGGCGAGCAGTGCATCGTGGTGGCCATCGACGCCAAGCAGGTGTCCGGCCCCGGCGAGACGCCGCGCTGGGAAATCTTCACCCACGGGGGGCGCAAGCCCACGGGCCTCGACGTGGTGGAATACGCCCGCGAGGTGGTGGACCTCGGCGCCGGCGAGATCCTGCTCACCTCCATGGACCGCGACGGCACCGGCAAGGGCTTCGACACGGCGCTCACCCGCGCGGTGGCGGACGCCGTGCAGGTGCCGGTGATCGCCTCCGGGGGCGTCGGCACGCTCGACCATATGGTGGACGGCATCCGCGAGGGTGGGGCGACCGCCGTGCTCGCCGCCTCCATCTTCCACTTCGGCACCTTCACCGTCCGGCAGGCCAAGGAGCGGCTCGCCGCCGCCGGGCTGCCGGTGCGCATGGATACCTGAGGGGCCACCCTCTCACGGCTCCGGGGCGGGAGCCGCAACCTCAAGGCTGGGACGATGAGCGAAGATCGCGTCACCCTCGCGGACCTGGAACGCATCGTCGCCGCGCGCGCGCAGGCGGATGCGGGGGCGTCCTACACCCGCTCGCTGCTCGACAAGGGCATTTCCAAGTGCGCCCAGAAGCTGGGCGAGGAAGCGGTTGAGACGGCGCTGGCCGCCGTCGGTTCGGACAAGGCCGCCGTCATATCGGAAACGGCGGACCTGCTTTATCATCTGGCGGTCCTGCTGCACGCCAAGGGCGTGGAACTGGACGAGGTCCATGCGGAACTCGCCCGGCGCACCCGCCAGTCCGGCCACGAAGAAAAAGCTTCGAGACAACGGAGCTGAGTGGTGATGGTGTTGGGAGGATATTGGGCCCATGGATCAACGGCTTGACCCCGGGCTTTCGCCCTATCGCACCTTCACTCGCGCGGAATGGGCGCAACTGCGTGAAGACACGCCGATGACGCTGGGGGCGGAGGAGATCCTGCGGTTGCAGGGCCTCAACGACCGCCTGTCCATCCGTGAGGTGGAAGAGATCTACCTGCCGCTCTCGCGCCTGCTCTCCATGTATGTGGGCGCGACGCAGAAGCTTTTCCGCGCCATGAGCCAGTTCCTCGACCACCGCAACAATGCCGAGGGCAAGATGCCCTACATCATCGGCGTTGCGGGATCGGTGGCGGTGGGCAAGTCCACCACGGCGCGCGTCCTCCAGGCGCTGCTCGCCCGCTGGCCCCACACGCCCAAGGTGGATCTCGTGACCACCGACGGCTTCCTCCTGCCCAATGCCGTGCTCCAGCGCGAAGGGCTGATGGAGAAGAAGGGCTTTCCCGAGAGCTACGACCTCTCGCTGCTGCTGCGCTTCCTCACCGACATCAAGGCCGGCCGCCGGCCGGTGAAGGCGCCGCTGTATTCCCATTTCTTCTATGACGTGCTGCCCGACCAGATGGTGGAGGTGGACCGGCCGGACATCCTCATCGTCGAGGGGCTGAACGTGCTCCAGACGGGGCGTCCGCCGCGCGATGGCAAGGCCATTCCCTTCGTCTCCGACTTCTTCGACTTCTCGGTCTATATCGATGCCGACGAGGACGTGCTGGAGCATTGGTATGTGCAGCGCTTCATGCGGCTGCGCGAGACCGCCTTCAAGGATCCGCTGTCCTACTTCCATCGCTATTCCAAGCTCACGGAAGAAGAAGCGCGGGAGACGGCGCTCTCCATCTGGCACCGGATCAACCTGACGAACCTGCGGGAGAACATCCTGCCCACCCGGCAGCGCGCCAACCTCATCCTGCGCAAGGCTGGCGACCACGAAGTCGCAGAGGTTCAGCTCCGCAAGCTGTAGGCAGAGTAACGGGGCAGCGGCCTATTCGTGCAATACAGGACGGTACTTGCGCTAAGCTGGGTACCCTGTTACGATAAGATTATCGGATCCGGCGCTCGGATCTTCATTCGCTGAACACTGCGGCGCTCGCATGAGGTTTGGCCACCCATTTGTTGGGAGGCTCGGCTATGCGCTGGCGTCTTCGCGGGAATGTTCGAGACTGGGCGCTTCTTCTGCGTGCCCTGTACCCTTTGTTTCGCGATCTTTATCCTTTGGTTCGTCATCTTCTGGATAAGGTGTTTGAACTCTGAGGATTCTGAAGTTTAGGGACCTGCCCGCTTAGATTGGCAGGTCCCTATTCAATCGCTTCAGCCCCAACCGAATCAGGTCATTTCTCAAGTAGGTGTCTCGTCAACGACGAACGAGGCCTTGTCGAGCGCGCGTCTCGATGCTGGTGACTTTGGCTCGGCGGCGCACTTCAAGCATGACAGTTTGGCGACAGCCAGCGGCAAGCTCTCCCTTATAATAATGCCTCCTCTTGTTCCGGACGGGATCTGGGAACGGCAGGCGATCCTCGTCCCATGCAGGGAAGGGGACCGCGATGTACAACAACCTGAAGATGCTTTGGAAGGTCGCCACCCTCGTGGGTGCGCTGGCGATCATCAGTCTGGGCGGCGCCTGGTTCGCGGCGGCCAACATGATGAGGATCGACGCGGCTTATGCGCTTCTGGTGAACGGCGAAGCCAAGAGCCTCAGGGACAATTCCCGCGCCAACCGGGCCATTTCGGATGTGGTCGCCGCCATCTACCAGAACATCGCGGCCGCTTCGCCCGAGGCGGACGCCGCTGCCCGTCAGGCGCAGGCCAACAGCCTCAAGTATTGGGACGTGCAGATCGAGGCCGGTGCCCAGCATGCGCCGCCCGATGCCGCCGAGTTCCGCCGCATCGGAGCCGCCTTCCATCGGGCCTATGAGCAGTCCTGCGCCGAAGTGGTGCGTCTCGCCAACGGCACTGACGATGCGGCGAGCAATGCCCGCGCCCAGAAGCTGATGCTCGAGGGCTGCGAGCCCGCCCTGCGTACCGTGGGCAAGATGCTCTCCGCCATGAACATCCTCGCCGAGAAGCGGGTGGATGGGGAAACCGTCGCGCTGGGCGAAGCGTCCGGCCGGACCAGCATGGTCACGCTCGCGACGATCGTCCTCGGCACGCTGGTCGTCTTTGCGGTGGCCGTGGTTCTGGTGCGCCGGGGCATCGTGGCGCCGTTGCGGGCGTTGATGGCGGCCATGTCAGCGCTCGGCGCCGGCCGGCTGCACGAGGCCATTACCGGCACCTCGCGCCGTGACGAGATCGGCGCGATGGCCGCGTCCCTCGAGGTGCTCCAGGGCCAGTTGCGGGACGCGGAGGTGATCCGGGCGGCGCAGATGCAGCGCGCGGAGGCCGAGCGGGAACAACTCGCCCACCGCAATGCTCTGGCGGAAAACTTCGTGTCGCGCATGAGCGAGCTGTCGTCCGTCTTCGCGACCTCGTCCGGTGAAGTGGCCGGCTCGGCCCGCAATCTCTCCGCGACGGCGGAGCAGACCTCCCGTCAGGCGCAGGCTGTGGCAGCTGCGGCCGAGGAAGCGGCGACGAATGTGCAGACGGTTGCTGCCTCGTCCGAGGAACTCGCCGCCTCCGTGCGGGAGATCACCAGCCAGGTGAGCCATTCGGCCGAGGTGGCCGATGTGGCCTTCAAGGAGGCCGAAACGTCCAACGCTCGCATCGCGGAACTCGCCACCGCTGCCGCCGCCATCGGCGACGTGCTCGCCCTCATCAAGGGCATCGCCGATCAGACCAACCTGCTGGCCCTCAACGCCACCATCGAGGCGGCGCGCGCGGGTGAAGCGGGCAAGGGGTTCGCCGTGGTGGCAAGCGAGGTGAAGGAACTCGCCAGCCAGACCGGCCGGGCCACGGACGAGATTTCGGGCAAGATCAGCGAGATCCAGCGGGCCACCGAGGGCACGGTGTCGTCCATGGCGGAGATCATCCGGGTGATCTCCAGCCTGAAGCAGATGTCCGCCTCCATCGCCGGCGCGGTGGAGGAGCAGGGCGCGGCCACCGGCGAGATCGCCCAGAACTGCCAGAAGGCGGCCTCCGGCACGCAGCAGGTGACGAGCAATATCTCGGGTGTCGGGCAGGCGGCCGAACTCACCGGGTCGGCCTCCACGGAACTGCTGGCCCTCTCCGAAGGCCTGTCCCATCAGGCGGCAGACCTGCGCGAGGTGGTCGAGGCCTTCGTGAGCGACCTGAAGGTGGCCTGACGGGGCGCTGGCCTGCGGACGAAAGAAAACGGCCCCGGTCGCGAGACCGGGGCCGTTTGTGTTTCTGCGGACCGTCAGGAGGAAAGGCTTCGGCCGTTACCCTCGCGGTCCGTTGCCTAGACGACGCGGTCGCCCTGGGCTCAGTTGTCGAACTGCGGCTCGGTGGAGCCGGCCGGCGCGGCCTCCGCGCCCTCTTCCGTGGTGCGGAAGCGGCGGCGGCGGCGGGTGGCGAAGCGCGGGGCTTCCTCGCCCTGTTCCTCGCTCGCGGCGGGGGCCGGGGCGGCCGCGGCGCGCTCCTTGGTGCCGCCGGTGATGAAGGACGGCAGGCCGAGCTCGGGCTGCGCCGGCTCACGCTCCTTACGGGCGCGCGAGCGGGTGGGCGCAGGCGCCGGGGCGGGCGCCGCCTCCTCGCTCACCGGCGCGGGGCGCGGCTCGCGGGGCTCACGGGCGGAATAGCTCTCGCTGTCGTCGCGGCTGCGGCGGGAGCGGGGCGCCGGGGCGCTCTCGCGTTCCTCGCGCGGGGCGCGGGCGGCGTAGGGCGCCTCGCCCTCCTCGCGGGGCTCACGAGGTTCGCGCGGCTCGCGGGCCGGGCGGGGCGCATAACCCTCGCCCTCTTCGCGCGGCTGGCGCGGGGGGCGGGGGGCGTAGCCGCCTTCGCCTTCCTCACGGGGCATGCGCGGCTGGCGGCCGTAATGACCCTCACCCTCCTCGCGGGGCTGACGCGGCTCGCGCGGCTGCCGGTTCTCGCGGGGCTGGTAGCCGCCCTCGTTATCGTCCCGGCGGGAGCGGAATTCGCGCGGCTGGTAGTTGCCCTCGCCGTCCTCGTCGCGATTGCGGCGCGGCTGGTTGCCGTTCTGCCGGTTGTCGCGGGGCTGGCGGTTCTCGCGCGGCTGATAGTTCTGCTCGCGGTCGCGGCCCTGGTAGTTCTGTTCGCGCGGCTGGTAGCCGGGCTGCGGCCCGTCGAAGCCGGCCTCGTCCATGTCCTCGTCGTCCATCTCGTCCTCCCGGCCGAAGCCGGGCTGGCCGAACTGGCCCTGGAGGGAGGCGATGAGGCGCTGATAGTGCTCGGCGTGCTGATAGTAGTTTTCGGCCGCCACGTGGTCGCCGGAGGACTGCGCATCGCGGGCGAGCTGCAGATACTTCTCGGCAATATGGTGGGCGGTGCCGCGCACCTTCACGTCCGGTCCGTTCGACTCATACACCCGGGTCATCGGGTTGGAGCTTCGGCGGTTGCGGCCGCGCATGCGCTTCTGCTGACCATTTCTCATGCGGATCGTTCTCTACTCACTCGGCTGTGCCGCCGCTGCCTGCATCCGGCTTCCGAAGCGAAGATGCGCTGCGCGCACCGGCTTCGGCCGGAGGATCATCATCCGAGCACACCGCGCCACTCTGGCCTGAGGCTTGTTGCGCTCGGCCGTCACGGGTGTTCCGGACAAAATGACTTCAGGATCTGTCTGACCATGTGCCCCGCTCCGCGCGACAACGCGCGGCAAGCCACGTGAAACCTCAACGTCACACGGACAGGCGTGACCGCGAGGAAATGGCGTCTTGAGCCGTCCCGAGAAGGTGCGCCGCAGCGCGCCGGTCGCGCGCAGTCGGGTTCCGCCTTCCGCAGCGTCCGAGAGATCCTGCCCAGATTTCGGAAGCTCGCAGCCGCCGCTTCGGCCGCCACATCGGTTCGACACCTGTCCGGACACTAGCCAGTTCGCCCCCTGCTTCCAAGTGATTTTTTTGAGACAACGGGACCTTGCGGCAAGCTCTGCGGCCAGCGCATGGTTCGCCGGATCAGGATCGCCGGGCGACAAGGGCGCGGGGAATGCCGCCAAGGTCGCGCCGGGCGGGGCCGGTTATGGCGAGTCCTGCTGCACCTGCGAGGGCGGCGACTTCCGCCTCCTGCCCGATCCCCAGCTCCAGCACCAGATGCCCGCCGGCCTTCAGCAGCCTTGGCGCCTCGGCGGCAATGATACGGTAGGAGGAGAGGCCGTCCGCGCCGCCGTCGAGGGCCGCCAGCGGGTCGTTCTCGCGCACCTCGATGGCGAGGCCCACGATGTCGATGCTCGGGATATAGGGCGGGTTGGAGACCACGAGGTCGAAGCCGCCGCCGAGCGCGCTTGCCCAGTCGCCGACGATGACGGTGCCGCGGCCCTGCAATCCCGCGCGGGCGAGATTGTCGCGGGCGGTGCGGGCCGCGCCTTCCGACTGATCGACGCCGATCCCGACCGCTGCCGGCAGTTCCACCAGCAGCGCGGCGAGGATGGCGCCCGAGCCGGTGCCAAGATCGAGGATGTGCAGCGGCGCGGTGCGGTCCGTCACGGTCATGAGCGCCGCCTCCACCACGGTTTCGGTGTCGGGGCGCGGCACCAGCGTCTCCGGCGAGAGGGAGAAGCTAAGGCTCCAGAACTCCTTCTCGCCGACGAGCCGCGCCACCGGCACGCCGGACAAACGCTGCGCCGCGAGTGCCTCGATGCGGGGCAGGGCGTCGGGCGCGAGCGGATCGGCGCCCCGCAGGCGCACGTCGCCCGGCTCGAGGCCGAGCGCATGAGCGATCAGGAGGGAAGCGTCGAGGTCCGGGCTGTCGATGCCGGCTGCGCTGAAGCGCGTGGCGAGCTGACGCCGCAGGCCGCCGAGGGTGAGGGGCGGCGCGGTCATGCCTCAGGCCTCGTCGGCGGCGGCCATCAGGCTCGCCTGATGTTCCGTGAGCAGCGGATCGATGATCTCGTCGAGCGCCTGTCCCGTCATCACCTCGTCCAGCTTGTAGAGCGTGAGGTTGATGCGGTGGTCGGTCACGCGCCCCTGGGGGAAATTGTAGGTGCGGATGCGTTCGGAGCGGTCGCCGGAGCCCACCTGGCCCTTGCGGTCGGCGGCGCGGTTGGCATCCGCCTTCTGGCGCTCCTCGTCCAGCATGCGCGAGCGCAGCAGCGCCATGGCACGGGCCTTGTTCCGGTGCTGGGAGCGCTCGTCCTGCACCGCCACCACCATGCCGGTGGGAATGTGAGTGATGCGCACCGCGCTCTCGGTCTTGTTCACGTGCTGGCCGCCGGCGCCCTGAGCGCGATAGACGTCGATGCGCAGGTCGCTCTCGTTGATGTCCACGTCCACGTCCTCCGCCTCGGGCAGCACGGCCACGGTGGCGGCAGAGGTGTGGATGCGGCCGGAGGTCTCCGTGTCGGGCACCCGCTGCACCCGGTGGACGCCGGATTCGAACTTCAGGCGGGCATAGGCGCCGCGCCCGTGCACGGCGGCCACCACTTCCTTGTAGCCGCCCACCGTGCCCTCGCTCTCGGAGAGGAGCTCGACGCTCCAGCCCTTCTCGGCGGCATAGCGCGCATACATGCGGAACAGGTCGCCGGCGAACAGCGCCGCCTCGTCGCCGCCGGTGCCGGCGCGCACTTCAAGGATGACGCCGCGCTCGTCCATGGCGTCCTTGGGCAGGAGGGCGAGGCGCACCTCCTTGGCGAGCGTCTCCAGCTCCGCCTCGAGCCGCGTCACTTCGCTCTGGGCGAGGTCGCGCATCTCGGGATCGGCCAGCAGCTCGCGGGCGTCGGCCAGATCGCGCTCGGCGGCGCGCAGGGCGCGCACCTGCTCCACCACCGGCGAGAGGTCGGAGAATTCGCGCCCCAGCCGCACATATTCCTCGCCCTCGGCACCGGCCGCGAGCAGGGCTTCCACTTCCGCGTGGCGGGCCACCAGCTGGTCCAGCTTGGCGGTGGGCAACTCGATGCTCATGCCGGGCCTCCGGGGCCCGAAGCGGCGGCACGGCCGCCAGGGGGGGCAAGGCGTGTCATGGCGGCTAGAAGGACAGGCCGCTGGTTTCGGCGAAGTCCTTCAGCCGCGCGCGAATGTCGGCGGTGCCGGTGGTGTCCGCCAGCAGCGGCTCGATGAGGGCGCGGGCGGCGCCGAGATCAAGGTCCAGCAGCACCGACTTCACCGGGCCAACGGCCGCCGGCGAGAGCGACAGCGCGCGGAAGCCCACGGCGGCGAGCGCAATGGCTTCCAGCGGGCGGGAGGCGAGTTCGCCGCACAGCGTCACCGGCTTGCCGTGCCGGGCGCCGGCCTGCGCCACCATGCGGAAGGCCCGCAGCGCTGCGGGGGAGAGCGGATCGAAGCGGTCCGCCACCCGGACGTTGGAGCGGTCGGCGGCGAACAGGAACTGCACGAGGTCGTTCGAGCCCACCGACAGGAAGTCGGCGCGGGAGAGGATCTCGTCGAGCTGGAACAGCAGCGAGGGCACCTCCACCATGGCGCCGGCATAGACCTTCTCGGGAAGGCTATGGCCGTGCTTGCGCAGATGGGTAAGCTCGCGCTCCAGAATGGTACGGGCCTGATCGAACTCCGCCACGTCCGCCACCATGGGGAACATGACGCGCAGCTCGCGGCCCGCTGCCGCCCGCAGCAGCGCGCGGATCTGGCTGCGCAGCAGGCCGGGCCGGTCGAGGCCGAGGCGGATGGCCCGCCAGCCGAGCGCCGGGTTCTCCTCTTCCACGGTGCGCATGTAAGGCAGCACCTTGTCGCCGCCAATGTCGAGCGTGCGGAAGGTCACCGGCCGGTCGCCGGCCGCATCGAGCACGGCGCGATAGAGCCGCAGCTGCTCGGAGATGCGCGGGAAGGTAGAGGCCACCATGAACTGGAGTTCGGTGCGGAAGAGGCCGATGCCCGCCGCTCCCGTCTCGGTGATGTGGGGCAGGTCCACCAGCAGGCCGGCGTTCAGCAGCAGATCCACCGCCGCGCCGTCCTTGGTCACATTGGGCAGGTCACGCAGCGCCGCGTAGCGCGCCTGGCGCTTGGCGCGGAAGCGGACCTTTTCCGCATAGGCTTCTTCCACGTCGCCCGGCGGGCGCAGGTGCACCTCACCCGCCTGTCCGTCGACGATGACGGGATCGCCCGTCTCCGCAAGGCTGGTGGCGTTCTCCACCTGCCCCACGGCGGCGATGCCGAGGGCGCGGGCGACGATGGTGACGTGGCTGGTGGTGCCGCCCTCTTCCAGCACGAGGCCCCGGATGCGGCTGCGGTCATATTCCAGCAGCGCCGCCGGGCTCATGTTGCGGGCGATGAGAATGGCGTTCTCCGGCAGGTCCGCCCGCTCGGAGGGGCGTCCGCGGCCGGTCAGCTCGCGCAGCAGCCGGTTGGCGAGATCATCGAGATCGTGCAGGCGCTCGCGCAGATAGGGGTCGGAGGCGCGCATGATCCGGGCGCGGGTGTCCGACTGCACGCGCTCCACAGCGCCCTCGGCGGTGAGGCCGGTCTGCACCGCCTCGCGCATCTTGTGCATCCAGCCCCGGTCATGGGCGAACATGCGGTAGGCTTCGAGGATCTCGCGATGCTCGCCGGCCTTGGAGAGGCCGTCGTCCTCCAGCAGCAGGTCGATGGAGGCGCGCAGCTTGCCGATGGCGCCGTCGAGACGGGCCGTCTCCTTGTGCACGTCGTCGGCGATGACGTTCGTCACCACCACGCGCGGCTCGTGCAGCACCACATGGCCGAGGCCGAGGCCATCGGCCAGCGCCGTGCCCTTCAGATGCAGCGGGCGCTGGGCGGCCGGCTCGGCGCCGGGCTTGGCGAGCGCGGTGAGTTCGCCGGAGGCAATCATCTCCGCCATCACCATGGCGGTGGTCTGGAGCGCCTCGATCTCTTCGTCGGTATAGGTGCGGCGGGCACGGTTCTGCACCACCAGCACGCCGAGGGTGTTGCCGCCGCGCAGGATCGGCACGCCGAGGAAGGAGTTGTAGATCTCCTCGCCCGTTTCCGGCCGGTAAGAGAATTCCGGGTGATTCTGGGCGTCGGAGAGGGCGAGGCTTTCGGCCTCGCGGGCGACGTGACCGACGAGGCCCTCGTCCGTGCGCATGACGGTGAGATGCACCGCGTCGCGGTTCAGGCCCTCGGTGGCATAGAGCTCAAGGGTGGCGTCCACGCGCAGCACGTAGACCGAGCAGACTTCCGCCACCATGTTGGCGGCGATCAGCACAACGATCTTGTCCAGGCGGTCCTGCGCGCTGATCGGTTCCGCCATGACTTCGCGGAGACGCCTCAGGAGCACGCGGGGACCGCCGAGCGCGCCACGCATCGACCGATCCTCAAAAACGGGTGGCCGGGAACCGCGTCCCCGGATTGGGTCTGCGGGCGGCGCCCCCCGGCAACGTGAACATATGTCCCGATGTCCCACCCGGCTCCTGAACGGGAGCTGAGCGACGCATCGGCCGGACGCTTGCGGCCACATTGCCGCAATCCGCCCGGTTCGTCTTTGTCTAAAACCCGACCGCAGTCCGCAAGCCGTTTCGCGTTTTGCGCGAACCGGCGCTGCGCCTCACTTGTCGAGGCCGTATAGCGAATGCAGCGTGCGCACCGCAAGTTCGGTGTAGGCGGCGTCGATCAGGATGGAGATCTTGATCTCGGACGTGGTGATGGCGCGAATGTTGATGCCCTTGGCGGCCAGCGCCTTGAAGGCATCGGCGGCAACGCCCGCGTGGGAGCGCATGCCGATACCGATTACCGACACCTTGGTGACGTCGGTGGCGCCCTCGATGGTCTCGAAGGTGATGGTGTCGCGCGCCTTGTTCAGCACGTCCTTGGCCCGCTCGTAATCGGCGGTGGGGACGGTGAAGGTGATGTCCGTCGTGCGGCCGTCGGCCGACACGTTCTGGACGATCATGTCCACATTGATGTGGGCATCCGCCAGCGGCACGAAGACGGCGGCGGCGACGCCGGGCTTGTCCTCGACCCGGCGGATCGACACCTGGGCCTCGTCCTTGGAGAAGGCGATGCCGGTGACAACGCGAGCTTCCATCTGGTTTGCCACGATTTCCTCCTCGTCGCAGATGAGGGTGCCGGCGGATTCAACCGTGCCCATGTGGGGCGCGTCCGGATCCTCGAAGCTGGAGCGCACGAAGGTGCGCACCTGATGCACCATGGCGAGTTCCACGGAGCGGACCTGGAGCACCTTGGCGCCCAGCGAGGCCATCTCCAGCATTTCCTCGAAGGCGATGCGGTCGAGCCGCTTGGCCTTCGGCACCACCCGCGGATCGGTGGTGTAGACGCCGTCCACGTCGGTATAGATGTCGCAGCGCTCGGCGCCGATGGCCGCCGCCACCGCCACGGCGCTGGTGTCCGAGCCGCCGCGCCCCAGCGTCGTGATGCGGCCCGTGGGCAGGTGCATGCCCTGGAAGCCGGCGATCACCGCGACTTCTCCGGCCGCGAAGCCGGTGTTGAGCGCCGTGCCGTCGATCTCCTGGATGCGGGCGGAGCCGTGCGCCTCGTCGGTGGAGATGGGGATCTGCCAGCCCTGCCAGGAGCGGGCCTTCAGGCCCATGGACTGGAGGGTGATGGCCAGCAGTCCCGAGGTGACCTGCTCGCCCGATGCGACGACCGCGTCATATTCGCGCGGATCGTAGAGCGCGGAGCTCTCCTTGCACCAGGCGACCAGCTCGTTGGTTTTGCCGGACATGGCGGAGACGACGACGGCCACCTCGTAGCCGGCGTCCACCTCGCGCTTCACGTGGCGGGCGACGTTACGGATGCGTTCGATATTGGCGACGGACGTGCCGCCGAACTTCATGACCAGCCGTGCCATTGCTGGTGCCTTTCTCATAAGACGGGATGACCGGGAGCTGAGCGAAACGGCGCGGGCGTGGGAGCGCCCGCCGCATCATTTTCGCGTGCCGCGTTTCGCTTTCGCGGTCGCGCGCACCGGCAGGGCGCGTTTGGGCATGGCGCCCATGGTGCGCTGCGCGAGGGACACGCGGATCTCGACCGACAGAGACATTCCCAACCCCTTCCCGCGGGGCTTCTCCCGCCGCGGGCGATGAACGTGGCCGCTAAATAGCGAGGTCGCGCCCGTCCGGCAATGGGGCGTGTGCGGGTGGGGATTTATGGGAGCGGTGGGCGCCTCACGCGCTCCGCATCTCCTCCAGGAAGGCGCGCACGCTGTCTGCGTCCACGTCCTCGGCGATGAAGGCTTCGCCGATGCCGCGGGCGAGGATGAAGGTGAGGCGGCCGCGCGAGACCTTCTTGTCCTGCGCAATCAGGCGCATCAGCCCGTCGGTGTCCGGCAGCTCGCCCGGCACGTCGGCGATGCGGGTGGGCAGGCCCACCGCTTCCAGATGGCGCTGTGCCCGCACCGCGTCCTGCCCCGCGCACAGGCCGAGACGGGCGGAATAGGCGAAGGCGAGGCACATACCGATGGACACCGCCTCGCCGTGCAGCAGGCGCTGCGAATAGCCGGCCCCCGCTTCCAGCGCGTGGCCGAAGGTATGGCCGAGATTGAGCAAAGCGCGGTCGCCGGTCTCGGTCTCGTCGCGGGCGACGATGGCCGCCTTCGCCAGGCAGCTCGCGGCCACCGCCTCCACCCGCTGCGCATCGCCGGTGACGATGTCGCGCCATGCGCCTTCCAGCCAGTCGAACAGCCTGGCATCGCCGAGCAGGCCATATTTAGCCACCTCGGCATATCCGGCGCGCAGTTCCCGCGCCGGCAAAGTATCGAGCGCGGCGGTGTCCGCCAGCACGAGAACCGGCTGGTGAAAGGCGCCGATGAGGTTCTTGCCCTGGGGCGAGTTGATGCCGGTCTTGCCGCCGACGGAGGAATCCACCTGCGAGAGCAGAGTGGTCGGCGCCTGCACGAAATCGAGACCGCGCCGCACCACGGAGGCGGCAAAGCCGGCGAGGTCGCCCACCACGCCGCCGCCCAGCGCCAGCACGAGATCGCGCCGCTCGATGCGGGCGGCGATCAGGCCCTCCGTCACCTGCTGGAGACCGGCATAGCTCTTGGTGGCTTCGCCCGGCTCCACCACGATGGCCGAATGGTCGATGCCGGCGGCAGCGAGGGAGGCTTCCGCCGTGCCGAGATGGCGCTCGGCCACATTACGGTCCGTGACGATGGCGACCCGCGCCCCCGGCCGCAGGGCGGCGATCCGCGCGCCCGCCTGCGCCAGAAGGCCGGGGCCGATGAGGATGTCATAGGCGCGCTGGCCCAGCTCCACGCGCACGGTGCGGGGGGCGGTCTCGGTCGGGGCGGAGGCGGTCATTGGGTGTCCTGAAAGGGGCGTCAGCCGTGCGCAGGCTGGCTGGCGGCTTTGGCATCGAGATGGGCCGTGAGCGTGGCGACCACTTCGTCCACCACCGTTTCATGGGCGGTGTCGCGGGATTCCACGGTCACGTCGGCCAGCGCATAGGTGTCGCCGCGGGCGGCGAGCAGGGCTTCGAGCTTGGCGACGGGATCGCCCTCCGCCAGCAGCGGCCGGTCGGCGCGCTTGCGCACCCGGCGCAGCAGCACCGGGATTTCCGCCCGCAGCCAGACCGAGACGGCCTGCCGGGCCACGGCCGCCCGCGTCTCCGCATTCATGAAGGCGCCGCCGCCGGTGGCGAGCACGCAGGGGCCGGTCTGCAACAGGCGGGCGATCACCCGCCGCTCGCCCTCGCGGAATTCGCTCTCGCCGCGGCTGGAGAAGATCTCCGGGATCGACATGCCGGCGGCGCGCTCGATTTCCTCGTCGGCATCGAGAAAGGGCAGGCCGAGGCGCTTGGCGAGGCGGCGCCCCACCGTGGACTTGCCGGCGCCCGGCATGCCGACGAGCACGATGCAGCGCGTGCCCAGCCGCTCCAGCAGGACCGGATCGGCCACGAGAGGGCCTTCCGTCTTTTCCCGGTCCGCCTGACCGCCCACGCCGTTTCTCCCGCCCGTCATATGCTTGTTGTGCCGCCGTAGCACCGACACGGCGAACCGGCAATGCCGGTTGAAAGGCGTGCGCGTGCATGCGACCAGAGACGCACGTCCCCGCCCGAGTGATTCGGAAGACAGTCCCGTGCCGAGCCTCCTGCGCTTTCTCCTTGTCGTCGCCATCCTCGCCGGCCTTGGCTATGCGGGCATCTGGGCGCTGGCGACCATGGTGGAGCCGGTGCAGCGGGAGACCACCTTCGTCGTCCCCAACGACCGTTTCGCCAAATAGCGAGCGGCGCGCCATGAGCCTTTCCGGCCCCATCGCGCTCTTCCTCGACATGCAGGCGGTGGAACGGGGCGCGAGCCGCCACACACTCGATGCCTATGGGCGCGACCTCGCGGATTTCGAGGATTTCCTCTCGGTCCGCGACCACGGCATCGACGCCGCCACCACCGACGACATCCGCGCCTATCTCGCCGAACTGACCGACCGGGGCCTCAAGGCGACCACGGTCGCCCGGCGTCTGTCCGCCATCCGGCAGCTCTATCGCTTTCTCTATGCGGAGGGCCGGCGCGGCGATGACCCGGCCGCGGTGCTGGAGGGTCCGAAGCGCGGCCGCCCCCTGCCCAAGGTGCTGAACGTCGATCAGGTGACGCGGCTCATCGACACCGCCCATGACCGTGCCGGCGAGGATGTGTCGTCACCCGAGCGGCTGCGCCGGCTGCGCGTGGTCTGCCTGGTCGAGCTGCTCTACGCCACCGGCCTGCGCATCTCGGAACTCGTCAGCCTGCCCGCTGCGGCGGCGCGGGCGCGGGACGTCATCATGGTCACCGGCAAGGGCTCGAAGGAGCGTATGGTGCCGCTCAGCGGACCCGCCAAGGCGGCCATGACGGCCTATCTCGCGGCGCGCGCCGAAAGCGGGCTTGCGGTCTCGAAATGGCTGTTTCCCACGGCGGCGGAGAGCGGCCATCTCACCCGCCAGCATGCCGCCCGCGAGCTGAAGGATCTAGCCGTGGCGGCCGGCGTGCCGCCGCAGGCGCTGTCGCCGCATGTGCTGCGTCATGCCTTCGCCAGCCATCTTCTGGCCCATGGCGCGGACCTGCGCATCGTCCAGACCCTGCTCGGACACGCGGACGTGTCCACCACGCAGATCTACACCCATATCCTGGACGAACGCCTGAAAAGCATGGTCCGCGACCTGCATCCGCTGTCCGGAGAGTGAGGCATGGCGTCCGCCATCCCCATTATCCTTGCCGCGCCCCTTTCATCGCCGGGCGGCGGCGCCTATATTCAGCGGGCCGGCGCAAGCCGGCTATGGCGATAAACGGTTGTCGGAATAAACCTTTCGGACCCGGGGGCAGTACCCGGCGCCTCCACCAGAGCCCACACCCACGCGATCCGCGTCGGGTGGG
Source organism: Azorhizobium caulinodans ORS 571 (assembly GCF_000010525.1). Lineage (GTDB taxonomy): Bacteria > Pseudomonadota > Alphaproteobacteria > Rhizobiales > Xanthobacteraceae > Azorhizobium > Azorhizobium caulinodans. The sequence continues at coordinate 5,105,434 of NC_009937.1, read as the reverse complement.
TTGGTCTCCGGCGGGGGCGAAACAGGATCGACGAGGGCGTAAAGGGCTTTCTTTCGCTCGGCATGGTTCCGCCGTCATCGGGCCGACCTATAGTTGCGAATGACAACTATGCTCCGGTTGCCGTTGCCGCGTGAGCGGTAAAGGTACCGAAATAAAGTCCTGATCGGGTAGCTCTGATTAGGCGGGGTTCGGAGGCACCTGGCAACAGAAGCCTCCACTTCCCTCCGGGACGGCCGGCCTTCGGGGAAGGGAGCGGACAGGGATGTCCGGTTGCGCAGACCTTGCCGATGTCTCCCGTTTCGCGGGCGTTGACGGGCGAGCGCTGGATCCGGCCTGAGCCATCAGCAGGACCCATGCCGCCGGTCGATCACATCCGTTACGATCTCCTCGCCCAGGAAGCGCTGCGCGGCGTCGTCCGCCGCGTGCTGTCCGACGTGGCCCGCGACGGCCTGCCCGGCGACCATCATTTCTACATCTCCTTCGATACGCGCGCGCCCGGCGTGCGCCTCTCGCAGCGCATGCGCGAGCAGTATCCGGAGGACATGACCATCGTGCTCCAGCACCAGTTCTGGGATCTCAACGTCACCGAGCATGCGGTGGAGGTGGGCCTCTCCTTCGGCGGCGTGCCGGAGAAGCTGCTCATTCCCTTCTCCGCCATGAAGGGCTTCTTCGATCCCTCCGTGAAGTTCGGCCTTCAGTTCGACCTCGGTACGCCCGAGGAAGAGCCCGAGCTCGACGGCGTGCAGGATACGGAAGCCTCCGCCCCCGTGCCGCTCGCGGGCGCCAAAGGCAGCAAGGCCTCCGCGCCCAAGCTGCGCGGTGCGGCTTCCGAGCCTGCGGTTGCTTCGGCCGGCGGCTCCGACGAGAAGCCCGAAGGCGAGCCCTCCTCCGGCGGTGCCGAAGTGGTGCGGCTCGACGTCTTCCGCAAGAAGTAAGCGGCGCGCCCGGCGCTGCGCCTCCTTCCGTTTCCGAGGTTCCTGAACGCATGACCGCCGCACCCGATGTCGTCATCGTCGGCGCGGGAGCTGCCGGTCTTGCCGCTGCCCGCACGCTGCGCGCGGCGGGCGTCTCCTTCCGCGTCCTTGAAGCCTCCGCCCGCACCGGTGGGCGTGCCTTCACCGAGAGCGAGAGCCTCGGCCAGCCCTGGGATCATGGCTGCCACTGGCTGCATGACGCGGAGGACAATCCCTTCGTCGGCATCGCCGAGACGCTGGGCTTCCGCTTCCTGAAATCCGACGGCCGCCGCAACCGCCGCCTCCACCTCGGCCGCCGCATGGCGGACGCGGGCGAACAGGCGGCCTCGCTCAGGGCCGTGCATGAGGCCTTCGAGGCCATCGCCGCAGCGGGCGAAGCGGGCCGGGATGTGCCGGCCGCCGAGGTGCTGGCCGAGCACCCGTCTGATCCGCGCTGGGCGGGCCTCGTGCGCCAGTGGGTGGCGCTGATGACGGCGCAGGATCCCGAGACCGTCTCCACTCTCGATTATTCCCGCTATCGCGACACCGACCACAACTGGCCGGTGATCGACGGCTATGGCGCGCTGGTGCGGGCGGCGGGCGCCGACGTGCCGGTCACGCTTTCCTGCCCCGTGCGACGGATCGACTGGTCCGGCCCCGGCGTGCGCCTGGAGACGGACGCCGGCACGCTCGCGGCGAAAGCCGCCATCGTCACCGTCTCGACACAGGTGATCGCGGACGGGCAGCTCGGCTTCTTTCCCGCCTTGCCGCCGGCGCTGGCCGAGGCCTTCGCAGCTCTGCCGCTCGGCGTGGCGGAGAAGGTGGCGCTGTCCTTCGACCGCGATGTCTTCGGCATTGCCGAGCGCACGGGCCTCGGCGTGCTCGACGAGGATGCGCCGGGGCGCGGGCCGTTCCAGTTCCAGCTTCTGCCCGGCTCCCGCTCAGCCGCCATCGGCCATATGGCGGGCGAGATGGGCGCGCGCCTCCTCAAGGATGGCCCCGACGCCATGGCGGCCGCGGCGCTCGACGCGCTCTGCGCCGTCTTCGGCGAGGATGTGCGGCGCCATGTGCGCGGCACCCACACGACCGGCTGGGCGCAGGAGCCGTTCATCCGGGGCGCCTATTCCTGCGCCCTGCCGGGGCAGGCCGAGGCCCGCGCGGCGCTGTTCGAGCCGTTGGCCGAGCGCATCCATTTCGCGGGGGAGGCGGTGCATCCCTATGCCTTCTCCACGGCCCATGGCGCCCACCTGTCCGGCATCACGGCGGCCGAGCGCTGCATCGGAGCGCTGGCGGCCTGAGGCATCCTTCGCGCTCCTCCCGCGTTAGGATGGCATCCGAACGGAGCGTCCCATGCGTCCTCTCGTCCAGATCGTGGCCATGGCGGAGAACGGCGTGATCGGCCGCGACCAGAAGCTGCCCTGGCACCTGCCCTCGGACCTGAAGCGCTTCCGGGCGCTGACGACCGGCAAACCCATCCTCATGGGGCGCCACACCTACCTCTCCATCGGCCGGCCGCTGCCGGAGCGCATCTCCGTGGTGGTGAGCCGCGATCCCGGCTTCGCGCCGCCACCACAAGTGCGGGTGGCCACGACCCTCGCGGCGGCCCTCCGTCTGGCGGACGACGCGGCCGGGCAGATGGGCGCACCTGAGATTGCGGTCATCGGCGGCCGGCAGATCTTCGCCGAGACGGAGCCGCTCTCATCCCTCGTGCATCTGACGCTGGTGCATGCCGAGCCGGACGGCGACGTGCGCTTGCCACCCTATGATCCGGCCCGCTGGCGTGAACGGGAGCGGCAGGGGCCGCTACAGGGGCCGCAGGACGAATACGCTTTCAGCTATGTGACGCTGGAGAAGCGCTAAGCCTCCCTCCGCTCATTGCTCCGGCACGATGCCGGGCGGGCGGAAGAGGGTGCCGAAGCCGTAGGTCGGTGAAATCTGAAGTGGCGCGCCGGGTGCCTGCGCCGGTGCCGGCTCGGGATCGGGCTGCTCGGCGCGGGGCCGCACGCTGGGCGCGATGTTCACCGGCGGGGGCAGCGGCGGTGCGGCCTGCGCATCCGTCTGCACCGGGGGCGAGCGCGTTTCCGCACGGGGCGCGGGCTGCGGCAGGGGAGCGGGAGCCGGCATCGGCGCGGGCGTGGCGTTGACCGCGGGCGCCACGGCGGCCGGCGCAGCCTCTGTGGCGGGCTTCTGCGCGGCCGGTTCCGGGGCAGGCGCCTGAACCGGCGCGGAGATGGGGGCCGGTGTGGGAGCGGCGGGCGCAAGCGGCGGCGACTGGACCGGGGCCGGCGCCTGCGGCGGAGGCGCGCTCTGTACGGGCGGCGGGGCGGCGGGCCGGGCGTTCTGGCGTTCCTCCAGCCGCTTGGTCTCGCGCTCGATGGCCCGCATGGCGATGACGCCGGTGAGGGCGGTGGCGGTGACCTTGCGCTCCGGCGCCGCAAGCGGGCCGCGCCAGGAGATGACGCCGCCGGGCATGGTGCCGGGCACGTCGGTGCCCTCCTGTTCCAGCGTCACGTCCAGCAGCATCCTGGTGAAATCGAGCGTCCCGCCCAGCGTGATGCTGGTGGCGTCCACCTTCGCGCGCGCCGGAGTGAGGCGGGCGACGCCATTGAGCAGGCCGAAGGTGCCTTCGAGGCTCGCGAGCTTCAGCGGCCCGCGCTGGAAGGCCCGGTCGAGCATGGCGGTGGTGCGCCGCTCCTCCGGCGGCGGCCCGGCAGCGGTGTCGGCCAGAACGCTGTCGAGGGCCTTGGGATCGGCTCCCGGAATTTCCAGCTCCTGCACCGAGAGCGTGCCCTGTCCCGAAAGACCCTGCACCAGCGTCAGCGGCGAGCGGCCGCTGCCCAGCGCATCGAGCGTAAGGCTGACGCGGCCGCGCGGGGGCGTGCGGACGCCCAGCGGGGCGAGCAGCACGGCGCTGTCCACGCCGTCGACCGCCAGATGCCCGTCCGCCTGCACGAGATCGCCCCGCCGGCGCAGCGTGATGCCGCCGGAGAGGTGTCCGCCGCCCAGCGCGCCTGAAAGTTCGCGCAGGTCGAAGGCATTGCCGTCCGCCGTCACCTTCATGCGCCCGTCGGTGAGCCCATAGGGACCGCCGAGCTCGATACTCTTCGCGGTCAGCTCCAGTGCCAGCGTCGCCAGCAGCGGGGCGGCGGGAGCGAAGCGGGCGGCGGACCAGGGGCCGGTGCCCACGTCCGGTCCCGTGCTGCGGGCGCTCCACAGGCCCATGAGGCGGGGAAGGGACAGGGCCTCGGTCGCGAGCTTGCCGCTGATGCGGGGGTTGCTGCCCGGCTCAAGGTCGAGGGCGCCGGAGACGGGGGCGCCACCGAGTGTGCCCGTCAGGCGCTCCAGTCGCCACAGTCCCGGCGTTCGCGAGACGGCGAAGGCGAGCGTTCCGGGCACGGCGGCGTCGGGCGCCCCCGCATTCACCAGCAGGCGGGGAAGGTCGGGGCCGTTCAGCGTCACGTCGAGCGTGGGCTGGAGCGTACCTTCGGAGGAGAGGCGGGCGCTGCCCTTGGCGGAGAGCTGCGCCTCGCCAAGCGCGAGGCGTCCGTCCACATCCGCGCTTCCGCCGTCCCTGGGGGTGATGGCGAGGTCGAGCCGCCCCGGCCCCTGTCCGGGACGCAGCCCCGACAGGCCGACGGCTTCGAGCGCGCGGGCACCATCGCTGGCAGCGAGGGCGAGATCCACACGGGCGGGCACATCCGGCCGGGCGCGGGCGAAGGCGGCGCGGCCTGTGATCTGGCCAAGCGTGCCGTCGGCAGTGATGGCGTTCGCGCCGTCCCGGGCCCAGTCGGCGGTGAGGGCGATCTGCACCGGCGCGGCGATGGGAGCGAGCCGTTGCAGCGTCTCGGCCGCCTCCGACCCCGCGACGAGCCGGGACATGGGCACAAGCCCGTCCGCCTTGCTGCCTGCGATGCTGAGCGCCAGCCGGCCGGCTGGCGTGCCGCCATCCGTCTCCAGACGGCCCGTGCCCGAGAGGCTGAGGCCGACGAGATCCTCGACGGCGAGTTGACCGAGGGTCCACGCGCCGGCCTTGCCCTCCGCGCTGAGGGAAAGACTGCGCAGCGGCAGGCCGGAGAAGGTGAGGTTACGGCCTTCCAGCGCCACATTGCCCGCCCGCGGAAGCGTGCCCGTGCCGATGCCACGCCTTGCCAGGGCAAGGAGGGGATCGAGGTCGGCGCCATCGACGGCCAAGGTCAGATCGAGGCGTGGCGCAGCGGCGGTGAGGTCGAGGGCGGCGTTGCCGCGCAGGCGCGCCGGGCCGAAAGCAGCCTCCACATTGCTGAGGCTGTAGCGCGTGTCCGCGAGGGTGATGCGCCCGGCAATCTTCACCGGTCCCTTCACGGCGCCGGCGAGATCCGCGCTGGCGCGCGGCGCCGCCCAGCGCAGGAAGCCGGCGGGATCATCCGAGGTGAACAAGAGGTCGCTGCCGAAGCCGGCCGCCGTGCCGCGCCGTGCCGGAATGCCCGAGAGACGGAGGGTGCTCTGGCCCGGCAGCTTGGCCTCCGCCGCGTCCACCCGCCAGCCGTCCGGCAGGCCGGTGAAATCGGCGCGGGCGTCGCGGATGACGGTGCCGCTCACCGTCAGCTGGTCCACCGAAATGCCGATCCGCGAGGTCACGTCCGGGGCCGGCAGGTTGGCGAGCAGGCCGACGAGGGCGCCCGCGGCATCGGCCGGCGTCGGGGCAGCCGCGCCCGCGGCTTGCGGACGCAGGGCATCGAGATCCAGGTTGCGGGCGTTCAACACCGCATCAAGGCCGATGGCCCGGCCAAGGGAGAAACGGGCCGAGCCGGTGAGCTGGGCCGGCCGCGTATCCTCGGCCATGGTGAGTTCGAGCGTGTCGGCGACGATGGCCTCGGGCGAGGCCCGCACGGCGGCGGCGAGGCGCCAGGCTTCGGCGGCTCCCGCTTCGCCCTTGCGGCTCAGCGTGCCCTTGCCCTCGAAGCGCGGGACATCTCCTACAAGCCGCAGGGTGCCGTCGAGATCGAGGGCGAAGGGCTGGGTGCGGCCTTCCGCGATCAGGCGCAGCTTGCCGCCTTCCTCCCCGAACTTGGCGAGGTTCGCGCGCAGCTGGTAGCGCTCGCTGCCGGCCTTGAGATCGCCGTCCAGCCGGAAGGGACCGGAGACGGAACGGGCCTCGCCCTTGAGGTTCAGGTCCGTGAGCTGGACGGTGCGGTCGGCGCCCCGGTCCACGAGGGCGAGCGTGCCCTGCTCGATGATGAACTGGCCGACGCTGGCCCCCGCCGCCACGCCGCCGGCCGGCGCCGCAAGGCGGCCTTTGGGGTCGAGGACGAGGCTGAAAAGGGGCCGGACGAGTGTGACGTTCGGCGCCTCCACCTCGCCGCGCAGCAGGGCGCCGAGGGAGAGGTCGGCCTTGAGCGTGCGCATGCTGGCGCTGCTCGTGCGGTCCTCCCCGCCCACCACCACGTCGTGCAGCACGAGATGCGGCGCGGGCAGGATGTCCGCCTCGATGCCGCCCCGGATGGACACGGGCAGGCCGATGACGCGGCTCGCCTGCGCCTCGAAGGTGGCGCGGAACATCGTCCAGTCCACCACGAAGGGCGCCGCAAAGGCCGCGCTGATCACCAGGATCACCGCCGAGGCGAGGCCGATCAGGAGGGCTTGCACGCAGATGTCCTCATGCCGGAGCACCGACGATGGCGCAGAAGGCCGGCGCTTTTGCGGCCGGCCGATGGGGCTTCATAGCCTGCCCCGCGGCGGGGCGCGCCCCTTCGGGCCAAACGCTTTCGTGGGGGGCAGGGGGCGCGGGATGGGGATGAGGCACCCGCATGCGAACGGTGGTCGTCCGCTGGTTATGCTTGCGGCGTTTTTTCGAAGAGGGTGTTACCCCCCTCCCCAGCCCTCCCCCACAAGGGGGGAGGGGGCAGGTTGCGCCTGCGCGGGCGCGCCGGACGTTTGAACCCTGGCGGGGAAACCCTCCCCCCTTGTGGGGGAGGGCAGGGAGGGGGGTAAGACCCTCTCCAGTCCGCAAGCGGCCGCTCCGCCGGAGAAACCCTTCCCCGCACGCCAGAGACTCCGGCCCCACCCATGCCGCGCCAGCGCGGGCAACGCCGGGGGCGCGGTCCGGTCTGTGGCGGGTGGGCGGCAAGGGTGGTCCCAATCCGGCTCTCCAGCTCGAGGCATCCGCCGCGCCGCCGACTTCAGGTCAGCGGCACGGCGCCGGCAAAAATCTGTCTCAGAGCGAGACGATCTTGCCCGGGTTCATGATGTTGTGCGGGTCGAAGGCCCGCTTGAGCGTGCGCATGGCTTCAAGCGTCTCGGCGCCATGCTCGGCCAGAAGATACTTCTTCTTGCCCTCGCCCACGCCGTGCTCGCCGGTGCAGGTGCCTTCCATGGCGAGGGCCCGCTCCACGAGGCGCTTCATGAAGATTTCCGCCTTGGCCACGTCGGCGTGGTCGGTCACGTCCACCATCAGCGTGGTGTGGAAGTTTCCATCGCCCACGTGGCCGACGATGGGGGCGACGAGCCCCATCTCCACAATGTCGGCCTTCGTCGCTTCCACGCATTCGGCAAGGCGCGAGATGGGCACGCAGACGTCGGTCGCCACCGCCTTGGCGCCGGGGCGCATCGGCAGCACGGACCAATAGGCATCGTGCCGGGCCTGCCAGAGCTTAGAGCGGTCTTCCGCCTTGCCGGCGAAGGTGAAGGGGCCGCCGCCATTCTCGGAAGCCAGCTCCCCAAAGCGTTCCGCCTGCTCGGCGGCGCCGGCTTCCGTGCCGTGGAATTCGAGGAACAGGTGGGGCGTCTCGGGCAGGCTCAGCTTGGCATAGGCGTTGGAGGCGCGGACCTGCACCTCGTCCAGCAGCTCGATGCGGGCCACCGGAATGCCGCACTGGATGGTCTGGATCACGGTGTTGCAGGCATCCGTGATGGTCGGGAAGGAGCACACGCCGGCCACGATGCTCTCGGGAATGCCGTAAAGCTTCAGCGTGATCTCGACGATGATGCCCAGCGTGCCTTCCGCGCCGATGAACAGGCGGGTGAGGTCATAGCCGGCCGAGGACTTGCGGGCGCGACGCGACGTGGTGATGAGTTCGCCATTCGGCATCACCACCTTCAGGGCCAGCACGTTGTCTTTCATGGTGCCGTAGCGCACCGCATTGGTGCCCGACGCGCGGGTGGAGGCCATGCCGCCCAGCGAGGCATCGGCGCCGGGATCGATGGGGAAGAACAGCCCCTGGTCGCGCAGTTCCTCGTTCAGGCGCTTGCGGGTGACGCCGGGCTCGATGACGCAGTCGAGATCGTCGGTATTGATCTTGAGGATGCGGTTCATGCCGGAGAGGTCGATGCACACGCCGCCATAGGGCGCATTCACATGGCCTTCCAGCGAGGTTCCGGCACCCCAGGCGATCACGGGCACCCGATGGGCGGCGCAGATGCGCACGGTGGTTTGCACATCCTCGATGCAATCGGCAAAAACCACCGCATCTGCCGGCTCGTTGGGCAGGAAGGTTGTGACATTGGCGTGCTGCTCGCGGACCGGGCGCGACATCACGACTTTGTTACCGAGGCGGGCGGTGAGCTCGGCCAGCGCCTGACCAAGCGCGGCCTCATCGGCGAAGCTGTCCTTCGCGGCTGCACCAAGCATTTAGAATTCCTTAAGATCTGTGGCGGGGCGTTTCCGCGCCGGAGTGTATCGGGATGAACGCGGCCTGAAAACGATTCGTGGCCGGGCGCAGATTTGACGTGTTCGCTGCACCAGCTTTCCGCAGTGCGACCATTCTCACGCCATTTCGGTAGTGACCGTTGCCTTAGGTGGCGGCACACTGAGTGCCCGACGAGCAACCTCCCCGAACCCGGAGGCGTCTCCATGCTGAAAACACAGGATTTCGAGCCGGTTTTCTTCGCTCCCTTCGTTTCCTCCACCATGGAGGTGAAACGGGACTGGACCGACTACAACGGCCATCTGAACGTCGCCTATTACAGCCTGCTGTTCGATCGCGCCTTCGACGAGGTGCTCGACCTCCTGGGGCTCGGCCCCTCGCTGGCGCGGCTGCGCGGCTCCTCCTTCTTCACGGTGGAAACCCACACCCGCTATCTGCGCGAACTGGCCGTGGGTGCGCCGGTGCGCGTCACCGTGCGGCTGGTCGATTATGACGACAAGCGCCTGCACGTCTTCGAGACGCTCCACCACGGCACGGAAGGGTGGGTGTCGGCGACGCTGGAGCAGGTGGCGCTGCACGTGGATCTCGACAGCCGCCGCGCCGAGGCCATGCCCGACGATGTGGTGGAGCGCGCCGCCGCCATGCGGGTCGCCCACGCGGCCCTCGCCCGGCCGGACGGCATCGGCCGCGCCATCGGCATGCCCCAGCGCTGCTGAGGGGTCTTTTCGGGTAACGGGAACGGAGGACGGGATCCCCCGGACACCTGCGCACGGCGCAGGTCACGTCCCCTGCATCATGCAACTCTGCATAGAGAGAGGGCATGTCTGCATCGTGTGCAGGACAGGCATGCTTACCTATCAGTTCTGCTGCGGCGCAACACGGCGTATTTTGCATTGCATCAGGAAGTGCAAAGCAGAAGGGCCTCCGTCATGAGCGCCGTGATCTACTCGACCCCCAAGTTCGCTCCGGCCGCCCAAGGCGCCGTGAATGCCGAGCCGAAGAAGGGTTTCTTCGCCCGCGTGCTCGACGCCATCATCGCCGCCCGCACCGAGCAGGCCGAGCGTGAAGTGCTGAAGTATGTGCAGCGTCCGGGTGGCCGTTACCCGCTTCAGTGAGCGGACGGGACATCGGTCCCGCCCCTCCTGATCGAGCCGCGCGGCTCGTCGGTCTTCAGTAGATGTCCTCCCGCCGGGGCGCGGCCCCGGTGGCGGAAAGGATCAGGCTGGTCCAGCCGTCGATGTCGCGGCGCCGCACCAGCTTCAGGCCCTGCGCCCGATAGGCCGCCAGCGCCGCATTGGCATGGTTCGGCAGAAGGCCGGACAGCACCAGCCATCCCCCCGGCGCCAGCAGCGGACGCACGGGGCGCGCCAGCCGCTTCAGCGGCGGCAGCAGGATGTTCGCCAGAATGAGATCGTAAGGCGCACCCGCCTTCACGCTCATGGCATCGACGCCCGCCGCCAGATGCAGCGTCACGAACGGCCCCGCCCCGTTGAAGCGGGCATTCTCCCGCGCCGTCTTCACCGCCACATCGTCGAGATCGCTCGCCACCACCGGACGCCGGAACTGCCGCGCCGCCGCGATGGCGAGCACGCCCGTGCCCGTGCCCACATCGAGGATGCGACGGGGCGTGCCGAGCTTGGCCATGTCGGCAATGGCCGCGAGGCAGCCCTGCGTGGTCCCGTGGTGGCCGGTACCGAAGGCGAGCGCCGCCTCGATCTCGATGCCGATGGCGTTCGTCGGCACGCGGGCGCGGTCATGGCTGCCGTGGACGATGAAGGAGCCGACGCGCACCGGCGCAAGGCCTTCGAGGCTGGAGGCGACCCAGTCCGTCTGCTCGATGGCGTGGAAGGAGACCTGCGCGGCCATCTCCGCGCCGGCGGCGATGGTGACGAGTTCGCGCAGGAGCTCGGCATCGAACGCCTCGCCGGCATAAAGCTCGATGGCCCAGCTGCCGTCCGGCTGTTCGAAATTGGCCACCGCCACCTCGGCCGGGTCGAAATGCTCGGCGAGGAAGTCCGCCACGCGCCGGGCTTCCCGCTCGGGCGCGCTGAGGCGCATCACATGGGTGGCGTCGTTGGGCGGCAGGCCTTCAAGCATCTCAACCTCGGAACCTGGAGCGTGTCCGGTTTCGATTGCTCCGCAAGCAAGACCGGATCTCTCGATCAAAGAACAGGAGAGGGAGCGGTAGGCCGCATGGACTCGCCATCGGCACAACCCGGCTCCCTTGCGGCCGGCCCGGCCGCATCTGCCGTCCCAAGTGCCAGAGGCCGGGGCGGATATCCAGCCCCAATCCCGCAGGGCGGCTCAGCGGGCGAAGGAGCCCACCACCCGGCTGCCCATGTTCTGGCGCGCCTCGGCGAGGCGGCTTTCTGCGGCGGAGAGAAGATCGGCCACGCTCGCTCCGTCCTGCGGCGTCGTGGCAACGCCGATGCTCACGGCGTGGATGTCCTCGTTGCCGGACTGGAGCATGGCCTCCGTATCCCGCCGCAGCAGCGCCGCCACCTGCATGGCTGCGTGGTGCGGCGCGCCGGGGGCGAGAATGGCGAAGGCGTCGTCGCGATAGCGCACCACATAATCACCGGAGCGGGTTGCCTCGCCGATGGTGGCGCTCGCCTGCCGGATCATCTCCGCCCATTTCGAGGAGGTTTCCTCCCGGTCGGGCGTGTCGATATGCACCAGCAGCAGGCTCATGGGCCGCCCGGTGAGGCCTGTGACGGACAGCAGGTGGCCGCAGATGGACGCGAACTGCGAGGCGTGGAAGGTGCCCGTGAGGGGATCATAGCGGCGGGGCTCGCGCTGCGGCTGCTCGGGCTGGCGCAACTGGCGCAGGATCTCGCCAGCGGTCCGGGCCGGGACGGCCTCCACCGGCTCGATGCGGGTGAGATACCAGGTGAGCGCGCTGCCATAGAGCAGCGCTGCGACCATGCGTCCCGTCCAAGTGCCGAACCCGGCGGCATCCGGAATGCCGAAGGCGAAGTGCAGGGCGCTGAAATAGAGCAACTGGTCAAAGGTGAGGGCCAGCGCCAGCGGCACGGTGAGGGTGAGCCAGAGCGGCAGGCGCCATCTCTCGCGCATCGTGGCGTGGAGCACGAACATGCCCAGGCATTCCAGCACGAGCAGTGCGCTGCCCCACACCATGAGCGCCAGCATCTTGGCGAAATGCATCACGTCGAGCGTCTGCGGCACCGGCTGGCGCACATAGCCCACCGCCAGCAGCGCCACGAGGACGAAGATCAGCAGATTGCCGAACAGCATGCCGTACAGCGGCTGGCGCGCCAGCGGCCCGCCCTCGCGCACGAAGACCAGCAGCAGCAGGGCCAGCTTGCCGGAGAACAGCGCCGCGGCGCCCGGCGTCAGGGCGAGGCCGAAGGGCAGCTTCAGATAGAGGCCGATGGCGAACTGGGTCTCAAGGAATTGGGTAGCCGCCAGAGCACAGAAGAAGGTCGCGAGACCGATCACCCGACGGGCGCTGAACAGCGCCAGCATGGCGCTGAAATAGAGCACCATCTCTGCGGCGATCAGGGAAAGGCTGCCAATATACATCGATTGAAAATCAGCGTTGTCCGCGGATCGCCGGAAGAGCGGCCATGCTAGCGCAAAGCTTGTCCTTTCCGACAGGGCGGGGTCTGATTTTTCATGCCGACCTTGCGCGAGCCTGAGCTAACTCAGAGACATCCGTTGTTGACGATGGGGCATGGAATGCGGATTCCGCAGCGGAACATGCGTCGCAGACCGCTCTCCTCCATCGCCGGCCGCACGCACTGTCACACCTTCTCGACGAAGCTTTCCAGCACCCGCTTCTCGCCGGCCTTCTCGAACAGCACGGTCAGCTTGTTGCCGTCGATGGCGGTGATCTCGCCATAGCCGAACTTGATGTGGAACACCCGCTCGCCGGCCGAGAAGGCTGACGGCGCGCCGGTGGAGGCGGCGATCAGCGTGCCCTCGATCACCGGCCCGCCGCGCCGTGATCCGCCATAGCCGCCACCGGAGCCGCCGAAGCCGCCCTTGGTGCCGCCGCTCTCGTTCCGGGCGTTCTGGGCGCGCTGCCAGCCGGGCGTCGCATAGCTGGAGGCGAAGGGGGCGGGATTGTCGAAGCGGCTGGCGCCATAGCTGTTGCCGCCGCCATAGCCGCCCGTGGTGCCACCCCAGCCGAAGCCGCCCTTACTCTCCTGCACGTCCACATGGGTGTCCGGCAGTTCGTCGAGGAAGCGGCTGGGCACGGTAGAGTTCCACATGCCGTGGATGCGCCGGTTGGAGGCGAAATAGACCCGCGCGCTCGCCCGCGCCCGCGTGATGCCCACGTAGGCGAGACGGCGTTCTTCCTCGAGGCCCGCCTTACCCTGCTCGTCCAGCGCCCGCTGATGCGGGAACAGGCCCTCTTCCCAGCCGGGCAGGAAGACGGTGTCGAACTCCAGTCCCTTGGCGGAGTGGAGGGTCATGATCTGCACGGCGTCGTCGCCAGCGCCGCTGTCCACATCCATCACGAGCGAGATGTGCTCGAGGAAGCCCGAGAGGTTCTCGAACCCCTCCATGGAACGCACCAATTCCTTGAGGTTCTCCAGCCGCCCGGCCGCCTCCGCCGAGCGGTCCTTCTGCCACATCTCGGTGTAGCCGCTCTCATCCAGCACCACCTCGGCGAGCTCGGTGTGCTTCATGTTCTCGGCCTGCTCGCGCCAGCGCTCGAACGACTGGACGAAGCCGCGCAGCGTCGAGCGGAGCTTCGGCTTCAGCTCCTCGCTCTCGGTGAGGAGGCGGGTCGCCTCCATCAGCGGCACGCCGGCGGCGCGGGCGACATCGCGGATTTGCTTGATGGCCGCGTCGCCCACGCCGCGCTTCGGCACGTTCACGATACGCTCGAAGGCGAGATCGTCAGCCGGCGAAATAACGCAGCGCAGATAGGCCAGAGCATCGCGGATTTCCGCCCGCTCATAGAAGCGCGGACCGCCGATGACGCGGTAGTTGAGGCCGAGCGTGACGAAGCGGTCCTCGAACTCGCGCATCTGGAAGGAGGCGCGCACGAGGATGGCGATCTGCGACAACGCATGGCCCGCGCGCTGGAGTGCCTCGATCTCGTCGCCGATGGCGCGGGCCTCTTCGCCGCTATCCCACGCGCCGGTGACGGTGACCTTCTCGCCCTTCTCCCCTTCGGAGAACAGCGTCTTGCCGAGCCGTCCCTCGTTGAAGGCGATGAGATGGGAAGCGGCGGCCAGGATATGGCCCGTGGAGCGGTAGTTGCGCTCCAGCCGGATCACCTTGGCGCCGGGAAAGTCGCTCTCGAAGCGCAGGATGTTGTCCACCTCGGCGCCGCGCCAGCCATAGATGGACTGGTCGTCGTCGCCCACGCAGCAGACATTGCGCGAACCCTGCGCTAGAAGCCGCAGCCAGAGATACTGGGCGACGTTGGTGTCCTGATACTCGTCCACCAGAATGTATTTGAACTTGCGGTGGTATTCCGCGAGCACGTCGGGGTTCTCGCGGAACAGGCGGATGCCTTCCAGCAAGAGGTCGCCGAAGTCGACGGCGTTGAGCGCCTTCAGCCGCGCCTGATAGGCGGCATAGAGCATCTGCCCGCGCCCGTTGGCGAAAGCAGCACCTTCGCCGGCGGGCACCTGCTCGGGCGTGAGGCCGCGGTTCTTCCAGCCGTCGATGGCGGAGGCCAGCATGCGGGCGGGCCAGCGCTTCTCGTCGATCTCCTCCGCCGCGATGAGCTGCTTCAGCAGGCGGAGCTGGTCGTCCGTGTCGAGAATGGTGAAGCCGCTCTTGAGGCCCACCAGCTCATGGTGCCGGCGCAGGATGCGCACGCCGATGGAGTGGAAGGTGCCGAGCCACGGCATCCCCTCCACCGTGTCGCCCACCATGGCGTGGATGCGTTCCTTCATCTCCCGCGCGGCCTTGTTGGTGAAGGTCACGGCGAGGATCTGCGAGGGATAGGCGCGGCCCTGCGAGAGAATGTGGGCGATGCGGGTGGTGAGCACGCGGGTCTTGCCGGTGCCGGCGCCGGCAAGAACGAGCACGGGGCCGTCCAGCGTCTCCACCGCCTCGCGCTGCTCGGGATTGAGGCCGTCGAGATAGGAAGGGCGGGTGGGCGCGGCGGGAATGCCCATGGCGGCGCGCGCGCGTTCGGCGATGCCGCCGGGCTTCAGGGCCGGACGGCCGACATCTTCGCGGGGCGCCAGATCGCGGGGCTCGGGGCCGCCGCGCTTCTCAGGGGAAATGGACAATCGCCGTCTCGTTCTCGCACACACGATTCTCGTGTGAGAACAAAATGGCACCGCAGGGGCCGGATTGCGAGGGGCAAGCCATGTTCTTGTGGAAACGGCGCCCTGCGGCGCCGTTTCGCATCGGGATCAGATCACCAGTCGGCGCGGCAGACGCGCTGCGCCCAATAGGGGCTCCACCAGCACTTCAGGAAGCCGTGCACTTCCTTCATGGGCCGGAAGACGGTGGGCTGGGTGGTGAGGCTCACGAGCTGCCCGTTGGGGGGCACGGTGCCGTCCAGGACCACCGTGTTGAAGCTCAGCGTCGAGCCCGAGAGGCTGGCGGCGCCCAGTTCCACGATGGCTTGGGTGGGCACCGGACCGAGCGTGGTCAGGGCCACGTTCGGCGGATCGTTCTTCATCATCGCCACCGTGGCGTTCCACATCTTCACGAACTGCTCGGTGGTCATGGTGCCGCCGATCCGCTCCGGCCGGTCGATGGCGAAGGCGGCGGTGGGGGCGACGCCCTGCAGGGTCAGCACCTTGCCGTCGAAGGAGAGGGACGCGGCCTGCTGGGTCAGCATCATCTCGATGGGACGGGCGACCCGGATTTCCGGCGCGGTCTCCTGGGCCGGAGCCGCAGGGGCTGCGGCGGCCGGCGCGCTGGCCGGCGGCGTCGTCTGGCCCGCGGGCGCGGACTGGGCGAGCGCGGCGGCACTGGAGACGGCCAGGAGAAGGCCTGCCAGGGATGCGGAAAGTTTCATGGGACCGGTCTTCCTTGCGTGAGCCCTTGGCCGGCGCCGGGGCGCCGGACCTATAGCGGATTTGGCGGTCAAACCAAGCCGGTACCGTTGGGGTACGCGGCACGGCGCGCGGGAACGCGCCGGGAACTTAAAACGCCGAGCCGAAGGTGCGCGGCGGCGGGCTGACGATGCTCACCTGCCCGCCGCGGATCTCCATCACTGCGAGGGCGCGCTCGTTGCTGCCGTCGGCGCGGAAGCGGAAGGCGCCGTCCACGCCGGCAAAGCCCGAGGGGTTGGTGAGGGTGGTGGTGTTGAGCCCGTCCGGCCCCTGCGTGCGCACGATGGCGGAAACAAGCGACACCGCGTCATAGGCGAGCGTCGCCGTGCGCACCGGGTCCGAGCCGTAGCGTGCGCGGTAGCGCTGCGAGAAGTTGCGCCAGCCAGCGGCGTCGGGGGCGGCGAACTGCGCGCCCTCCATCTGCGGCAGGCTGAACAGACGGGGCTCGTCCCACAGGCCCGTGCCCAGCAGGCGGATGCGCTTCAGGTCCACGCCGGCGGACGAGAGCTGCTGCACCACGCCGGCGACGCTGTCGGCGCTGTCGGGGATGAAGATGGCGTCGGTCTGGCTCTGCACGTCGGCCACGCGCTTCACCGCGTCGGCGAGGCGCGCCGGCGTGTAGCGTTCCAGCGCCATCACCCGGCCGCCCACGTCGCCTACGGTCTGCTGGAAGGCGCCCTGCACCACGGTGCCATAGGCATTCTCGGGAATGAGGGCGGAGAAGGAGCGTTTACCCTGCCCCGCCGTGTAGCGGATGATGCGGTCCACGTCCGTCTGCGGCAGGAAGCTCAGCAGGAAGACGCCGTTACCGGCGACGTTGGTGTCCGTCGAGAAGGCGATGATGGGGATGCCGCGCGGCCGGGCCGCCTGCGCCGCCGCGCCCACCGAGGTCGCAAACAGCGGGCCGAGGATGATGCGGGCGCCTTCATTGATGGCCTGTTCGGCCGCATTGCGCGCGCCCTGGCTGGTGCCGCCGTCGTCCTTCACCACGAGCTGGATCGGGGCCTGGCCGAGCTCCGCCATGGCGAGTTCTGCGGCGTTCTTGAGCGCCTGTCCGGCGAGGGCCGCATTGCCCTGCGCGCCGAGCGGCAGGATGAGCGCCACGATGGGGCCGGAGGCGGGCAGGGGCTGGCCGGTGACGGGGCCGGTGGGCGCACCCTGTGGCGTCGGAGACAGCGGCACGTCGCCGCCGGCGCAGGCCGCGACGAGCGAAGCGGCGGAGACGGACCCCGCCAGCTTCAGGCCACCGGACAGAAGGGCACGACGGGTGAGGCCGGAGGGCTGCTGCGCCATGGCGGGCAGACGGCTCGGGGGCAGAACGCGATCGGTCACCAGTCTCTCCCCGGAGCCCCGGCGGCTCCGTTTCTTGTCGAACACCACAGCCCTGCCGGACCGGAAAGGGGTGCGCCACCGGCGGGGACGCATTCGCTTTTTCTTGTGTCACCGGCCGGGCGGCCGGCGCAATGGCCGGCCGTTTCCGCTGGCCGCGACGCGCCTCACGTTACCGGCATCCTCCGCGCCTGTCATGCCGCCCCGCCGATTCGCCGTGCGCTTGTCACAGGCATGAAAGGGATTGAGGGAGCTGTTCTCTGGACGCATGCTGGCACGCCTCGCGAACCGGGAGCATCCATGCAGCTGAATGTGGAGCGCGGGGTGCCGGACCTCTATGTGGACGGCGTTCCGGATCTGGCGGTGATGGACGCCGCATTCTGCCGGGCCTTCGCAGTTGCTCCGCCCGGCCTGTTCGATGGCGCCGATGGTGGTCGCGACTGGCTTCTGGCCATGGAGCGGCAGGCGGTGGGCCTGTGCCACCGGCTCGACCGCTCCGCGTTCGCGACCAAGCTCGACCTCTTCCTGCCGGCGCCCCTCGATATCCTCCCCCGGTTGCGCACCTTCGCCGCGCTTCTCGATTGCCAGCTGGCCCTCGATCTCGGTCGCGACACGGCGGACGACCTGGCGCTGCTCATCCCGCCCGATGGCTGCCTGGTGATGGGACTGCTGGAGGTCGTCGGCCCCGGCCGCGCGGGAGACGCTCCGGAGGTCGCCTTCCGTTCCGCATCCGTTGGCGGCTGAGCGGGCGCGCTGTTCCGATGCCCGCGCCCGCACTATGATCGCGGCCATGACCCAGAGCCCCGCCCGGGCGTCGCACGACGCTGCCGAAGACATCACAGCCCCGCTTACCGGCGATCTGCCGGCCGACGACACCACCGATCTGCCGGACCTCGAGCCGGGGACGCCGGGCGAGAAGGCCTTCACCCTGTTCGGCCAGACCGTGCAGGCCCGGCGGCTGGACACGGGGCTGCATGTGGTGGCCACCCCCATCGGCAATCTCGGCGACATCACGGTGCGGGCCCTGGAGACGCTGGCAGGCGCGGGCCTCATCGCCTGCGAGGACACGCGCATGACGCGCCGCCTCCTCGACCGCTACGGCATCGCCACCCCGCTCGTCCCCTATCATGATCACAACGGCGCCTCGATGCGCCCGCGGCTGCTGGCAAAGCTCGCGGCGGGAGAGGCCGTGGCGCTCGTCTCCGATGCCGGAACGCCGCTGGTGTCGGACCCTGGCTACAAGCTGGTGGTGGAAGCGGCGGCTGCCGGCTTCCGCATCCATCCTTTGCCCGGCGCCTCGGCCATGCTCGCGGCGCTGGTGACGGCAGGCCTGCCGACGGACCGCTTCCTGTTCGACGGCTTCCTGCCGCAGAAGGGCGGCCAGCGGCGCAACCGCATTGCGGAGCTGAAGGCGCTGCCCTCCACCCTCGTGCTCTACGAGACGGGGCCGCGCCTCGCCGAGAGCCTTGCCGATCTCGCCGAGGGGCTGGGCGACCGGCCGGCCGCCGTGTGCCGCGAACTCACCAAGGCCTTCGAGGAGGTGCGGCGCGGCCCGCTCTCCCAGCTCGCCGCCCATTATGCCGCCGCTGGCGCCCCAAAGGGCGAGATCGTGCTGGTCATCGGCCCGCCGCTTGAGGAGCCGGCCGCCGATGACGATGTGGATGCCGCGCTCACCCGTGCGCTTGCCGAGCATTCGCTGAAGGATGCGGTGGCCGCCGTCACGGCCGCCACGGGCCGGCCGAAGCGCGAGGTCTATGCCCGCGCGCTGGCGCTCACCAAGGGCGAGGACGGGCCGGGCTGACATGGCACGCCCGCCGCCGCCCGACACGCCGGCGCGTCGCCGCAAGCAGGCCGCCCATGCGCGCGGGCTGGCCGCGGAGGATCGGGCCGCGGCTGTGCTGGAGGCGCAGAGCTTCCGCATTCTCGCCCGGCGGCTGCGCACCAGCGCGGGGGAGCTCGATCTCGTGGCACGGCGGGACGATCTTCTCGTCTTCTGCGAGGTGAAGCTGCGGCGCAGTCTCGCGGAGGCGGCCGAGAGCCTCCAGTTGCGCCAGCGCCGCCGCATCATCGCGGCTGCCGAACTCTTCCTGGCCGATCATCCCGAACTCGCACCCCTCGCGATGCGCTTCGACGCCATCCTGCTCGGGCGCGACGGCGGGGCCGAGCATCTGGAGGGCGCGTTCGAGCTCGAGGGGTGAAGGGGCTGGGGATGGCCACCCGGCGGCCCAAGGGCTTTCTTGACACCGCCCGAGCGGCACCCCTATATGCGCTCCTCGCGAGGCGAGGGCCGCTTTGAGGCCGCGCCTGTGGCAGCGTAGCTCAGTTGGTGAGAGCGCCGGATTCATAACCCGGAGGTCGGCGGTTCAAGTCCGCCCGCTGCTACCACGCTTCCCTGATCCCGACATTTGCTCCGATCCACAAACGCGCATGAAGCGCGTCTTCCGCGCCGGACGTCTATCCACGCACTGACGCATCCTGCCGGCGGAAGTCGCTCTGGCGGCGTGTTGTGGGTCCGCGACGACGTCCGTTCCAGACGAGGGTGAGGCCGGCGGACAGCGCGATGGTTGCGAGTGCAGACAGAAGAATGAGCGCGCAGCGCATTTCCGCGGCGAGCGCGGAATAGTCCGGCACGAGCCCCGCGACCACGCGGGCCACCACAAGGCCGAGGGCGCTCCAGATCAAGGCAAGGAAAATCCATTCTCGCGCCGGATGCCGGCGAGACGAAAATCTGCTCATTCAGAATTTCCACAGTTCAGCCGGTGCAACTGGCGCCGACGATCAATGAGACAACCTGAGGTTTCAGCGTCTGGGCATGATCAATGGACGTTGATGAATATAGGTTAATGGTTTTGCCTGTGCAATTGCCTGCTTGCGCTTTGTAGGCATCCCAAGCTGCGGCATGGAGGCGTCAGCCGCCCGTCCGGCTCAGGTGATGCAGCACGATGCCGCTGGTGGTGGCGACGTTCAGGCTGTCGAAGCTGGCTGCCATGGGAATGGAGATGGTCCGCGTCGAGGCCAGAACCTCCGGCGGCAGGCCGGGCCCTTCGGTCCCGAAGAGAGCAGCCTGTCGCCCGCCCGGCACGATGTCCGAAAGCCGCTCGCGGCCCGAGGGGCTGAGGGCGACGAGATCGAAGCCCGCCGCCGCGATGGCCTCCATCATCTCCGCTGTGGTGCCCGCCCGTGCCGTGGGCACGATGAGGGAGGCCCCCACCGAGACCCGGATCGCCTTGCGATAGAGCGGATCGCAGCAGGCGGAATCGAGCAGCACCGCGTCCGCACCGAAGGCGGCGGCATTGCGGAAGATGCCGCCCATATTGTCGTGATTCGCGATGCCTTGGAGCGCCACCACCAGCGCCCGCTCCGGCAGGCTGGCCAGGAGTTCCGGCGCCGGCACCTGCGGCCGGGCGCGTCCCACGGCGAGAATGCCGCGATGGATGTGGAAGCCGACGATGGCGTCCATCACCGCCTGTCCCGCCACATGCACCGGAACGTTGCGGGGCAGCAGGTCAAGGGCATCCGCAATGCGCGGCAGGCTGGCCTGCGAGACGAGGACCGAATGCAGGTCGCGTCCACCGTGGGCGGTCAGCAGCCGCAGCACCACTTCGCCCTCGGCCATAAAGAGGCCGCGTCGGCCCACGAGATCGCGCTCGCGCACGTCGCGGTAATCGGCAATGCGCGGATCGTCGGGATCGGACACGGGAATGAGCCGCAGGGGCTCGTGCGCGGGTAGGCTCGCGGTGGCAAGAGACGACATGCGCGCAGTTTAGAGCCCGAATGCGGCCGGATGTCAGCGGCGGCGGGGGGGCGTCGTCGTCTCGCGCACCACCAGCCTGGGCATCAGCGCGACGCGCTCCACCGGACGGCCGGGCTCGGCGATGCGGGCGAGGGCGAGTTCCGCGGCGATGTGGCCATATTCCGGGATGCGGGTGAAGACCGTGGTGAGCGCCGGGTGCCACAGCGCCGCCTCCCCGATGTCGTCATAGCCCACCAGCGAGAAATCGCGGCCGGCGGTCAGCCCCGCCGATTGCAGGCCCATGAGCGCGCCGAAGGCGTTGAGATCGTTGAAGCACACCGCCGCCGTGGGCGGATCGGGAAGGGCCAGCAGCTTCAGCACGCCGGCGCGTCCGGTCTCCCGCAGGCCGGGCCCCTCGGCCACCAAAGCGGGATCGAAGGGCAGGCCCGCGTCCTCGAGCCCCTGGCGATAGCCGGCGAGGCGGCGGCGACCGGTGGAGGCGATGGGCAGGCTGCCGATCATGCCGATGCGGCGGTGGCCGAGGTCCACCAGATGGGCGACCGCCAGCGCCACGCCGGCCGTGTCGTCGGAACCCGCGAAGTCGAAGCCCGAGCCCTCCACCTCGCGCGTCACCTGCACCACGGCGATGCCGCTGGCGGCCAGCGCCTTGAGGTCGTCCACCGTGGTGCCCGCGGCGGGCGAGACGATGAAGGCATCGGGCCGGTATTCCGCCAACGTGCCGAGGGTGCGGGTCTGCCGCGTCACGTCCTCCTGGCTGACGCCGAGCAGGATGGTCTTGCCCGCCGCGCTGAGGGAATCCTCCAGCGCCGCGAGAAGCTCGGTGAAGGAGGGGTTGATGATGTCGTGCAGGCCGATGCCGACGATGTTGGTGCGGGCCGTGCGCAGGGAGGCGGCGCCGCGATTGGCCACGTAGCCGCGCGCGCGGGCGGCCTCCTGTACCTTGAGGCGGGTCGCCTCCGCCACCACCTGGCTGTCGCGCAGGGCCAGCGAGACCGTGGCGGTGGACAGCCCGAGGGCCTGCGCCAGCTGCTGGAGCGTGATTCGGCCGCTCACCGCTCCGTCCATGCCGCGCCTCCCGCGATCCGCCCGACGGCAGTGCGCCGCATCGGGATTGCGGCACACTAAACGATTAAACCCTTGTCGCGGAAGCGGGCCGCTTCGCAGGCGCACAGGGGGCTGCGCTGCGGTGCGGCGCTATTCGACCTCGCTCTCCTGCGGCCCGCTCTCCAGCAGGCGGCGCAGGGTGAGGAGCGCTTCCCGTAGCACGGGGAGCGGCGGACGCGACAGAGCGATGCGGATCGCATTGGGCGGCTGCGTCGGCGGCACGGCAAAGGCCGAGGCCGGCGTCACCGCAATGCCCTGCCGCGTGGCGGCGGCGGCAAAGGTCTCGGCGCGCCAGATGTCGGGCAGTTTGAGCCAGGAGTGATAGGAGCGCGGGTCCGCCTTGAGCACGCCCTTCGGGAAGATGCTTCCTGCCAGCGCCTGCCGCTCGCGGGCATCGGCGCGCTTGCCCGTGACGAGGCGGGCCGCGAGCCCTTCGGCCATGACCTGCGTCCCCAGAAACTGGGTGAGGCCGTTGGCCGTCCAGGCGCCGGAGCGCACGCAGGTGACGAGGCGCCCGGACCAGGACGCCGGGCCGGCGATGAAGCCGAGCGTGAGGCCAGGCGCCACGCGCTTCGACAGGCTGTCCACCAGCAGCACATGGTCCGGCGCCGCCGCGGCCAGCGGTTCTTCCTCAGACAGGAAGCCGTAGACGGTGTCCTCGATGGCCATCAGGCCCTCGGCCCGCAGCAGCGTGGCGATCTCCCGGCGCCGCGCGGCATCCATGGAGACACCGAGCGGATTGTGCAGGCTGGACTGGAGATAGACACCCGCCAGCGGGGCTGTGCGGTGGGCCTTCAGCAGGGCGTCGGGGCGCAGGCCCTGTCCATCCATGGGCAGGGGAACGAGGGTGACACCGAGCCGCGCCGCCAGCCATTTCACCGCGGGATAGGTGAGGGCCTCGACGCCGATCCGTTCCCCCGGCGGGGCGAGGGCCGCAAGAGCCGCGGCGATGGCCTGACGCCCGTTATTGGTGAAGACGAGACCGTCCGCATCCGGTCGCCAGCCGGCGCGGCCAAGGAAGCCGGCGCTGAGCGCGCGCATGTCGGGCGTGCCGGCCGCACCCGTCGCGGCAAAGACGGAGGCAGGGAGCCCCGGCGAGGTGAGCCTGGCGATCATCGCGCTGACCTCCGCCTCCTGCCCCGGCAGGACCGGGAAATTGAGCTGGAGATCGAGCGAGCTCTTCACCGGCTCGCCGAGCGTGTCGTCGAGGGCCGACCGGCGGGCCCGCACATAACTGCCACGCCCCACTTCGCCGCTGATGAGGCCCCGCCGCGTCAGCTCGCCATAGACGCGGCTCGCGGTGGAGGCGGCGATGCCGTGCTGGTAGGCGAACTCGCGCTGTGGCGGCAGGCGCGTGCCGGCGGACAGGCGGCCGGCGGCAATATCGGCAGCAATACTATCGGCGAGCGCGCGATAGTCGCCGCGGGCGGCGGTGTCGGACATAATTGCTCCGAGTGCAATGTATTGATTGCGCTGATATCACATCGGGACAATGAATGCGAGAGCCGCTGGCACAAAGCGGCTCGACCGGGAGCATTTCAGATGTCGCCGCAGCAGTCCCGTTCTTCGTTGGGCGCTTCCAAGGTCCAGGTTCGCCCTGCCTCTCGGAGCAATGTGCAAATTGCACCGAGTGCAGCGGTGCCGGATCGCGTGCTTACACCCGAGACGCCCGCGCCCATGCCTCGCCCGGCCGGACTGATGGGCCTGATCCGTCTGTGGATGTGGCGTGTCCGCTCGCGGGCGGAGCTCGCGGAGCTGGATGCGGAGCGTCTCCGGGACGCGGGCATCCATCCGCGTCTTGCCCGGCGGGAGGCCGACAAGCCCTTCTGGCGCGCCTGATCGCGGCGCGCAGGGGCGCGGTGGACGTGCGGGCGCCTAGTCGTTCCGTCGCGCGCCATAGACGCGCAGGAACAGGTTCACAGCCCGCTCCACGGTCTTCTCCATATGGTCGCGGCTGATGGTGGCCGCCGAGCCGAACAGGACCGGCGCGAGGATCGTGTCCTTGGACAGCGACAGGAACTGGCTGGCCGCCGAGTCCACGTCATCAATGTCGAGCTCGCCCTGCGCCACCTTGGCGGAGAGAAAGGTGGAGAGGCGGCGCACGCCGGAATTGGGACCGGCATCGAGGAAGCGGCGGCCGATCTCGGGAAATTTCTCGGCGGTGGCGATCACCATGCGGACCGTCGCCACATGCTCCGGCCGCAGCATCGCCTCCAGGAACGACATGCCCAGCTTCTTGAGGGCGGCCGCGAGGTCCGGCTCCTTGGCATCGAGCACGAAGAGGCGCTCGGCGGTCTCCTCGCATTCGGTGGTCACCAGGGCCGCGAAGAGATCCACCTTGTCTTCGAAATAGACATAGAGCGTGCCCTTGGAGACGCCAGCCGCCCGCGCAATGTCGCCCATGCTGGCCGCGTCGAAGCCGCGCTCCAGAAACACCTCGCGCGCGCCGCTCAGGATCTGGCGTCGCTTCTCCGGCGCCTGTCCGGCGCCGAAGGCGGGGGTCTCGTTCGCAGCTGGAACGCTCAAAATGCGGTTCTCCTTCGACATCTTTCTATTCCTCGACGGGCGCCCATAATCAAGCGGCCGTCCTGTCCATCCGGTGCCGTCCCTCCGCCCGATGGAAATTTCTGACCGAACCGTTCAGTTCTCTGTTGAAATAGTGCGAACCGGCGGCTATTACAATAACCACCGTGACCGAACGGTTCGGTCAAGACCCTGATCCGCAACACAGGGTCCTGATCGGTGCAGAGGGAGGAGAGCAACCGCCCCCGCTCTCCTCCCTCAAACCGGCCTTTTCCTGAAAATCTGCGTCTTGATGCCCGCGCCTGTTTGGTGTCGGCAGCAGCGTGCTGCTTCAGAAAGCCGCTCAAGAAGGAGCGGGCGCAGCCTCAGTGGGCCTCTTCCCAATTGTCGGCAGCGCGGGCTTCCACCTGTAGCGGCACGGCGAGTTCGACGGCCGGGCGCGCCGCCGTCTCCATCACCCGGCGCACCACGGGCAGGGTCGCCTCCACCTCCGCATCGGGCACCTCGAACACAAGTTCGTCATGCACCTGCAACAGCATGCGGGCCGACAGGCCGGCATCGGCGAGGGCGCCCTCCATGCGAATCATCGCGCGGCGGATGATGTCCGCCGCCGTGCCCTGAAGGCGGGCGTTGATGGCGGCGCGCTCGTTGAAGGCACGGATGGATGGGTTGGAGGCAGCGATATCCGGATAGTGGCAGCGCCGGCCGAACAGCGTCTCCACATAGCCGTGCTCGCGGCAATAGGCGCGGGTCTCGTCCATATAGGCGCGGATGCCGGGGAAGCGCTCGAAATAGCGCTTGATGTACTGGCCCGCCTCGTCGCGCGGAATGCCGAGCTGGTTGGCGAGGCCGAAGGCGGAGATGCCGTAGATGATGCCGAAATTGATGGCCTTGGCCCGCCGGCGCACTTCCGAGGGCATGCCCTCCACCGGCACGCCGAACATTTCGGAGGCGGTCATGGCGTGGATGTCGATGCCGTCCCTGAAGGCCTGACGCAGCGCCGGGATCTCCGCGATCTCGGCCAGCAGCCGCAGCTCGATCTGCGAATAGTCCGCCGAGACGAGCTTGGTGCCCGGCACGGCCACGAAGGCGCGGCGGATGCGGCGGCCTTCCTCGGTGCGAATCGGGATGTTCTGGAGATTGGGCTCCGAGGAGGACAGGCGCCCGGTGGTGGTGGCCGCCAGCGCATAGGAGGTGTGGACCCGGTGGGTGGTCGGGTTCACGTAATTGGGCAGGGCATCCGTATAGGTGGAGCGCAGCTTCGAGAGCTGGCGCCAGGCGAGGATCTTCTGCGGCAGCTCGTGGCCGGCCTCGGCGAGTTCGTCGAGCACGTTCGCCTTGGTGGACCAGGCGCCGGTCGGCGTCTTGGTGGCGCCGGGCAGCTGCATCTTGCCGAACAAGAGGTCGCCGATCTGCTTGGGCGAGCCCACATTGATCTTCTCGCCGGCGAGCCCTGAGATCTCGTCCTCCAGCCGGGCGGCACCTTGGGCGAATTCGGAGGAGAGGCGGGCGAGCGTCGCGCGGTCGATGGAGATGCCGCGCGCCTCCATGCGGGCGAGCACGGCGATCAGCGGGCGCTCCAGCGTCTCATAGACCGTGGTCATGCCCTCCGACGGCAGGCGGGGCTTCAGCACGCGCCAGAGCCGGAGCGTCACATCCGCATCCTCCGCCGCATAGGCGGTGGCGGCCTCCAGCGGCACGCGGTCGAAGGTAATCTGGCTCTTGCCCTTGCCCGCCACTTCCGTGAAGGCGATGGGCGTGTGGCCAAGATATTTGATGGACAGCTCGTCCATGCCATGCCCGCCGCGCCCGGCATCGAGCGCATAGGACATGCACATGGTGCAGTCATAAGGGGCCACCGTGATGCCGTGCCGCGCGAGGACGGCGGCGTCGTACTTGACGTTGTGCCCGATCTTCAGCGTGCCGCCGTCCTCCAGCATCCCCTTCAGCGCCGCGAGGGCGTCGTTGAAGGGGATCTGGCCGGGCAGCAGCCCTTCCGTGAACAGGCCGTCGCCCGCGCCCACATGGGCGAGCGGGATATAGCAGGCCTCGTTCGGCGCCAGCGCCAGCGAGACGCC
The DNA here is from genome assembly GCF_000010525.1 of Azorhizobium caulinodans ORS 571. GTDB lineage: Bacteria > Pseudomonadota > Alphaproteobacteria > Rhizobiales > Xanthobacteraceae > Azorhizobium > Azorhizobium caulinodans. The sequence continues at coordinate 5,079,073 of NC_009937.1, read as the reverse complement.
CACGAGGTCCGCCTGCATGGGATCGAGCGAGGTGGTCTCGGTGTCGAAAGCCACGAAGCCCTGGTCACGGGCTTTGGCGCACCAGGCCTTCAGCTCGTCGAGGCTGGTGAGCATCCGGTAGTGGCTGCGGTCCACCTTGGTGGCGCGGGCCTCCTGCGCGCGGGTGGCGGCAAGGTCGGCGGGTTCGAGGACGTTCGGCCGTGCGCCGGTCAGGGCCACCGCCGGGGGGGCTGGGGGCGCTGTGTCCGTGTCTGCCTCGGGCGGGGTCGAGACGGGCGCGCTCTGGCCGGCGAACAGCGGACCCGAGCCGGAGACGGCGAGGCGCGGGTCGGGGTCGATCTCGGCGGCTTCGACGCCGAAGGCCTCGGCGGCCCGGCGCACGATGGTGGTGAATTCCATCGCCTTCAGGAAGGACACGAGCTGCTTGCCGTCCGGCTGTTCCAGCACGAGGTCGGCGAGGGGCACCTCCAGCGGCACGTCGGTGACGAGCTTCACCAGTTCCTTCGAGATGCGGGCCTTGTCCGCATGCTCGATCAGCGACTGGCGGCGCTTCTCCTGCTTGATCTCGGAGGCGCGGGCCAGCAGCGTGTCGAGGTCGCCATAATCCTTGATGAGGGTGGCGGCGGTCTTGATGCCGATGCCGGGCACGCCGGGGACATTGTCGGTGGAATCGCCGGCCAGCGCCTGCACGTCCACCACCTGCTCCGGCCCGACGCCGAAATACTCCACGACTTCCGGCACGCCGATGCGCCGCTCGGGGCGGGAGCCGCGCCCGCCCGATTCGCCGGAGGCGGGGTCATACATGGCCACCCGCTCGCCGATGAGCTGCATCAGGTCCTTGTCGGCGGAGACTATGAGCACGTCCGCGCCCGCCGCCTGCGCCTGACGGGCATAGGTGGCGATGAGGTCGTCCGCCTCATAGCGGGCCTGCTCCACGGGGATGAGGCCGAAGGCCTTCACCGCCTCGCGCATCAGCGGGAACTGCGGAATGAGATCGTCCGGCGGGTCCGAGCGGTTGGCCTTGTAGAGCGGATAGAGCTCCTTGCGGAAGCTGTCCTCGGACTTGTCGAAGATGATGGCGAGGTGGGTCGGCCGGATGCCCAGCGCCCCGTCGCGGACGAACTGGAAGAGCTTCGTGCAGAACAGCCGGACCGCGCCGGTGGGCAGGCGGTCGGAGCGGTAATTGTACTTCCGGTCCTGGTTGATGGACTGGAAATAGGCGCGGAACACGAAGGAGGAGCCGTCCACCAGGAAGACGTGGTCGCCGGGCTGGATCGGGCGGGGTGCAGAAGACATTGGGCCATCCGTTGATGCGGCGCGCACGATGCCCGACCCCCGCCGCAGGAACAACCCTTCCCCGGCAGACCCCGCTTCCTGCCGCTTCAGCCCACCGTGCGCAGCGGCTTCTCCAGCACGGCGAGCACGCGCGGCAGGTCCTGTCCGCGCTTCAGGATGAGGCCGGTCTGGGAGACGACGCTGTAGGCGCCCTGCCGGCGCGCGAGCTTGGGGTCCTTCTCGATGCGGTAGAGCGCCACGTCGAGGGAGCGTCGGAAGATGGAGAAGACCGCACGGTCCTTCAGGAAGTCGATGGCGTAGTCGCGCCATTCGCCGGCCGCGACCATGCGGCCGTACAGGCTGAGGATGCGGTCCAGTTCATGGCGGTCGAAGGTCACGACGGCTGGGGCGGGGGTCACGGGTGCCGCTGGCGCGGGGGCCGGGCCACGGTGTATGGGTTCGATCTCGCCCATCGGGCCTCCTTGGCTGGTGCAGCCATGATCGTCCCGGCAGCACCGCCTTTCAAGGGGGCGCATAGCCGGCTTCGCGGGCCACGCAGCTTGAGCTTCGGCGTAATCACGCGCTCGTCACTGCCCACCACAGTCTCGCCGCCTTTCGGTCAAGCGGGGGACAATCGCTTGGGCGATCTTCATACCCGTAGCAGGGCCGGTTCCGCCGCTCCGGTCTATCCCAGCCCCCCAGCCCCCCGGGGTGGTGTGAACCGGTCACTGCTACGCTTCCAAATTTTGAACTTCCAAGGCCGCGCAAGCGGCCTTTTTGTTGCCTGGCGTTGGGAAGCCTGGACGCTGGAAGGCCGGGCGCTCGCCGACGCAGGTCATCGCCGTGCGGCGCGTCGGACACCGGATCGGATGGTGGGTCAGTTCAGGGGGGTGGTCGCGGCGCCGAGGATGGCGCCGGGGGCGGCGAACGTGCCGGACTGGACCAGCACCACCACGGCATTGGCACCCTCGAAGCGCAACTGGTTCACGGGCACCTTGAAGGTGTCCGGATCGCCGTCCCAGGTGCCGACGCGGACCCAGCCGCGCACCACGTTGGTATAGGTCACCTGACGGCCGCTGTTCTCGCCCCGGCCGATCGAGACGGTCTGGCTGCGGATGACGGGGCAGGCCCAGACTTCCGCGCCGGGGGCCTGCGCGAGCGCGCCCACATCCACCAGAAGGTCGTCGCCGTCGCGGGAGAGCTTCACCGGCACCATGAGGGCCGAGCCGCCGGCCTTGGCGCTCATCAGCGCCTTCTCCACCGCCAGCCGGTCGCTGCCGACGGCGGCCTGCGTGCCGTCCACCACCATCTGCGGGGTGTAGATCTTGCGGTCGCCGCGCACGTCCGCATAGGCGCGCTGGCGCTGGGTATGGCCGTGCTGGGCGAGAGTGTCCTTCCAGCCGACATAATCCCAATAGTCCACCGCCAGGGTGAGGGAGATCACGCCCGGATCACGCGCCAGTTCGCCCAGAAGGGCATCGGCGGGCGGGCAGGAGGCGCAGCCCTGGCTGGTGAAGAGTTCCACCACGGCCTTCGGCAGTTCGGTGCCGGCGGAGGCGTTGGCAGCGTTGGTCTTCGCGTCCGCCTTGGCGTCCTCCGCCATGGCCTGCGTGCCGAAGCCGATGCAGGCGAGCATCAGCAAGGCGGAGAGCAGGCGGTGCGGAAGGAAGGCGTGGGTCATGGATGCAGGATTTAGCCGTGACGTGGTGAAGAACCAGTCAACGCATAGGCGCCGGGCAGCGCCGGGGCGAGTCACTTCGCAGTGAGATGCAAGAAGGCCCCGCAAGCGCCCATTCCGGCGGCGGGGCCTTCGGGAAGAACGGGCGGAAGCGGCCACGGCCGCATCCGCCCGGCAGGATCACGCCGCGAGCGAGCGCAGCACGTAGGGCAGGATGCCGCCGTTACGGAAGTAGTCCAACTCGTCCAGCGTATCGATGCGGCAGAGCAGCTCGACATTCTTGACGGTGCCGTCGGCGAACTTGATCTCGGCGGTCAGGTTCTGACGCGGCTTGAGGTCGCCCTCGATGCCCTTGAGGGTGACGATCTCGTCGCCCTTCAGGCCCAGCGTCTGCCAGCTCTCGCCGTCCTTGAAGACCAGAGGGACGATGCCCATGCCGACAAGGTTCGAGCGGTGGATGCGCTCGAAGGACTGGGCCACCACGGCGCGCACGCCGAGCAGCTTGGTGCCCTTCGCCGCCCAGTCGCGCGAGGAGCCGGTGCCGTATTCCTTGCCGGCGAACACGACCAGCGGCACGCCCTCGGCCCGGTACTTCATGGCCGCGTCGTAGATCGGCATCTGCTCGCCGTCCGGATAGTGGACGGTGACGCCGCCTTCCACGCCCGGCACCATCTGGTTCTTGATGCGGATGTTGGCGAAGGTGCCGCGCATCATGACTTCGTGGTTGCCGCGGCGGGTGCCGTACTGGTTGAAGTCCACCGGGCGGACCTGGTGCTCGATCAGATACTTGCCGGCCGGGCTCGCCTGCTTGATGGAGCCCGCGGGCGAGATGTGGTCGGTGGTGATGGAATCCAGGAACAGGCCCATGATGCGGGCGTCGAGGATGTCCTTCACCGGCACCGGCTCCTTCGTCATGCCGACGAAGTAGGGCGGGTTCTGCACATAGGTGGAGCTGTCCTGCCAGGCATAGGTCTGGCCGGTGGGCGCCTGGATCTTCTGCCAGTGCGCGTCACCCTTGAACACGTCCGAATACTTTTCCTTGAACATCGCCTTGGTGACGTTCTGGCGGATGTAGTCGGCGACCTCCTTGTTGGAGGGCCAGATGTCCTTGAGGTACACCGGCTGGCCGTCCGAACCCGTGCCGAGCGGCTCGGTGGTGAGGTCGATCTGGAGCGAGCCGGCGAGCGCGTAGGCGACGACCAGCGGCGGGGAGGCGAGGTAGTTCGCCTTCACGTCCGGATTGACGCGGCCCTCGAAGTTGCGGTTGCCGGAGATGACGGCGCCGGCCACGAGGTCGTTCTTGTTGATCGCCTCGGAGATGGCTTCCGGCAGCGGGCCGGAGTTGCCGATGCAGGTGGTGCAGCCGAAGCCGACCAGGTTGAAGCCCACCTTGTCGAGGTCTTCCTGCAGGCCGGAGGCGTTGAGATAGCCTTCCACCACCTGCGATCCGGGGGCCAGCGAGGTCTTCACCCACGGCTTGCGGGTCAGGCCCTTCTTCACCGCGTTGCGGGCCAGGAGGCCGGCGGCGATGAGCACGGAGGGGTTGGAGGTGTTGGTGCAGGAGGTGATGGCGGCGATCACCACGTCGCCATGGCCCAGCGTGTAGTCCTCGCCGGTGACCGCCACGCGCTTGGCCGCCTCGCCGGCCTTCTTGAACTCGCCTTCGAGGGCCGAGAGGAAGCCGGTCTTCGACTCGGACAGCAGCACGCGGTCCTGCGGGCGCTTGGGGCCGGCCATGGAGGGCAGCACGGTGTCGAGGTCGAGTTCCAGCGTGTCGGTGAACACCGGGTCGAGGGTCTCGGCGGTGCGCCACATGCCCTGGGCCTTGGAATAGGCCTCCACGAGCTTCACGCGGTCATCGGCGCGGCCGGTCTCGTCGAGATAGGCGATGGTCTCGCTGTCCACCGGGAAGAAGCCGCAGGTGGCGCCGTATTCCGGGGCCATGTTGGCGATGGTGGCACGGTCGGCGAGCGAGAGGTGCTCGAGGCCGGGGCCATAGAACTCCACGAACTTGCCCACCACGCCCTTCTTGCGGAGCATCTGGGTGACGGTGAGCACGAGGTCGGTGGCGGTGATGCCTTCCTTCAGCTTGCCGGAGAGCTTGAAGCCGATCACCTCGGGGATGAGCATGGAGATGGGCTGGCCGAGCATGGCCGCCTCGGCCTCGATGCCGCCCACGCCCCAGCCGAGCACGCCGAGGCCGTTCACCATGGTGGTGTGGCTGTCGGTGCCGACGAGCGTGTCGGGATAGGCCACCGTCACGTCCTTGCCGCCGATGGTCTCGGAGCGGGTCCAGACGGTCTGGGCGAGGTATTCGAGGTTCACCTGGTGGCAGATGCCGGTGCCGGGGGGCACGACGCGGAAGTTGTCGAACGCGCTCTGGCCCCACTTCAGGAAGCGGTAGCGCTCCTGGTTCTGCTTGTACTCTTCCTCCACGTTCTTGCCGAACGCGGTGGCGTCGCCGAAGAAGTTCACGATCACCGAGTGGTCGATCACCAGATCAACCGGCACGAGCGGGTTGATCTTCTCCGGGTCGCCACCGAGGTTCACCATGGCGTCGCGCATGGCGGCAAGGTCCACCACCGCCGGCACGCCGGTGAAGTCCTGCATCAGCACGCGGGCAGGGCGATAGGCGATTTCCTTCTCCGCCTTGCCGCGGGAGGTGAGCCATTCGGCGATGGAGACGACGTCGTCCTTGGTGACGGAGCGGCCGTCTTCATAGCGCAGGAGGTTCTCGAGCAGCACCTTCATGGAGAAGGGCAGGCGGGAGACGCCGGGCAGGCCGTTTTGCTCGGCCGCTTCAAGGCTGTAATAGACGTACTCTTGGTCATCCACCTTGAGTGTGGTGCGGCTCTTGAAGCTGTCGAGAGAAGTCACGGCGCGTTTTCTCCGGTTCGATGATCGACCGACGCAAATCGCCAAGGGGGCGGGGAACGCAGACCCCGACACCATGGGCGGTGCGGTTCAGGGCGCTTTATAGAGCGATTTCAAACGGCGGTCATTGGGTAAGAAGACTTAAATGAACCAACTTGAAATGCCCTCGGCCGGCGGGGCGAATACCGCGCCGATCCTTCATGCACAAGGCCTTTCGTGCCAGCGCGGACAACGGAAACTTTTCTCACGTTTGTCGTTCGAAATGCAGGCCGGCCATGCACTTATCGTGGTCGGTCCAAACGGTGCCGGAAAGTCCTCGCTCCTGCGCATCGTCGCGGGGCTCCTGACCCCTACGGAAGGCAACGTCGCGCTGCGCGGAACGGATCCCGATCTCTCCCTCAAGGAGCAGCTTCACTACCTCGGCCATGACGACGCGCTGAAGGGGGCGCTCTCGGTGCGCGAGAACCTGTCCTTCTGGCGCGATGTGCTGGGCGCGACGGGTCTTTCGCCGGCTGATGCGCTGGAGGAGGTGGGCCTCGGCGGCCTCGATCGCCTGCCGGCCTCGGTGCTCTCCGCAGGCCAGAAGCGCCGCCTCGCCATCGCGCGGTTGCTGGTGTCGAAACGGCTGTTGTGGGTGCTGGACGAGCCGACCACGGCGCTCGACGTGACGGCGCAGGCGCGCTTCGCGGAGCTGGCCCGCGACCATCTGTCCTGCGGCGGCCTCATCCTGGCCGCGACGCATACGCCCCTCGACTTCGGGCCGAACGTCTCCGAATTGCGCCTCGGCAAGGCGGCGACGGGAGGGGCGTGATGGGGGTGTTGGCTCTTCAGATGAACGTAGTGATGCGCCCGGTCTGCCCCCTCCCAACCCTCCCCCGCAAGCGGGAGAGGGCTTTGCCTCCGGCCAACGACGCCGGCCCGCGCCGCTTGCACAACAGGCTCCCTCTCCCGCTTGCGGGGGAGGGGCGGGGAGGGGGCTCGGCCGGGTGCAGGCTCCGCGGTCCCACCCTCCGGAGCATCCGTGCATGACGTCCGCTTTCCTCGCCATCGTGCGGCGCGATCTGAAACTGGCGTTGCGCTCGGGCGGCGGCGCCGGGCTGGGCGTCGTCTTCTTTCTCTCGGTGGTGACGATCATGCCGTTCGCCGTCGGGCCCGATCTCGCCTTGCTGGCGCGAATCGGACCGGCAGTGCTGTGGATCGGCGCGCTGCTGGCGAGCCTCATCGGGCTGGAGCGGCTGTTCGCCGCGGATGTGGAGGACGGCTCGCTGGACGCCCTGTCCCTGTCCGCCTTGCCGCTGGAGCTCGTCACCGCCGCCAAGGGGCTCGCCCATTGGCTCGCCACCGGCCTGCCACTGGTGCTGGCATCCCCCGTGCTGGCGCTGATGCTGAACCTCGACCCTCAGGCCATCGGCGCGGTGGTGCTGACGCTGCTCGTGGGCACGCCGGCGGTGACGGCGCTGGGCCTGATCGGCGCGGCCTTCTCCGGCGCCTTCCGGCGCGGCGGCCTGCTGATCGCGGTGCTGGTGCTGCCGCTGGCCATCCCGGTGCTGATCTTCGCGGTTTCGGCTACCAGCGCCGCCATCACTGGCCCCGTGCCCTTCGGCACGCCGTTCCGCATCCTCATCGGGCTGACGCTGTTCGCGCTGGTGCTGGGGCCGGTCGCGGCGGCCGCAGCGCTCCGGACCGGGCGTTGAGGCGGGCGGCGATCAGGGGGTGAGGCGGGCGATCACCGCGTCCATGGCGCCCTTCACAAGGACGAAGGCGTAGCGATAGTCCACCTGCGTCACGTCCGGCGTCTCGGGATGCGGGGCGATGCTGACCCAGTGGCTGCGGCTGAGGTAGTTGGCGACCCCCTCGGCTCCGGCCACGTCGAGCCTCACGAAATCGTCACCGAGACGTTCTGCGAGCGTCTCCAGCGGCAGCTCGACCAGAAGTGCCGGCTGGCCCACCGCATGGATGAACAGGTTTGATCTGTCAGGATTTTCCGCGTCCGGCGCGGCGCAGAAGATGTGCGCGGTATTGACGGCGGCCTCCTGAAAGGGCGCGCCGATCGGCAGCGTGATGACCGGCATTGTCCCCCCGAAACCAGTCTCTTGTCGGCAACTTCTAGCAAGACAAGAGATTTTTAGCCACTTACGGAAGGTTCCGCAGTGGAAGCATTTCCCTCGCGCCGAAGCGTCCCAGTTTGCGCGCCGCGCGTTCCCCATTAGAAGCGAGGCCCATGGGAATTCTCGCGCTTGCCAACCCGACCCGTTTCGTCTGGCTCTCCGACCGCGTCCTGCCCTGGCTCAGCTGGGCGGCGGTGGTGGTGCTGGCCGCCGGCCTGTTCCTCGCCTTCCGCGCGCCGCCGGACTACCAGCAGGGTGAGACGGTGCGGATCATGTACATCCACGTGCCCTTCGCCTGGCTCGCCATGTTCGGCTATTCGCTGATGGCCATGTCCTCGCTGGGCGTGCTGGTGTGGCGCCATCCGCTGGCGGACGTGGCGCACAAGGCGCTGGCCCCGGTCGGTGCCACCTTCACCTGCCTGTGCCTCATCACCGGCGCCCTGTGGGGGCGGCCCATGTGGGGCACTTACTGGGTGTGGGACGCGCGCCTCACCTCCGTGCTTGTGCTGTTCCTGCTCTATCTGGGCGTGATGGCCCTGCGCGCGGCCATCGATGATCCCAACCGCGCCGGCCGCGCCGCCGCCGTGCTGACGCTGGTGGGCTTCATCAACGTGCCCATCGTGAAGTTCTCCGTGGACTGGTGGAACACGCTGCACCAGCCGGCCTCGGTGTTCCGCATGGGCGGCTCCACCATCGACGGCAGCCTGCTCTGGCCGCTGCTCACCTGCGCCACCGGCTTCACTTTGCTTTTCCTGGCTCTGCACATGCTGGCGATGCGCACGGAAATCCTGCGCCGACGCGTGCAGGCCCTCGAGGCGCGGGCGGCCGCGCGGGACGGCGCCTGAGATGAATTACGACCTCTTCATCGGGGCGGCCTATGGCGTCGCCATTCTCGGCCTCGGCGGGCTGACGCTGGCGCTGATCCTCGACAACCGCGCCCAGCGCCGGGCGCTCAAGGAACTGGAAGCCCGCGGCATCCGCCGCCGGGCCCAGCGGGGGTGAGGCATGACGACGCCTGAAACGCCGCGCCGCCGCCGGCCCCTCTTCGTCATCCTGCCTCTGGCGGTGTTCCTCGCGCTCGCCGCCCTCTTCTTCGTGCGGCTGTTCGCGGGCGACCCCTCGCGCATCCCCTCGGCGCTGGTGGGCAAGGCGGCGCCCGCCATCGACCTCCAGCCCCTTGCCGGACTGTCGGGTTCGTCCGGTCCCGTGCCGGGCATCACCTCGGCCCAGCTCAAGGGCAAGGTGGCGTTGGTCAACGTCTGGGCGTCCTGGTGCGTGCCCTGCCGGGAGGAGCATCCCGTGCTGATGGGGCTTTCGCGCGATCCGCGCATCCTGCTGGTCGGGCTCAATTACAAGGACCAGCCGGACAATGCCCGGCGCTTCCTTGGCACCTTCGGCCTGCCTTATGCGGCGGTGGGGGTGGATGCCTCCGGCCGTTCCGCCATCGACTGGGGCGTCTATGGCGTGCCGGAGACCTTCGTGCTCGCCCCCGACGGCACCATCGCGCAGAAGTTCGTCGGCCCGCTCTCGGAGCAGACGGTCCGCGAGCAGCTGATGCCGCTCATCGAGCGGCTCAGCGGCAAGCCGGCGGCCTGAGGATTACGCCTCGCCTTCGGCCGGCTTGGCCTCATGACGGGCCATGAGCGGGGCCTGCGCCATGGCGAACAGGAAGGTGAGCGGCAGGTAGCCGAAGGTCTTGAAGTTGACCCAGGTGTCGGTGGAGACCGAGCGCCAGACCACCTCGTTCAGCACCGCCATGACGAGGAAGAACACACCCCAGCGGATGGTGAGGATGCGCCAGCCCTCATCGGTGAGCTTCACCATGCCGTCGAGCACGTAAGGCAGGAGCGGCTTGCGGAAGACGAGCCCGCCCAGCAGCAGCGCGCCGAATAGGGCGTTCACGAGCGTCGGCTTGATCTTGATGAAATGGTCGTCCTGCAGCACCAGCGTCAGCGTGCCGAACACCATGACGACGATGGCCGAGACCAGCGGCATCACCGCGATCTTTCGTGCCAGCACCCACATGGCGAGCAGCGCGGCAGCGGTCGCCACCATGAAGACGCCGGTCGCCACATAGATCCCGCCATAGGAATTGCCGGCAAAGAACAGGGCCAGCGGTCCCATCTCCAGCGCCAGCTTCATGCCGAGGCCCATCTTCGGCTTGGGCGCGGCAGGGGGAAGCGGTGGCGTCTGGCCGGATGCGGGTTCGGTCATGGGGCTCCTCGCGGGGTGAAGCCCTCTTCTGGCGAGCGAGAGCGGCAGGATCAAGACACAGATGCAGCTTCGGGACCTCAGCGTGCAAGCCCCAGGCAGGAGACGATCTCCGGGCCTTCCTGATCGACACGCCGGTCCAGCCGCGCGGCAAGGCGCTGGACGCCGGCAGAGGGACGGCCGGCATCGCGGCGGATGGGGTTCGGCAGCATCACCGCCAGAAGCGCCGCCTCGGGCGCCGTGACCTGCGCCGCGCTCTTGCGAAAGGCGCGTTCAGCGCCGGCCTCAACACCGAATTCGCCGTTCGGCCCCCACTCGGCGATGTTGAGATAGATCTCCATCAGCCGGCGCTTGGAGAGCACGAGGTCGATCCAGAGCGCCAGCGGCAGCTCCATGCCCTTGCGGATGAAAGAGCGGCCGGGCCAGAGGAACAGGTTCTTGGCCACCTGCATGGGAATGGTGGAGGCGCCGCGTGCCTCGTCCACGTCGTCGTCGGCGCGGGCGAGCGCCGCCCGGATCTCGCCGATGTCCACGCCCCAGTGCTGGCAGAAGCGGGCATCCTCGGAGGCGATGACCGTGCGCACGAGGATGGGCGACATGCGCTCGATGGGTGTCCAGACGCGCTCCACCCGCTGCCCGGTGAGCCAGCGGCCGATCATCAGAGTCGAGACCGGGTTCACCACGGTGTAGAGGATGGACAGGACGAGAGGGATCGCAACGAGCCCGATGACGATCCGTGCGATCCAACGAAGTGTGCCCATCTGTGCCCGCCGCGCCATGCCTGCCTCCTGCAACGGCGGTTCTAGCGCAAAGGTTCCGCTGCCGCGCTTGACCCCCCGGACGGGTTGGGGCAACCGGAGGCGGGCGTCAATGCCGCGCCGCTCCGCGCTCTCGTCATCGCCAATTCCGGGACATCTGCCGTGACCAGCCCTTCCGACCTTCTGGCCGCGCGGTTCCAGGCCGTGGCCGCCGCCACGGAGCAGCGCCTGATCGAGGCGCTGGCCGACGCCCCACTGGAGGGCGAGCGCACCCGCCCGTCCCACCTGATGGCGGCCATGCGCCACGGGTCCCTCGACGGCGGCAAGCGGCTGCGGCCTTTGCTCGTGGTGGAAAGCGCGGCCCTGTTCGGCGTGCCGCTGGCGCGGGCCATCACCGCCGCCGCGGCGCTTGAATGCGTGCATTGCTATTCGCTGATCCATGACGACCTGCCGGCGATGGACAACGACCTGCTCCGCCGGGGGCGCCCGACCGTGCATGTGGCCTTCGGGGAAGAGACGGCGATCCTTGCCGGTGACGGCCTGCTGACCTTGGCCTTTGATCTTCTGGCGGGCGAGGACGCCCATCCGGACGCGCAGGTGCGCATCGCGCTCGTGCGCCTGCTGGCGCGGGCCTCTGGCATCGGCGGCATGGTGGGCGGGCAGATGCTGGATCTGGCGGCCGAGGGCCGCTTCTCCGGCGGCACCCCGCAGGCGCTGTCCGAGGCGGATATTCGCACCCTTCAGGCCATGAAGACCGGCGCGCTGCTGCGGGCTGGCGTGGAGATGGGCGCACTGCTGGGCGGTGCCGATGCTGAGGCTCGCGCGGCCCTCGCCGCCTATGGCACGGCGCTGGGCGTCGCCTTCCAGATCGCCGACGACATTCTCGACATCGAGGGCGATGCTGCGGCGCTGGGCAAGTCCGTCGGCAAGGATGCGCAGGCGGGCAAGGCGACGCTCGTCTCGGCGCTCGGCATGGAGCGGGCGCGGGCGCTGCTCGCGGACCTCGTGGCGGAAGCCGGTGGTGCGCTCGCCCCCTTTGGTGCGCAGGGCGCTGTGCTGGCGGAAGTCGCCCGTTTCGTCGCCACCCGGCAGAACTGAGCCCGTCGCGGGACGCCGGGGGGCGTGCTACATCTCCCCCATGGTGCCGCCTGATCCGTTCCGTTCCCCCGCCGACGGGGCCTTCGAGGCCCGGCGCGTCCTGCGCGGCCTCACCCGCCGCGCGCTGCTGGCGGGTGCCTTCGCCTTGCCGGCCTTTGCACGGGCACTCGGCCAGGGCACGGCGGGGCCGGTGGATGTCATCATCATTGGCGCGGGCGCGGCCGGCATCGCTGCCGCCCGCAAGGTGGCTGCCGCCGGGCGCACCTATGCGCTGATCGAAGCCTCCAAACGCATCGGCGGCCGGGTGCTGACCGACACCGCAAGCTTTGGTCTGCCGCTCGATCTCGGTGCGAGCCGGCTTTATCTGCCCGGGGCCAGTTCGCTGGCCGAACTCGCCCGCCAGTCGGGCGGCGAGCTGGATCTCGCCCCGAGCGGGGCCCGCCTCTACACGGGCGCCCGCGAGGCCACCGACACGCAATATGAGGATTTCGCCGCCACTGTCCGCCGGGTCGAGCGCGCCATCGGCGCCGCGGGCGATGCGGGCCGTGACCTGCCGGCGGCGCGCGTGCTGCCGCCCGATCTTGGGGCCTTCGGCGCCGCCGCCAGCTTCTTTGTCGGGCCGTTGCGCTGTGCCAAGGACCTCGATCAGGTCTCGACCGTGGACTTCTCCCGCGCCGAGGACCGGGAGGAGGCGCTGCTGGCGCCCAACGGCTTCGGCCCACTGCTGGCACAACTCGCCTCCGCCCTTACGGTGCGCATGGACACGGCGGCGACGAGCGTGGACATCGGCAGCCGCATCGTCGAGGTGCGCACCAATCGCGGCACGGTGACCGGTCGCACGGTCGTCGTTGCCGTGCCGCCAAGCCTGATGCTCGCTGGCAAGCTGCGCATCCTTCCCATGCTCCCCACCCGCCAGCGGGCGGCGGTGGAGCGCATCACATTGGGTGCCCGCGAGAAGGTGGCCTTCCTGCTGCCGGGCAACCCGCTGCGCGCGGCGGACGACGAGACGATCATCGTGCAGGCCGGCACCCAGCGTCCACTGGTCCTGAAAGCCCGCGTCGGCGGCAGCGACCTGCATGTGGCGGAGGTCGGCGGCCCGCAGGCGCAGGCCCTCTCGGACGGCGGATCGAATGCAGGCGCCGATTATGTGAAGGCGGCGCTCATCGCCGATTTCGGCACCGACATCGGCAAGCGCATGGGCAAGGTGGTGCAGACGCGCTGGAGCAAGGAGCCCTGGACGCTGGGCGGCATCTCCTGCGCCCTGCCGGGCAGCGGCAACATGCGCCGCGCGTTCACGGAAGTGGTGGCGAACCGCCTGATCTTCGCTGGCGAACACACCCACGAGACGCTCTGGGGCACGCTGGCCGGTGCCTGGGCTTCCGGCGAACGCGCCGCCGGCCAGGCCCTGCGCCTGCTGGGCGTGCAGGGGGCTAGCCTCGCGCCTTAGGGCGGTTGTGGGGCTCTTCTGAGGTCAGGTTTGCGGAGCGGGCGTTACCCCCCTCCCAACCCTCCCCCTCAAGGGGGGAGGGCTTTGTCGCGTGCGTCCCGTGGGGCACGCTCTCGATCTGGCACGGCTCGCACTTCTTCGTCCCGCGCACCGTGCTCCCTCCCCCCTTGCGGGGGAGGGCCGGGGAGGGGGGTACACGCGGCCGGGGACGTAGAGCCCGCCCCGAAGCCGTCGCGGACAGGCCGGGAGCGGGGCCCCGCCCCTCACCCGCGCAGCGTGGCGCCGGTCTTCTTGGTCACATCGGCGACGATCTTGCCCGCGACCGCCTCGATCTCGGCGTCGGTCAGCGTGCGCTCGCGGGGCTGGAGCGTGACCTCGATGGCCACCGACTTCTTCTCCTCGCCGACGCCCGCGCCCTCATAGAGGTCGAACACGTTCACCTCGGTGATGAGCTTCTTGTCCACGCCCTGCGCTGCCTTGACGATGTCGCCGGCCGCCACCGCCCGGTCCACCACGAAGGCGAAGTCGCGCTTCACCGGCTGGAAGGCGGAGAGGTCGAGCAGCGGCTTCACCTTGGTGGGCTTGGCCTTGGGCTCGGGAATGCGGTCCAGCGTGATCTCGAACGCCACCACGGGGCCGGCCACATCGAGCGCTTCCAGCACCGAGGGGTGCAGTTCGCCGAAGGTGCCGATCACGTTCGGGCCGAGGCGGAACACGCCCGAGCGGCCGGGGTGATACCAGCCGGGCGCATCGCGCGTGACCTGGAGGTTGGCCACCGGCGCGCCGCAGGCGGCGAGCACGGCCAGCGCATCGGCCTTGGCGTCGAAGGCGGTGACGCTCTCGGCCTTCCCGTCCCAGTGGCGGCCCGCGCCGCTCGGGCGGGCGGTGGCGCGGCGGATGCCGGAGGCCTGCTGGCGCTGGTCCAGCGGGCGGTCACCGGCGAACACCTGGCCCACCTCGAACAGCGCCACATCGCCGAAACCGCGATCCGCATTGGCCTGACCCGAGCGGATGAGGCCCGGCAGCAGGCTGGGGCGCATGTCCGAGAGGTCGGAGGCGATGGGATTGATGAGGGCGAGTTCCGCCGCTCCGCCGCCGAACAGTTCCGCCTGCGGCGTGGAGACGAAGGACCAGGTGACGGCCTCCACGAGCCCGCGCGCGGCGAGCGCCCGGCGCGCCTTGCGGGTGCGCTGCTGGAGGGGGGTGAGCACCGGGCGGCGGGCGTTCTCGCGCGGGAATTCGGTCGGCGTCACGCGCTCGAGGCCGAGGATGCGCACCACCTCTTCCACGAGGTCCGCCTTGCCTTCCACATCGCCGCGCCAGGAGGGCGGCACCACGTCCACGCTCTCGCCCGAGCCGGAGACGGTGAAGCCGAGGGCTTCCAGCACGCCGACGATCTCCTCGCGCGAGGCTTCGAGGCCGGACAGGCGCTTCACCTCGGAGAGGGGGAAGGCGATGGTGCGGGTGGTGTCGGGGATGGCGCCCGCCAGCACCACTTCTGAGGGCTCGCCGCCGCAGATGTCGAGGATGAGGTGGGTCGCAAGGTCGAGACCCGGCAGGGTGAATGCCGGATCGATGCCCCGCTCGAAGCGGAAGCGCGCGTCCGAGTTCAGCCCCAGCTTGCGGCCGGTCTGGGCGATGTTGATGGGGTCCCACAGCGCGCTTTCGATCACCACGTCGGTGGTGCTCTCGTCGCAGCCGCTCTCCTCGCCGCCCATCACGCCGGCCAGGCTCTCCACGCCCTTGTCGTCGGCGATCACGCACATGCTCTCGTCGAGCGTGTAGGTCTTGCCGTCCAGCGCCAGCAGGGTCTCGCCCGCCTTCGCCCGGCGCACCACGAGATCCCCCGTCACCTTCTTCAGGTCGAAGACGTGCAGCGGCCGGTTGCGGTCGAAGGTCATGAAATTGGTGACGTCCACGAGCGCGTTGATGGGGCGCAGGCCGATGGCGCGCAGCTTGTCCTGCAGCCACTCGGGGGAGGGGCCGTTCTTCACGCCGCGCACCACGCGCAGCGCGAAGGCGGGGCTGAGCGCGGGCGTGTCGCCGAAATCGAGCGTCGCCTTGAGGGGCGCGGGGAACTTGCCTTCCACCGGGGCGATGCGCGGGGCCATGAGTTCGCCAAGGCCGGCGGCGGCCAGATCACGTGCCACGCCGGAGACGCCGAGGCAGTCGGCGCGGTTGGGGGTCACCGCGATCTCGATCACCGGATCGTTGAGGCCGAGCACGTCCGCGAAGGGCGCACCGATGGGCGCATCGGCGGGCAGCTCGATGATGCCGTCGTGCTCGTCGGAGAGGCCCATCTCGCGGGCGGAGCACATCATGCCCCGGCTCTCGACGCCGCGGATGGTGCCGATCTTCAGCTCGGTCCCGGTGGCGGGGATGACCGTGCCGGGGGAGGCGAACACCACCTTGATGCCGGCCCGCGCATTGGGCGCGCCGCAGACCACCTGCACCGGGCTGCCGGTGCCAATGTTGACGGTGCACAGGCGCAGCTTGTCGGCGTTGGGATGCTTCTCCGCGGTGAGCACTTCACCGACGATGAAGGGCTTCAGTGCCTTCGCCTTGTCCTCGACGCCTTCCACTTCAAGGCCGATGAGGGACAGCTTCTCGACGATGGCGTCCATCGGCTGCGTGGTTTCCAGATGCTCTTGGAGCCAGGACCAGGTGAACTTCATGGCGCGGATGCCTTCATGGGCGGCCGGCCTGCGCTGGACGAGCGCGCGGCCGCGGGGATCGGACAGACGAAGGGGGACGGGGCAGGTCAGGCGGAGAGCCCGCCGGCCAGCGTCGGGAAGTCGAGCGGGCGGAAGCCGTAGTGGGAGAGCCAGCGGACGTCGGCCTCGAAGAAGGCGCGCAGGTCGTTCATGCCGTACTTCAGCATGGCGATGCGATCGATGCCCATGCCCCAGGCGAAGCCCTGATACTCGTCCGGGTCGATGCCGCAGTTGCGCAGCACGTTCGGATGCACCATGCCGCAGCCCAGGATCTCCAGCCAGTCATTGCCCTCGCCGAAGCGGATCTCGCCCGGGCGCGAGCGGTCACACTGGATGTCCACTTCCATGGACGGCTCGGTGAAGGGGAAGAAGGACGGGCGGAAGCGCATCGTCACATTCTCCACCTCGAAGAAGGCCTTGCAGAATTCCTGCAGGATCCACTTCAGGTGGCCCATGTGCGAGCCCTTGTCGATCACCAGCCCCTCCACCTGATGGAACATGGGGGTGTGGGTCTGATCGCTGTCACAACGATAGGTGCGGCCGGGGCAGATGACGCGGATGGGCGGCTTCTGGCCCAGCATGGTGCGCACCTGCACCGGCGAGGTGTGGGTGCGCAGCACCATCCGCTCGCCCTCCGTATTGGGCGGCAGGAAGAAGGTGTCGTGCATCTCGCGCGCCGGATGGCCGGCGGGGAAGTTCAGCGCGGTGAAGTTGTGGAAGTCGGTCTCGATGTCCGGCCCTTCCGCCACGGAGAAGCCCATGTCGGCGAAGATGGCGGTGAGTTCTTCCGTCACCTGCGCGATGGGGTGGATGCGGCCGATCTCGGCCGGTGTCTCGCGGGTGGGGAGCGTCACGTCGAGCCGCTCGGTGGCGAGGCGGGCTTCGAGCGCGGCCGACTTCAGCGTCTCCTTGCGGGTGGCGAGCAGGCCCTGCACGCGGTCGCGCAGGCCGTTGATGGCGGGGCCCATCACCTTGCGCTCGTCCGGCGACATGGTGCCGAGGGACTTCAGCAGCTCGGAGACGCTGCCCTTCTTGCCGAGGGCGTAGACGCGCACCTGCTCCAGCTCCGCCTCGCCGGAAGCGGCGAGGATGGCGCCGGCGATGTCCCGCTCCAGGGCGTCGAGGGCGGGATGGTCGGTGAGGACGAAAGCGGACATGTCAGACCTTTGGCGAAACCATCGGGGGGCGGGCGAAAAGGCGCGGCCGCCGCGCGCTTATAGCCGCGCGGCCCCAACGCCAAAAGCCCCGAACGGCGAGCGCGCGGGGCTTTCAGGGTCTCGGGTCAGGCGCGGGATGCGCCGGGCGGGGTCGCTCAGGCCGCGAGGGCAGCCTGCGCCTTCTCCACCAGGGCCTTCAGGGTCTCGGGCTCATGGACGGCGATGTCCGAGAGCACCTTGCGATCCACCTCGATCCCGGCCTTGCCGAGACCATCGATAAATCGGCCGTAGGTCATGCCGAGTTCGCGCACACCCGCGTTGATCCGCTGGATCCAGAGCGCGCGGAACGTGCGCTTCTTCACCTTGCGGTCGCGGTAATTGTACTGCATCGACCGTTCGACGGCCGACTTCGCAGCGCGGATGGTATTCTTGCGACGGCCGTAAAAGCCCTTGGCGGCTTTGAAGACCTTCTTGTGCTTGGCGTGTGAGGTAACGCCACGTTTCACGCGGGCCATGGATCAGCTCCTTATCGCGGTTCTGGCGTCAGCCGTTCGGCAGGAACGACTTGCGGATGATCCGCCCATCGCTCTCGCACAGGATGTTGGTGCCGCGCTGGTTGCGGATCGTCTTGTTGGTCCGCTTGATCATGCCGTGGCGCTTGCCGGCCTGCCCCGCGATAACTTTTCCGGTACCCGTCAGACGGAAGCGTTTCTTCGCTCCCGACTTGGTCTTCATCTTGGGCATTTGGCTCTCCGTAGCCGCGATCCGCCGCCCGTTGCCGCGCGGGGCTTTCGGCCTCTTGTTAGTGAGCAATAAGAACCAGCACGGCAGCCCTTGTCGCCGGCCGGTTCGGAAGGCCGCACTCGTTACAGGAGCCGGCTCGAAAACGCAAGCGGCGCGGGCCGGCCGGGCGCGTCAAAGCGGCCAATCTTCGACGTTCGGAACCCCGAGAATGCCAAAGTGTTGGAATAAAAGGGATCCGTCGGAGGAATTGCCATGCGTATTTCCAGCACATCCGCGCTCTCTTCGCTCGCCCTCGCGCTGATGGCGGGCCTTGCCCTGGCGCCACCCCCCGCCGCGGCCGGCGCCCTGCAACTTGGCACCCTGCCGGCCCCCGCCGCCGAGGCTGCCCGCGCTCCCGTCACCGAAAGCGTTCAGTACCGGCCCGGCTGGGGTGGTCCCGGCTGGGGCGGCGGCTGGCGCGGCGGCCCCGGTTGGGGCGGCCCCGGCTGGGGCTGGCGGGGCGGCTGGGGTCCGCCGCCGCCTCCGGCCTGGGGCTGGCGTGCCGGTGGCTGGGGCCCCGGACCTTACTGGGGCGGCTATTATGGCTATGGACCGGGCTGGGGCTTTGCGCCGGGCTTTGCCACGGGCGTCATCGTCGGATCCGCGGTGGCCGCGCCGCCGCCACCCCCGCCGCCGGCCAACTGGTACGCCTATTGTGCGTCCAAGTACCGCTCGTTCGATCCGCGGACGGGCACCTACATGGGATATGACGGCCGCCGGCATCCCTGCACATGAGGTCTCTTGCGTCATGGGCGCCCGTTCACGGCCCCGTGACGCAATGGCACCTTCCGGCGGCTGAGGCGTTTATTCTCCGGAAGGAGACAGAAATGACCCAGAACATCGGCGCCTTCCGGCGCACGTCTTCGATCATCCTTGCCGCCGCTGTCGCGGGCTCGCTCGGTCTACCCGGCGCCGCACAGGCGCAGATGGCCCGTGCGGGCGCGACCAATGCGGGCGCCATGCAGATCGGTGGCGGCACCTCCGTTCCAGTCCAGCAGGTCCAGTACCCGCTTGCGCCGAATGCTCCGCGCGTCGGGCCGCCGCCGCCCCGCGGCTGGCGCGGCAATGGGCCCCGCGCCGGCTGGCGCGGCCCAGGCTGGCGCGGACCGGGCTATTACCAGCGCGGCTGGGGCGGTCCCGGCTGGCGCGGCCCCGGCTATTACGGTCCCCGCTACTATAACTACAACAACAATGGCGCTGCGGTTGCGGCCGGCGTGATCGGCGGCCTCGCACTGGGCGCGGCGGCAGCAAGCGCGGCCAATGCCAATCAGGCCAACCAGGCCAATGCCGCGAATTGGCAGGCCTATTGCGCCTCGAAGTACCGGTCGTTCGATCCGCGCACCGGCACCTATCTCGGCTATGACGGCCTGCGCCATCCCTGCCAGTAGACCCGTGCCGTTCGGCACCATGTGACGGAACCCTGAAAACAGAACGGCCCGCCTTCAGTGCGAAGGCGGGCCGTTTCCGTTCTGGATCCCTCGTGCGCGCTCAGCGCGGCGCGAGGATCATGATCATCTGGCGACCTTCCAGCATCGGCTCGGCTTCCACCTTGGCGATGTTGGTCACGTCTTCCTTCAGCTTCTGTAGCAGCTTGTAGCCGATATCCTGGTGCGCCATCTCGCGGCCGCGGAAGCGCAGGGTGACCTTCACCTTGTCGCCTTCCTCGAAGAAGCGGAGCATGGCCTTCATCTTCACGTCGTAGTCGTGCGTGTCGATGCCGGGCCGGAGCTTGATCTCCTTGACCTCGACCACCTTCTGCTTCTTGCGCGCCTCGCTGGCCTTCTTCTGGTTCTGATACTTGAAGCGGCCGAAATCGAGGATCTTGCAGACCGGCGGGCTGGAGTTGGGCGAGATCTCCACGAGATCCAGCCCGGCCTCCTGCGCCAGCAACAAGGCGTCACGGGTGGGCAGGACGCCGCGGTTCTGACCGTCCTGGTCGATCAGCTGAACTTCGCGGATGCGGATCTCTTCGTTGACGCGCGGGCCATCCTTCTCCGGCGCGACGGGTCTCATGGGGCGGCGAATGGCGGCAAACTCCTCTTGCCATTGATCTTTTTGCCCCGGTGCGGGCGACGGGACAGCGCAGCGGGCTGCATCGTCTGGGCTCGGCGCGAGGGCAGAGCCGCAAGATCGTGATAAACGCCGCGTAAGTCAATGACCTTGGCCGATTCAAGGCGCGGGCGATGCCGCATTTTTACCGGCCTCGGGGGCAGGGCTGGTGCATCGGCGGGCGTCCTCACTCATGGCACAATGGCGGCTCAAGCTGACCTCGAATCAGGACCCCGGGGCGGGGTGCGCCTGATCTGGCCCGCTCCACACCCGGAAACCGTATGCGTCCGCACCTTGCCTCTCTCCGCCTCGCCGCCCTCAGCCTCGCAGGTGCGCTGCTGGCCTTCCTGCCGGCCGGCGCGCAGGCGGACGGGCGCTTCACGGCCCGCTACACGCTGACCGTTGGCGGGGTCTCGGTGGCGCGCGCCGTCGTCGCAGGCCGGGCCACCGCCACATCCTACGAACTGGCCGGCACGGGGCGGGTGACCGGCGTGCTCCGGGTGATCTCCTCCGGCAAGGGGGACGTGGCCGCCCGAGGCGCCATCGGACCCAACGGCCTCAATCCGCAGGTGTTTGCCTTCTCCGCCACCGCCGACGGCAAGGACGAGGCGGTCCGCGTCGCCGTTGCCAACGGCACGGCGAAGGAGGTGGACGTGGAGCCGCCCATCAAGCCGCTGCCGGACCGCATCGAGGTGACCCCGGCGCACCTCACCAGCATCATCGACCCCATGAGCGGGGCCTTCGTCTATGTGCCGGGATCGGCCGAGATGATCTCGGCCGCCGCGTGCGATCGCACCATCCCGGTCTTCGACGGCCGCCAGCGCTATGACATCCGCCTCAGCTACCTGCGCACGGAGCCGGTGAAGGCGGGCAAGACCTATGCGAGCGATGCGGTCGTGTGCCGGGTCTCCTATTTCCCCGTCGCCGGCCACCGGCCGACCCGCTCCACCGTGAAGTACATGATGGAGAACAAGGAGATGTATGTCTGGCTGGTGCCCATCGCAGGCACCCGCCTGATGGCGCCGTTCCGCATCTCCATCGAGACCATGATCGGCACGGCGGTGTTCGAGGCGACGAGCTTCGAGACCGAGCCCAATGCCGGCGCTGCTCCTGCCCCCGCCAAGCCCTGACAGCAGACGCCCGTGCCCTTCCGCCGGGGCGCGTCCGCCGTCCAAAACGGGAACGGCGGGCCGCTGTCGATTCGGCCGCGATTCGTTCCGGACTCGTTCCGGGCGGATCGGGCACCTGTCCCGAAGCGGGAGCGGCGCCGCGTTGACACCTGCCGGGGGGCGGGTGTTCCCTGAGGCATGGACCGTGGCGGCCCGCCTTTCACCGGTGGCTGTCATAATTCTGGAGCTTCAGCGGATCACAACAGCGGTCCGGAACAGGCTCCGCAGGCGGCTCCGGCAGGGCGGCGACGCCCCGGCTGGAACGGCTGCTCTCAACCAATCACAGGGCTTGTCCGCCGTGGCCCATGCGCGGCTGGCGGAGGCGCCCTTGGGGGCTTCATGGCCAAGCGTACCAAGACTGCCGACACGTCGGACAAGGCGTTTCTGAAATCGCCGCGCGGGGTCGCAAGCCTCGCGGAGGCCAAGGCCTGGATGGCGGCGCGCGGCATCACCGAGATCGAATGCATCGTGCCGGACCTCGCCGGCGTGGCGCGCGGCAAGATCATGCCCGCCTCGAAATTCCTGCACTCGCCGGTGATGAACCTGCCGCTCTCGGTCTTCTTCCAGACCATCTCGGGCGAATACCCCGATTACGAGGGGCTGGTGGATTCCGTGGTGGCGGATTCCGACCTCGTTCTCGAACCCGATTTCGCGACCCTGTGCAGCGTGCCCTGGGCGCAGGACCCCACCGCCCAGCTCGTGCATGACGCCTATCACCGTGACGGCCGCCCGGTCGAGGAAGCGCCCCGGCAGGTGCTGAAGAACGTGCTCGACCTCTATGCCAAGCGCGGCTGGAAAGCGGTGGTGGCGCCGGAGATCGAATTCTATCTCGTGGAGCCGAACACCGATCCCGACTATCCGCTGAAGCCGCCCGTGGGGCGCTCCGGCCGGCCGGAGATCGGCCGCCAGTCCTATTCCATCCAGGCGGTGAACGAGTTCGATGCCCTCTTCGAGGACATGTATGATTATTGCGAGGCGCAGGGCCTCGCCATCGACACGCTGATCCATGAGGACGGCGCGGCGCAGATGGAAATCAACCTGCTGCACGGCGATCCGCTGACGCTTGCCGATCAGGTGTTCCTCTTCAAGCGCACCATCCGCGAGGCGGCGCTGGCGCACAAGATCTACGCGACCTTCATGGCCAAGCCCATCGCCAACGAGCCGGGCAGCGCCATGCACATCCACCAGTCGGTGGTGGACGCCAAGACCGGCCGCAACATCTTCTCGGACGAGGATGGCGACCCGACGCCGGAATTCTTCTCCTTCATCGCCGGCCAGCAGAAATATCTGCCGGCGGTGCTGTGCATCCTCGCGCCTTATGTGAATTCCTACCGGCGGCTGACGCGCGATTCCATGGCGCCCATCAATGTGCAGTGGGGCTATGACAACCGCACCGCCGGTCTGCGCGTGCCTCCCTCCCTGCCGGCCGCCCGGCGGGTGGAGAACCGGGTGCCCTCGTCGGACGCCAACCCCTATCTCGTCATCGCGGCCTCGTTGGCCTGCGGCTATCTCGGTATCTCGCAGGGCCTGCGCCCCACGGAGCCGCTGGAGGGGGACGCCAAGGACAAGCCCTTCGATCTGCCGCGCGGGCTCCTCGAAGCGGTGGCGGAGTTCGCCGAATGCGAGGAGCTGGCGCAGGTGCTCGGCCGGCGCTTCGTCACCACCTATGCGGCGGTGAAGCAGGCGGAGTTCGAGACCTTCATGCGGGTCATCTCGCCCTGGGAGCGGGAATATCTGCTGCTGAACGTGTGAGGCGCGGGACATGAGCGCGGCTGAACCGGCTCTCGAACATCCCGCCTCCTGGTACGCCGCGACGGCCGGCACCCCGCCGGCCGGCCTTTCCCTCACGGGCGACACGCGGGCGGACGTCGTGGTGGTCGGCGGCGGCTTCACCGGCCTGTCGGCGGCCCTGCATCTGGCCGAGAAGGGTCTCGATGTGGTGCTGCTGGAAGGCGGGCGCATCGGCTCCGGTGCGTCCGGCCGCAACGGCGGCCAGATCCACACCGGCCACCGGCGCGACCAGCTCCATATCGAGGCGCATCTGGGCAAGGACGATGCGCGCAAGCTGTGGGATCTGGCCCAGGACGCCAAGACCCTGCTGCGCGATCTCGTTTCCCGCCATGCCATCGGCTGCGAATGGCGCGACGGCCTGATCCACGCGGCACACAAGCCGGAGCTTGCGGCCGAGGATCACGCCTACGCCCGCCATCTGCGAGAGACCTATGGCTATGGCGCCATCTCGCCGCTGTCGCGGGATGAGGTGCGCGCGCTGGTCGCCTCCGACGCCTATCACGGCGGCAGCTTCGATGCGGAGGGCGGCCATCTGCACCCCCTCAAGCTCGCCTTTGGCCTTGCGCGCGCGGCGCAGGCGGCAGGGGCGCGCCTTTATGAGCGGGCCCGCGCAGTCTCCGTCTCGGAAAGTACGGACGGGGTGCGTGTCACCACCGCCCACGGCCCGGTGGTGACGGCGGACCGCCTGCTGGAATGCGGCGACGGTCTCATGGACGGGCTCGACCGGCGGGTGGACACCCATGTGATGTCCATCGCCAATTATATCGCCGCCACCAAGCCGTTGGGCGCGCGGGGCGATGCGCTCATCACCAATGATGCGGCGGTGGCGGATACGCGTTTCGTCGTCAACTATTTCCGCCTTTCGCCCGACAGGCGCCTGTTGTTCGGGGGCGGGGAGAGCTACCGGCGGGCCCTGCGCGCGGACGTGCCGGGCTTCGTGCGGCCCTACATGCTGCGCATCTTCCCGCAACTGGCCGACGTGCGCTTCGATTATGGCTGGGGCGGCGTGCTGGGCCTGACCATGACCCGCAACCCCTTCGTCCGCCGCCTGGGCGGACGGGTGCTGGTGGCGGCCGGCTACAGCGGGCAGGGCGTGCTGCTCGCTCCGCTTTTCGGCCAGATCCTCGCGGAGGCCGTGTCCGGCCGGCTGGACCGGCTGGCGCTGCTGGAGCGCTTTCCGGTTCCGGCCTTTCCCGGCGGCACACTGCTGCGCTACCCGCTGCTCGTCGCCGGTCTCACCTATTACGGCCTGCGCGACCGCCTCTGAGGCCGGCCGCGCGCGGAAGGCTCGTCCTCAGGCCGCGCGCACGCAGCTCAAGAAGGTTTCCACCGATCGGCCGAGAAGCTGCGCGCGCTCGGCAAGGCGGCCAGCGAGCGTCTGCACTTCCGAGACGTGGTCGCCGTTGGAGGCCACCGCATCCTGCACGCCGCCGATGCTGGCGGACACGGTGCGCGAGCCGCCGGCGGCCTCGTCCATGCTCACCGAGATATCGCGGCTGGCATGGCCCTGGCCCACGGCGGCATCGGCCACCTCGCGCGCCAGAAGGTTCATGTTCCGGATGGTCTCGGCGATCAGCTCGACCGCCTTCGAGGTGCCGCGGCTGGCGTTCTGGATATTGGTGATCTCGTCCGTCACCTGCGCCGTGGCGCGGGCGGTCTGCTCGGCCAGCGCCTTCACCTCGCTGGCGACCACCGAGAAGCCGCGGCCCTTGTCGCCGGCGCGCGCCGCTTCGATGGTGGCGTTCAGGGCCAGCAGGTTGGTCTGCTCGGCGATGGAGGCGATCACGCCCACCACTTCGCTGATCTTGCTCACGGCCGCCACGAGCTGGTTGGCGGCGGCGCCGGTCTGTTCCGTTTCCTGGAGCGCGGCGGCGGCGATCTCGCTGGTGGTGCGGATGCGCGTGCCGATCTCGTCGGCGGAGTCCGACAGATGGCGGGCGCTGCCGGCGATGGAATTGACCGCGCGGGCGGCGGCATCGGCCGCGTCGGCGGCCTGCTGCGCCTGCGTCTGGGTGGCACTGGAGGCCATCGCCATGGCGTCGGCGGCGCCGTTCATCTTCTCCGCGGCCTCGGCCACCGCGCTCATCATGGCGTGGGCCTCTTCCTCGAAGGCGCGGGCGGCTTCCGCCAGATGCTCGGCGCGCTGCCGGTCGGCCTCGGCGCGGGCGAGCAGGGCGGCATCCGCGTCGCGCTTTTCGAGGAGCGCGCGCTGGAACACCTCGATGGCGCGGGCCATCTCGCCCATTTCGTCGCGGCGCTTGGTGAAGGGCACTTCCACCTCAAGGTCATTGTCCGCGAGGGCGGCCATGCTGGACTTGAGGCGGATCAGCGGCCGCTGGATCTGCGTCACGGTCAGCCAGCCTGCGGCGCCCAGCGCCAGCAGGAGGCCGATGGCCGGCACGACAATGAGCGCCATCTGGGCCTGACCGCGCTGGGTGGCGGCCTCGATGCGCGTCTTGTCGAGCCCCGCCAACACGTCATTGCCGAGCGCGGTGATGCTGGCCACCATCTGCTCGCGGCTCTTCACCGTGGGCTCCTCATTGGCCTGCAGGAGCGCTGCGGCGGGAGAGATGGTGAGGCCGAGCTGGGCCGTGTCTTCCTGATAGGCGATGAATTCGTTGAGCTGGTTGGTCAGCTTGAGCTTGCGGATCGGATCGAGCTGGCCCTCAAGCGCCGCGAAGAAGGGCTCGCGGGCATCGGAAACATCCTTGAGCGCCTGTTGCAGGCCCTGGAGCTTCTCGCGCGCGGCGGTCTTGTCCTTCGCCGTATAGACGGCATTCGCCGCCACCACCGCATGCTCGATGGCGCGGGCCAGCGACTGGGCGTGCAGCGCGCCGCTCCAGATGCCTTCCACCTGTTCGGCGCGCTCCTGTTCCTGCGCGATCTGGAGATATCCGAATGCGGAGACGAGTGCCGTGACCACGGCCAGAAGCGCCAGCACGGCGGCGAGCTTGCGGCCGATGGTCAAACGCAGAACGAGCCGAGGACGGCGAAACCAACGCATGGCATGTGTCCGGCAATTCATGAAGAAGGTGCGCTACCTGTGCTTCATTACTTGACACTGCCATGACGTTTTCCTGGCAAACTATTCAGAATGAACCCATTTTCAGCCAGGAGTTACTATCCTACTTCTTTTCGAGCAACTTGCGCGCTTCTTCGACGGCTTTCAGGCAACCTTCGCGATCACCGGCCGCCTGAAGGTTCTGCGCCTTGTTCAGCGCGGCCACCGCGCCGGACAGCTCCGGCCGTCCGCCTTCCGCCGCCGCGACGGAGCCGGGCGTCGGCTGGCGATCGGTCTGGGCGCCGATGGTCTGGGGCTGGGAGGGCACCGCATTCATGATGGCGTCGATCTGCGACTGCGGGATCTGGCTCTGGAGCGCGACGATCTGCTCGAGGCAGGTCTGCGCCTGCGCCGACGAGGCGCCCGCCAGAACGAGGCCTGAGAATGCGAGGGCAGCGGCAGCCTTTGAAAACGTGATCATGGGAAACCTCCGGGTTGCGCACAGATGACGCGGACGCCCGGCAGGTTTCAAGCCGAAACGTCGCCTCACCCTCCCGCTTTCTCCGGCCGCCCGGCGGCGCGGGCGTGCTCTTCCGATCGGGCCCGATTTTGCCACAGCCCAAAGCCGCGTTTAGGCGGATGCAATATTCTCCTGTCAGTCATGTGCCGGTAGCTTGCTGCTCCGCTCATGCCGCTCAAGGTGACTTGCGTTCGATGTTCCTCGATCCGGCAACCCTGTTCTGTGCCCTCGGGCTGACGATGACCGTCAGCGGCACGGCGCTGCTGTGGAGCTGGCGGTCGGATCGCTCGGAGGGTCTGCTGGCCTGGGCCGGCAGCGGACTGCTGGTGGCCAGTCTGGGCCTCGTGATCAGCGGCGGCTTTCTCGGCCCGACGGGGCGTCTGGCAAACGCCCTCGGCTCCACCATCGTCCTCCTCGCGGTCAGCTTCATCTGGGCCGGCGCGCGCGCGTTCAATCATCGGCCGCTGCCCTGGCGGATCATGGCCGCCATCCTGATCGCCTGGATCGCCATCTGGGCAACGCCCGTCTTCGACATCTGGCCCCGCTACCGCAGCCTTGTCGGCTCCGGCTTCATCGGCCTTTTCCTGGGCCTTGCCACCTTCGAGCTCCGGCGGGGCGAACCCTATAGCGCGCGCGTGCCCCTCGTGGCGCTGATGGGGGTGCATACCGTTGTGGTCCTCGTGCGCATTCCGGTGCTGCTGGGCTTCCTGCCGAACGGAATGGTGCCGAGCGACTCGCCCTGGATCAGCCTGGTGGTGCTGGAAGGCATGATCGCCATCCAGACCCTGGCCATTCTGGTGCTGGCCCTCGCCAAGGAGCGGCTGGAACTGCGCCTGCGCCATGCGGCGGATACGGACTTTCTCACCGGCCTGTTCAACCGGCGGGCCTTCTTCGCGCAGGGCGGGCAGCAGGCGGAAGCCTGCCGACTGGCGCGGCACCCTTACAGCGTCGTGATTTTCGATCTCGACGATTTCAAGCAGGTCAATGATGGCTACGGCCATCCTGCGGGTGATGCGGTGCTGCGTGCCTTCGCGCTGGCGGCCCGTGAATGCCTGTCCCCGGAAGATGTGGCCGGTCGTCTGGGGGGCGAGGAGTTCGCCCTCGTGCTGCCGGGGCTCGATGGCCGGGCGGCGGTCTCCACGGCGCGCCGCGTGCTCGACCGTTTCACGCACCATGCCCGCGCGGCCACCCCGCACAACCTCTGTTGCACGGCTTCCGGCGGCGTTGCGGCCTCCCGGCTCGGGCAGGCCACGGTGGAGGTGCTGCTGAACGACGCCGATCTCGCGCTCTACGAAGCCAAGCGCGAAGGCGACAATGTGCTGCGCCTGTCCTCCGAGCGTGGCGGCTTCGCGCCTTCCCGCGGCCCGACCCGCTCCACCGGAACGCGGGACGCCTGAGGCTTCCCTTCGAGCCGCGTGTCAGTGGGCCGGAGCCGAGCCGGCGCTCGCCCGCGGTTTGCGCACCAGAAAGACGAGGAAGGCCGCCGCGCACAGGAAGATCGTGATCCCGAGGAAGACGTCCGAGAAGGCCATGACGAGCGCCTGCTGGCGCAGCATCTGGGCGATCTTCTTCGTCGCCGCCAGTTCCGCATCCGAGCCGAGGCGGGCCTGGAAGCCGGCGGTGATGGAATTGAGCGTGTCGAGCACATAGGGCCGCGACCAGGTCACCGCATCGCGCAGGCGGGCCATGTGCAGGTCCCAGCGGCTGTTCAGCACCGTATTGATGATCGCGAGGCCCACGGCACCGCCGAGATTGCGCATCAGGTTGAACAGGCCGCTGGCGTTCTTGAGCTGCGAGGGCGGCAGGGTGCCGAGCGCCACCACATTGATGGGCACCATGCACATCATCAGCGCCGCGCCGCGCAGGAGCTGCGGCCACATCAGCTCGTAGAAGCCCCAGTCCTTCGTGATGGGCGTCAGCTCGAAGGAGGAGATGATGAGGCAGACGAAGCCCGTGCCGATGACGAGCCGCGGGTCGAGCTTGCGCCCGAGGATGCCCACGATGGGCGCGAAGATGAACATGGCGATGCCCGTGACGAACACCGTCTCGCCTGTCTGAAGCGAATTATATCCCCGCACCTGCGCGAGGAAGAGCGGATAGAGATAGGTGAGGCCGTAGAGCACCACGCCCAGCATGAAGGTGAGGATGGAGCCCACCGCGAAATTGCGGTCCTTGTAGGCGCGCAGGTCCACCACCGGCTGCTCGGCCCGGAACGCCCGGTAGAAGAAGAGCACCGCGCCGATCACGATCATCACCGAGAAGAAGACGATGGTGTCCGACTGGAACCAGTCGTCCCGCTCGCCTTCCTCCAGCACATATTCCAGGCTGCCGAGAAAGACGGCCATGCCGAGGAGGCCGGTGAAGTCGAAGCGGGAGAGCAGATCGAACTCCGGCTCGTCGAAATCAACCAGGAACCAGCACAGCAGCGTCGCGACGATGC